>CAUBIP010000027.1 GCA_958436045.1 uncultured Oscillospiraceae bacterium | reverse complement strand
ACGCAACGCCGCTATCTCTTTCACTTCTGCCTGGTATTAACTGCGCTTCCGTAATGCGCTTCGTTAGTATACCAGCTCCCCGCACTTTTGTCAATATCTTTTTTCAGTTTTTTTCAAAATTATTTAAAATACCCCGTAATCCCCTGCTGCGTCATCCAGCGCAGCTTGCTTTCCATCAGGGCACGGAGCGCCGTGTTCTCTTCCCCATTGCGAGTAAGGAGCGTCTTTTGCATCGTAAACAAATCATTATAGGTCAGGTAGGGGTAATCTGCTCTGCCATAGACGCCCTCCCCGTAGTAGCAATATTGTAGGTCGCCATCTGGCTTGATCCACTGGGGCCAGGTGTCCTCGATCGCCAGCAGCATGCGGTCCGCCAAGGCGGCCAGGTCCGGTCTTTGCAGATAGTCGCTGTAGTCATACAGCACCTGCATCTCCGCCAGCTGGTGGTTGAGCGAGGTGTGCACCGGCACATCCGCATCCGGATTGCAGTAATCGTAGACAAACCAGCCGCCGTTTTCCGTGGTGTGATGATATTTTTCGGCGTAGTCAAGATAGAACGCCAGATAGTCCTCCATCACATCCCGAAAGCCGCCGTGCCGCTGCGCGAAGGTCAGATAGAGCAGCATCGCGTCCGAATTCCAGCGGGTATCGTAATAATCCGCGCCGATGCCGTAATCTTCCCAAAGCCAGCCGCTGCGGGTCTTCGTATGCATGCTCCCGTCGGCTTCCGCCAGACGCGAGACCGTGTCTAGCATCGCGACCGTCAGGTCATCAGCGCATCGGTTGGACCCTGCCAGGGCTTCCAAACTTTTTGTTAAATAAGAAATCACACTGCGGAAATAAACGCCGCTCCCGTGGGGCTCATATGTCTCCGGGCACGGGCGGTAGTAGCCATCGTAGCACCACTTCCAATCCCGCGGCTGGGCATATGTCGCCCAAAGCGTCAGACTGTTCTCTGCCGTATCCCACAACGGTGCCGGATCATCGGAGCGTACGACGGTATAATCGCAGACCTCCCCCGCATTCAGATAACTGCCAAACACCTGCACACGCCAGCCACCTTCCGTCTGCGTAATGGTCAAATAGCCGCGGCTCCCCGTCTCCTGCAGGCAGGCGCGCTCGACCTGGCGATAGCCCCAGGGGATGAACACAAAATATTGCACATCCGGCGTTGCGAGATAAGCCGCCGTTGCGGACAGGACCGCGGGCGAAAGCGCGGCCTGCTGCCATGCACCGACCGCCGGGTCGTAGTACCAGATCGTCCCTTCCTTTGACGGCAGGTCCCAGGTCTCCACCGCTTCCCAGCGGGAGGCCCAGTTGCCATTTTGCACCCGGGCCTGCGTCACGGTGTCGCCGTTTCCCAGTTGATAGTGGCGCCGAAGGATCGTCCGGTCGCCCAGATAGTTTTTCTGCTGCGTCTCGGAAATCGCGACGGTCTGGTCGTCCAACGCAAGCGTGCTGCACTCCAGCGTTTTTTCCGCGCGATACGTATGGCTCAGATATTTTCCTCCGCAGGCGACCACTGCGGTCAGTGCCGCGACCAGTACAGCGGCCAGCAGCCAGTTTTTCATTGTTTTCATCGTTCCATCCTTTTTTGTCAGCAGGGAACCCCGCAATATTGCACCGTACGTTTGGTTTATTTTACTGAATTTCACCAAAAAATGCAAGATAAAAAAGCGCCGGACCAGCGATGGCCCGGCGCGGGAATACAAAAACTTGCACGGAACTGAACGCGCCTGGGGAAAACTTACTGGACGTCCTCAATGATGCCGTAGCCGTCGTCGTTGCGCTTATAGACGACTGCGAAAGCGCCGTCGGCATCCGTATCGCGGAAAGCGAAGAAGCTGTGCTCCAGCAGGTTCATCTGCAGGATCGCCTCGTCCCGCGTCATGGGCTTCAGGGGGAAGCGCTTGGTACGCAGGATGCGGAATTCTTCCTCCTCCGGCTCGACGGGCACAAACGTATTGGGCATGTCGACCGTTCTGGCAAAGGCATCCTGCCGCAGACGGCGCTCCAGGCGGGTCTTGTTCTTGCGGATCTGGCGCTCGATGGTGCTGACCGCGGCGTCGATGGATGCGTACATATTGGAGGTCGATTCACTGGCGCGGAAATAGGTATTGGCCGCATGGACCGTCAGCTCCACATTATTGCGATTCTTCTCAACGGAGAACGTGATAAAAGCCTCTGCTTCCTCGCGGAAGTACCGCTCCAGCTTCGTCACCTTCTTGCTGGCGTATGCATGGATATCCTCCGGCAGGCGAATTTTCTTTTCTTGCATCTGAATTTTCATCATTGGCCACTCCTTTCGGATGATTCAGGGGTTTTGCTGTTTACTATTATACCATAAATTTGTCAGATTTCAATAGGTTTTCCTGTGCATTTTCTATAACAGGCCCCTGTGCGCCGGTTTTCGTGTAAATTTTTTGTGAACAGGCTGTTTACGTCTCAGCGCGCTCCTCAGACGCCAGCAGCTCGTTCATGATTGACTGATACAGCTGCTCCGCTTTTTGGGAAAACGCCTGCTCCAGCTTCCGCGCCTGGGCACGGGTCGGCGCGACCAGCTCCAGCGTCATCAAATTGCCAAATTCATCATCCAGCCCCATGACAACGGAAAAATCCCCCGCCGGACGCGGGAGGATCTCCGTCCGGACATAGTTGTTGCGCAGAATCTGGCGATTGAACCGCTCCACCGCATTTTCCGCCCGCTGCCGGACCGGAAACGCGATAGAATCCGCCGTCACCGCGAGGGTCTGCTTGCCCTCCTCCGTGATGGCATAGCTGCCATCTTCCTGCTGCAGCAAATGCCCGGAGGCCACCATCTGCGGGATCGCCTGCACGACATCAAAATAGCTCAGGCAGTCATCCTGATAGCAAAGCTCATATATTTTCTGCGCGTCCACCGGGTACATAACCCGGTCCATCACGTAAAGGATCAAAATTTTTACGTCCAGCATATCATGAATAAAACCGCGACGTTCCATTCCTGCCGCCTCCTTTCACCGGCGCCGCAGCAGCGGCTGCACAGCTTTTCTTTATTATACCCCACCCGGCCGGTTCGCACAAGCCCTGTTTTCCGCCGCACCGGGCAGACGTCGCGTGCATAGGATGGGAAAACCCTTCGGGAGGTGATCTTCTTGCAGCTTACGCCTGCACACATCACAATCCTGGGCGGCGATGTCCGCTACAGCTACTGCGCGCAGCAGCTCCGCCAGGCCGGTTGGCAGGTCGATACATTTCAGGTGCAGGGCAGCCCGGATACGATGGCGCTGCCCGGGCTGTTCCAGCCTCAGCGGGACTACCTGCTGCCTTACCCCGCGTTCAATGCCCGGGGCTACATTCCGTTTCTGCAAGGCGAGACGATCCTGCACTGCAGCGATCTGATCCAGGGGCCCATCACCGGCAGCCGCTTTCTCTGTGGCAGACCGGGCGCCTTTGCCCAGCAGCTGCAAAATGCTGGGGCTCAGGTCCTGGACTATGAAAAAGACGAATTTCTGACGACGGCCAACGCCATTCCCACGGCGGAGGGCGCGCTGGCCCTGGCCATGCAGCAAATGCCCGATACACTTTGGGAGTCCCGTTGCCTTGTCCTGGGCTTTGGACGTGTCGGCAAGCAGCTGAGCCTGCGGCTGCAGCGGCTGGGCGCCCGGGTCACCGTCGCCGTCCGCAACGACGCGGACCGGGCGCTGCTGGAAGCCCTGGGCCTGGCACACGATACCGTCGCAAAGTACCGCAGCCCCTTGGGCCAATACCGGGCGATCTTCAACACCGTCCCGGCCCCGGTGTTCACGCCCGCGCAGTATGATACCATCGACCCTGCCTGCGTGCTTATCGACCTGGCGTCCGCCCCAGGTGGCATCGATGCCTCCCAGTGCCTGCGCCGCAGTCTGCAATTTACTCACGCCCGGGGGCTCCCCGGCAAAACCGCGCCTGCCACTGCCGGGCGGCTCATCGCCCAGACCGTGGCCCGCACCCTGACAGAACAGGAGGCATTATGAACGAGACCTTGACCCTAGGCTACGCCCTGTGCGGTTCCTTTTGTACCTTTGAAAAATCCTTGCAGGCGCTGGAGGTGCTTGCAGGGCGCTATGCCAATATCATTCCAATCTTCTCCGAAGCCAGCGCCACGCTGGATACGCGCTTTGGCCGGGCGACAGAACACATTGCCCGGGCGGAGCAGATCTGCGGCAGGCCCGCACTGCGCAGCCTGACGGACGCAGAGCCCATCGGGCCAAAGAAGCTGCTGGACCTGCTGATCGTCGCCCCCTGCACCGGCAACACCCTGGCAAAGCTTGCCCGGGGCGTGGCGGATTCCACCGTGACCCTGGCCTGCAAGGCACATCTGCGCAATGAGCGGCCCATCGTCCTGGCCGTCTCCTCCAACGACGCGCTGGCGGGCAACGCCGCCAGTCTCGGCAAGCTGCTGACCCGGCGGTACTTCTACTTCGTCCCCTTCGGGCAGGACAGTCCCATGAAAAAGCCCGCATCCCTGGTGGCAGATTTTACAAAGCTCCCCGAAACCGTCGACCTGGCCCTGCAGGGAAAGCAGCTTCAACCAATGCTGCTATAATGCACATTCAAACGAGACAACGCTGTATAAGCTCGAGTGACAAAATCAGCACGCTGTGTAAGCTCAAGTGACAAAATCAGAGATTTTGACTTTCGCTTAAGCTTTTGACCTTCGCTTACCGCTTCGCTGGGCTCTCGTTTGAGGGGAATTGCACCCTGCTGTGCGCATAATTTCTGCGCCTTTGGCACAGAAATTCCACAGCGCTGCATGGGTTCGACTTGACCAATTGTGCTGCGCAGAGCTTGCACAATTGGAGTCTCACCCAACTTGCAGGGCGGAACGAGTTTTTCCCGACGTATGCGCTGCATGGGTTCGACTTTGCCAATCGCGCTGCGCGCTCTTGGAGTCTCACCCACTTGCCGCCGGAAAAAACAGATTGAACTCTATTGGCGCCGTGCGCGGCGCAAGCTCTGCGAGGCTTTTTAATTGAATACGATCAAGGGCGCTGCAAATTTTGCAGCGCCCATCTCACTTTGTTTTACTGCATTAAGCTGCAGACCAGGTCGGTGTAAGCCGTCGGGTCTTCCAGCGGCAAGTCTGCCATGAGCAGGGCCTGGGCATAGAGGACCTCCACGTATTTGGCGGCCTTCTCTTCGTCCTGACCGATGGCGCTTTGCAGTGCGGCCACGGCGCTGTGGGCGGGGTTAATCTCCAGGATGCGCCCAGCGTCCATCATCGGCATATCCGGGTTCATCCGCTTGAAATACTTCTCCATCTCAAAGCTCATGCCGCCCGCCGGGACAAGACAGACCGGGTGGGAACCCAGGTTCTGCGACAGGCGCACCTCCTTGATGCGGCCTTCCAGCTGCTTTTTCAGATAGTCCAGCACCGGCTCCAGATCCTTCTTCTGCTCCTCCGCGGCCTTCTTTTCCTCTTCCGTATCCAGGTCCAGATCGTCGGTCGTGATATTGCAGAAGGCCTTGCCGTCGTAATTCTGCAGCGTCCGGGGGACGAATTCGTCCACATCCTCCGTCATAAACAGCACATCGTAGCCCTTATCCTGCAGGCGCTCGACCTGGGGCAGCTGCATCAAGCGGTCGCGGCTCTCGCCGGCGGCGTAATAGATTTTCTCCTGCCCCTCGGGCATGGCGGCGACGTATTCCTTCAGCGTCTCCAGCTTACCCTCGCCGTCGGCCCAGAAGAGCAGCAGGTCCTGCAGCATTTCCTTGTTCGCGCCGTAATCGGCGACGGCGCCGCACTTGATCTGGCGGCCAAAGGCAGTCCAGAAGGTCTCGTACTTCTCCCGTTCCTCGGTAAGCAGCCTTGTCAGCTCGGCACGGAGCTTCTTATCCAGGTTGTTGGAGATGATCTTCAGCTGCCGGTCATGCTGCAGCATCTCGCGGCTGATGTTCAGTGACAGATCCTGGGAATCGACAACGCCGCGAACGAAA
This sequence comes from uncultured Oscillospiraceae bacterium, assembly GCA_958436045.1. Lineage (GTDB taxonomy): Bacteria > Bacillota > Clostridia > Oscillospirales > Oscillospiraceae > SVMC01. The sequence goes on along the minus strand of CAUBIP010000027.1, from coordinate 13,422 downwards.
CGGAAATGCTCCGGCAGCAGGTCCTCGCAGTGCTCCATGATCATAACGCCAGAGGAATACAGCTGCAGCCCAGCCTTGAAATCCCGAGTGTAGAAATCATACGGAGCCTGGGACGGGATATACAACAGCGCCTTATACGTCACCGCGCCCTCGACGCTGATATGCACATGGGTCAGCGGCGGCATGTAGTCGCCGAATTTATCGCGATAGAAATTCGTATACTCGTCGTCCGTCACGTCCTTCTTCGGGCGCTGCCAGATGGGGACCATGGAATTGAGCGTTGCGACCTCGGTGAACGTCTCCCACTCGGGCTTTTCGGATTTCTCCGTGCCTTCCTTCAGCCGCTGCTGTGTCATCTCCATCTTGATGGGGTAGCGGACATAGTCCGAATACTTTTTAATCAAGCTCTTGATCTGCTCCTGGTCCAGGAATTTACTGTAGTTGCCGTCGTCCGAGTCGTCCTTCAGCTTCATGATAACGTCGGTGCCGGGCTGGTCCCGCTTAGCTTCCTGGATCGTGTAACCGTCTGCGCCGTTGGATTGCCACATAAACGCCTGGTCGCTGCCGTACTTCCGGGAGACGACCGTGACGGTCTGGGCGACCATAAACGCTGAGTAGAAGCCGACGCCGAATTGGCCGATGATATCAATATCGTCCTTCTTCTCCGCCTCATTCTTAAACTGCAGCGAGCCGCTGCGGCAGATGGTACCCAGGTTCTTCTCCAACTCGTCATAATCCATGCCGATGCCGTTATCCGAAATCGTCAGGATCCGGTTTTCCGGGTCACGGGTGATCGTGATGGCAAAATCGCCGCGGTTCAGGCCGACGTTTTCATCCGTCAGCGCCCGGTAAGCCAGCTTGTCAATGGCGTCCGATGCGTTGGAGATGATCTCCCGCAGGAAGATCTCCTGGTGCGTGTAGATCGAGTTGATCATCAGATCCAGCAGGCGCTGGGATTCTGCTTTAAACTGTTTCTTTGCCATAGTAAAACACATCCTCAGAAAATGTTTAGCACTCATTTGTTCCGAGTGCTAAAACTATTATAGCGCATCTTTCGCTATTTGCAAGGGGGCAATTGTAAAAAAATTGTAACGGCGGGTTTATTTCCCCGGCGCGATATGGTAGGATAGAGGCGAGGAAATATTCTGTCTATCAATTTATGGGAAAGGAAACCGCTTTTTATGATCACCGTCTCAGATCTCGGCATTCAGTTTGGCGGCAGCGTGCTGTTCCAGCATGCAGACCTGCAATTTACCGCAGGCAACTGCTACGGCGTCATCGGCGCCAACGGCGCCGGGAAATCCACTTTTTTAAAAATTCTCTCCGGCGACCTGGAGTCTACCAAGGGCCATGTGACCATTCAGCCCGGCGTCCGGATGTCCGTTTTGAAGCAGGACCAATTCCAGTACGATGCCTACAGCGTTTTGGAGACGGTCATCATGGGCAACCCCCGGCTCTACGAGGTCGGCAAGGAGAAGGACGCGTTATATGAAAAGCCGGACTTTTCCGATGAGGACGGCCTGCGGGCCTCAGAGCTGGAGGCAGAGTTTGCCGAGCTGGGCGGCTGGGAGGCAGAGTCCGAGGCCAGCCAGATCCTGCAGGGCCTGGGCGTCCCGGTGGCGCTGCACCAGGATAAAATGGCCGATACCGACGGCCGCTTAAAGGTCAAGGTCTTGCTTGCCCAGGCGCTGTTCGGTCATCCGGATATCATCATGTTGGACGAGCCGACGAACAACCTGGATATCGCCTCCATTGACTGGCTGGAGGACTTTTTGCTGGACTTCCCCGGCACCGTCATCACTGTCTCCCACGACCGGCATTTTCTCAATACCGTCTGCACCCACATCGTGGATATCGACTACGGTAAAATCAAACTATATGTCGGCAACTACGATTTCTGGTACGAATCCAGCCAGCTGGTGCAGCAGCTCATCCGCAATAAAAACAAGCGCAATGCGGAAAAGATCGCCGAGCTGCAGCAGTTTATCCAGCGTTTCTCCGCCAACAAAGCCAAGAGCAAACAGGCAACCGCCCGCCGCCGTCTGCTGGACAAGCTGACGGTGGAGGAGATGCCCTGCTCCACCCGGCGCTACCCCTTCGTCGGCTTCACCCGGGAGCGGGAGATTGGCAAGGACGTGCTCTTTGTCACGGACGTCTGCAAGACCGTCGACGGCGTGCAGCTGCTGGACCATGTCTCGTTCATCGCCGGGCGGAATGAAAAGATCGCCTTCGTCGGCGAAAATGAGCTGGCGCAGACGACGATGTTCAAGATCCTGATGGGCGAATTGGAGCCGGACAGCGGCAGCGTCAAATGGGGCGTCTCCAGTAGCCAGAGCTACTTTCCCAAGGACAACTCTCCGTATTTTGACGGCTGCGGTCTCTCCCTCATCGACTGGATCCGCCAATATTCCGAGAAAAAGGACGATGTCTACCTCCGGGGCTTCCTGGGGCGGATGCTCTTCTCCGGGGAGGACGTCTTCAAGCCGGTGCAGGTCCTGTCCGGCGGCGAAAAGGTCCGGTGTATGCTCTCGAAGATGATGCTCTCCGGCGCCAACTGCATCCTGCTGGACCAGCCAACGAACCATCTGGACATGGAATCCATCCAGGCGCTGAACAAGGGCGTGGCCGCCTTCCCCGGCAATGTCTTCCTAGCTAGCCACGACCACGAGCTGCTGGCCACAACGGCCGACCGCATCATTGAATTCCTGCCCGGCGGCAAGATCCGCGATAAGCTCTGCTCCTATGACGAATACCTCGCCTGGCGCGCCGAGCAGAACGCGCAGGCTTGACTGCACTCATATTCCCCGCATGGGCCCTGCCCATGCGACGCAATACAGAAAGGAATCTTTATTATGAACAAGATCATCCATACCGATCATGCACCGGCAGCTGTCGGTCCCTATTCCCAGGCCGTAGATTGCGGCGATTTCGTCTACTGTTCCGGCGCAATCCCCCTGGTCCCCGAGACCGGCGCGATCGTCGAGGGCGGCATCGAGGCGCAGGCCCATCAGATGTTCAAAAACTGCCGCGCCGTCCTGCAGGCCGCAGGGCTTGACCTGGGCAACGTCGTCAAGACGACGGTCTTTATGACCGACCTGGCGGACTTCGGCAAGCTAAACGCCATCTACGGCGAATACTTCACCGAGCCCTACCCCGCCCGCTCCTGCGTCGAGGTCAGCGCACTGCCCAAGGGCGTCCTGGTCGAATGTGAGTGCATCGCGAAAAAGTAACGGCATTCCAAAACAGGCGGCCCCGGTCATCATGCCGGAGCCGCCTGTTTTTGCTTATATTTTTGCTTTTTATATATTTATAATGTATCCCCCTCAGGGATTCGACGCCTGGGGCGTCTGCACCGGCTGCTTTTTGCGAAACAGCACCCGCTCGATCCGCTTATACAGCAGGAACGTCATGGCCGAGACGACGAAGCCCTTCAAAAGGTTCAGCGGCGCGACGGCGTACAGCACCAGTGTCGAAACGCTGTGGATTGCCCCGTTGATCTCGCTGCCCATAGCGACAATGGCATCTAGCGGCATCCCATAGAGGGCTGCGAACTTCGGCAGCAGGTAAATCGCGTTGAACGCGCTGCCAAAGACCGTCATCATGACCGTCCCGGTGGCAAGGCCAGCCAGGGCGCTCTTTTTCGTCTTGCGGATATGATACAGGATCGACGCCGGCAGGACCAGCGCGCAGCTGACGGCGAAATTTGCAAATTCGCCGACAAAGGCCGTCGACGTGCCCTTGAGCAGCAGCTTGATGAGATTCTTCAAAAGCTCCGCCAGCACCCCCGCGACCGGGCCGAGATAGAAGCTGCAGAACAGCATCGGGATCTCGCTGAAATCCAGCTTATAAAACGGCGGCGCAAAGAAGACCGGGATCTCCAGGACCATCAGGACTGCGCCCAGCGCGGCGCACATGCCCATCGTCGCGACATAGCGAGCGCCGCCAAGTTTTCGACGCTCTTTGATCACAAAGCGCTCAAAGAGCCAGGCGACCAGGACCAGTGCCGCAAAAATCAGCAAGCAAACGGCCACAAAGGACAGATTTTCTTTGACGGATTGCATCAGGTTTTTCATTCTCTTCACCTCAATCAGAAAAATGCACCTGAATCCGTCTTCAGGTGCATTGCAATACGAACTTGACACCGCAAAAAAGCGGCGCTTCGTCTTCTTCCATCCAGACTATACTGTCGGTACCGGAATCAAACCGGTTCGGCGCTTTTGCAAGCGTTCGCGGACTATACCGCCGGTCGGGAATCTCACCCTGCCCTGAAGATTGCGATTCAGTTGTTCCGCAGCGCATTTGCCCTGCGTTTTCTCTATTATAGCACGGCGCGCGCAAATTGCAAGCGCTTTTTTGCAATCCTTCCGCGTGACAATTCCCCTTTACAAGTCGCGGCGCACGTGCTATAATAGTTACAAATCGGTATCAATTCTGTAACTATTTTCAGGAGAGCCCCGGCTTACGTCCTGGCAAAGCCGTGCATCACCCCGCCCGTGGCCGCCGAGGAGACGTCTCCACCGATGATCGTTTCCTTGTAGACCAGGACGGTCGCATAGACCGGCCCCTCCTGGGCCTCATTGGATATCTCATAGACAAACTGCTGCACCGTCTTCCCGGCGTACTGGGCCAGGTCAAAGCCCTGGCTCTGCTGGAGCTGGTTGTAGCGGTCGAAGACCTCTGAGGCTGTGTCCGGGATGCGCACCTGTTGCATCTTGACCGGGTCCGCCTGGACCGTCCAGCCAAAGCTCGCCAGGAACGCGACCCGCTCGTCGTTATTGCTGGCATGCAAATTGTCCGCAGGCGCTGCCGCGTCCGGCTGTCCGCCGGAGCAGATGAGGATCGTCGCGGCGATCAATACCGCTAAGATCAGCAGCGCGGCAAGCAATTTCCCTTTATTGAGTTTTGCAGTTAGGATGACCATGGCGAAACCTCCGTTATTAAAATCCATTGGAATTCATTCGTGTTACACCCTATGCTTGTTCGAAGCAGAATATGCAAAAGGAGCAGCTGTGCAAAGATTAGAAGGCTTTTTATCCGGCCAGTGCGGCCTGAGCCGCAAGCAGTGGAAGGAGCGCATCCGCGCCGGACGTGTCACCTGCAACGGCGCGCCGGTTTTGGACCCCGCCCGGCAGATCGACCCGGCGCGGGATACGATCTGCATCGACGGCGAAGCCCTGACCGGCCCACAGCGGGTCGTCCTGCTGCTGCACAAGCCCGCCGGATATCTCACCGCCACGCAAGACCGTCAGGACAAAACCGTCATGGACCTGCTGCCCCCAGCCTACGCCGCCCGGGGCCTGCGCCCCGTCGGCCGGCTGGACAAGCAGACTGAGGGCCTCCTCCTGCTGACAAATGACGGCGCCCTGCTCCACCGGCTCATCTCCCCCCGCTACGCCGTCGCAAAGCACTATTACGCCGAGCATGATGGCACGGCGACAGAAGCTGACGTCGCTGCCTTCGCCGCTGGGCTCACCCTACGCGACGGCACGCGCTGCCGCCCGGCAGTGCTTCGCCCCCTGGGCCCCGGCCGCTCCGAGGTCATCCTGCAGGAGGGAAAATACCACCAGGTGCGCCGGATGCTGGCCGCCCGGGGCATGCCGGTGACCTATCTCCGACGGGACGCCGAAGGCGGCCTCACCCTCCAGGGCCTCCCCCGCGGCGCAGTCCGCCCCCTGACAGAGCCAGAGATTGCCGCATTAGAATCCCGTCAAGATGACGAAACATTCTCTTCGTGAAAAATGCCAGTGCGGTCTCCGCTTCGGCATCTGTTTTGGATATAGTGACAAAATTGTGGCAAAAAGGCACAAAAAAGCAGTGGTGTTTTGAAAGAAAGTGTCAAAACGCTCTTGCAAATTGCTGAAAAAGCATGTATTATATTTATATAAAATATCAATACGCGCAGCAGCATCGCGCTTGTGCAAAAAATGCGACAGTTAGGAGGGCACGATATGTCCAATCGGATGTTCCAGAATGTCATCCTCCAGATGAAGGAGGCGACAAACCGCCAAATCGGCGTAATTGATTCCGAAGGTTGTGTGATTGCCTGTACCGATATTGCAGTCATCGGGGAAAAATGGGCGGAGCTTGCCATTCGGATCAGCAGTTCTTCCGAATCTCTGATCACCTTCGACAAAAAAACCTTCAAAGCGCTGACGACGGGAAACGCCGCCTATTTTGACTATGCCGTTTACGTCTCCGGCGACGACGAAGCCGCCCGGAGCCTGTGCCTGATGGCCTATGTTGCCATCAACAGCGCCAAGATCTACTACGAAGAAAAGCACGATAAGAGCACCTTCGTCAAAAATATTATTATGGACAACATCCTGCCCGGTGATATCTATATCCGGGCCAAGGAGCTGCATTTCGCGACGGACGTGCAGCGCGCCGTCCTGCTGGTCCGGCAGAACAGCCGCGCGGACATCGCCGCGGTGGACGTGCTCCAGGGCATGTTTACCGACCGGCAGCAGGATTTCGTGATCTCCATCAACGAGAGCGATATCGCCGTCGTCAAGCAGATCACCCCCAATGGGGAGGATCTGGACCTGGTCAAGCTGGCGCAGAACATCGAAGATACGCTGCGCACGGAGCTCTTCATTAAAACAACCATCGGCATCGGCACCATCTCCAACCATCTGCGGGAGCTGGCCGATTCTTACAAAGAAGCGCAGGTTGCCATTGAAGTCGGCAAGGTCTTCGAGACGGAAAAGAGCATCCTCAGCTACGAAAACCTGGGGATCGGCCGCCTGATCTACCAATTGCCGACGACCCTCTGCGAGATCTTCCTCTCGGAGATCTTCAAGAAAAACTCCATCGACTCCCTGGACCAGGAGACGCTTTTCACCATTAACAAATTCTTTGAGAACAACCTCAACGTCTCCGAGACCTCCCGGAAGCTCTTTGTCCACCGCAACACCCTGGTCTACCGGCTGGAGAAGATCAAAAAGCTCACAGGGCTGGACCTGCGGGAATTTGACCACGCCATCGTGTTCAAGGTCGCGCTGATGGTCAAAAAGTACCTCAACTCCCGGGACAACCGGGTGGTATAAATGCTATAACCAGACCGCCCGCTGCCCAAGCGCAGCAGGCACAGGAGAAGCAGTATGATCGAATTTCAGAATGTCACCAAAACCTACGACAACGGCACCGAAGCCATCCGCGGCATCGACCTCAAGATTGAAGATGGCGAATTCGTCTTCCTGGTCGGCCCCTCTGGCTCCGGAAAATCCACCATCATCAACCTGCTGACCGCGGAGCTCACGCCCACCAGCGGCAGCATCCATATCAACGGCTTCGAGCTGGAAGGGATCAAGAAAAAGCAGATCCCCTACCTGCGGCGGACCGTCGGCGTCATCTTCCAGGACTTCCGCCTCATTGAGAAGAAGACAGTCTACCAAAACGTTGCCTTTGCCATGCGCGTCATCGGCGCGCCGGAGCGAGAGATTCGCAAGCGCGTGCCCTACGTGCTGGACCTAGTCGGCCTCGGGGAGAAAAGTAAAAGCTACCCCGATGAGCTCTCCGGCGGCGAGCAGCAGCGTGTGGCCGTCGCCCGCGCCCTCATCAACAACCCGGCGATGATCGTCGCCGACGAGCCAACGGGTAACCTCGACCCGGGCAAATCCCTGGAGATCATGCTCCTGCTGGAGCAGATTAACGCACTGGGGACGACGGTCCTCGTCGTCACACACGAGGCCGACATGGTCGACCGCTTTCACAAGCGGGTCATCGCCATCAACGAGGGCAAGGTCATCAGCGACGGAATGGACGGGTATTTTAACTATGAAGAACAATAATTTCGGTTATCTGGTACGGGAGGGCATCCGCGGCATTTTTCAGCACGGGTTCATGTCCTTTGCCGCCGTCTGCGTGACCGTCGCTTGCCTGATCATTGTCGGCAGCTTCTCCTTGATCCTTTACAATGTCAATACCATGGTCCGGGATCTGGAAAAGGAAAACGAGATTCTGGTCTATATCGATGAAAGCTATTCTGAGGCCGAGGCCAAGAGCGTCGGCTCCCAGATTAATTTGATCGACAACGTCGCCAAAGCCGAATTTGTCTCCCGGGAGCAGGCGCTGGATAACTTTGTCGAGGAGCAGGGCGACGCGACGCTGTTTGACGGTGTCCAGTCCACCAATTTCCGGGACCGCTTCGTTGTCACGCTGGAGGACAACAGCAAAATGCAGCAGACCATTGAGCGCCTGCAGACCATCGAAGGCGTGGCAAAAATCACGGCCCACGATGAGCTGGCCCGGGGCTTCAGCACCATGGAGCGGGTCGTCCAATTCGTCTCCGTGGCCATCATCGTGCTGCTGCTGGTTGTCTCCCTCTTCATCATCTCTAACACGGTCAAGCTTGCCATGTATGATCGCAAAGAAGAGATCGCCATCATGAAAATGGTCGGCGCGACCAATGGCTTTATTCAATTTCCCTTTGTCGTGCAGGGCTTCATCCTCGGCGCGTTCAGTGCCGTGATCGCCTTCCTCGTCGAGTGGGGCATCTATGATCTGCTTGTCACAAAGATCGCCGAGGTCGACTCCATGCAGCTGTTCCAGTTCGTCCCCTTCGGGAGCGTCGTTTGGATCATGGTCGCGACCTACGCCGTATCGGGTCTGTTTGTTGGTATTTTCGGCAGCGTTATGTCCATCCGGAAATTCCTCAACGTGTAATCCAGGAGGTATTCCTATGTCAAAGCAAAAACGTTTTATCGCAGCCATCGTCGCTGGGATCCTAGCCCTTGCGATGATCGTCAGCCTGATCGCATCGCTGGCCTATTCTGTCAGTGCGGCGTCCTCGTCCTCCATCCAGTCGCAAATCGACGCACTGGAGCAGCAGCAGGAGAACATCTCCTCTCAGCGGACAGAGCTGGAAAACAGCATTTCCGCCAACCAATCCAAGACGCAGGACCTCGTTTCCCAAAAAGCCGCCCTTGACCAGCAGATCGAGCTGACACAAGAGGAGATCGACAACCAGACGGAGCTCATCCAGCAGTACAATCTCCTGATTGCAGAAAAGCAGAGCGAGCTGGACGAGTCCCTGGCCCAGCAGCAGGAGCTCAACGAGAAATATCACGAGCGTCTGCGGGCCATGGAAGAAAACGGAAACGTCTCCTACTGGTCCATTCTCTTCAAAGCCAGCAGCTTCTCCGATCTGCTGGACCGCATTGATATGATCCGGGAGATCGCCTCCTCGGACCAGGAAATGATGCAGCAGCTGCAGGACATCGCCAAGCAGATCGAATCAGAGCGTTCAGATCTGGATGCCCAGCGCACTGCGCAGGAAGCTGTCCAGGCTCAGCTGACGGAGACCCAAGCCTCCCTGGAGTCCCAGCGCAGTGAGTCAGACACCCTCATCAATCAGCTCCTGAGCGATACGGCCGCCATGCAAAAGCTCTATGACGACTACGAATCTCAGGAGGCGGCCCTGCTGGACCAGATCGCAGCTAAGGAGCAAGAGTACACCCAGGCCGTCGCGGCCGAACAGGCTGCCGCTGCTGCGGCCGCTGCACAGCAGCAGCAAAACGGCGGCGGTTCCAGCGGTAACGGCGGCAACACCAGCGGCGGTAACGGCGGCGGCTCCAGCACCAACGCCCCGGCCTCCTCCGGCTTCCTGTATCCCCTTCCGGCAGGCAGTGCGTACGTCTCCTGTGCCTACGGCCCGAGGACGCACCCGGTCACCGGCAACTACAGCTTCCACAATGGCGTGGACCTGGCAGCCCCCGGCGGCACCCCAATTTATGCAACCAAGAGCGGCACTGTGACAACCGCGACCTATAACTCTGTTTACGGCTATTACGTCACCATCAACCACGGCGACGGCTTCTCCAGCCTGTACGGCCATATGACCCGCTACGTTGTCTCCGCTGGCCAGACGGTCACCCAGGGTCAGGTCATCGGCTATGTCGGCACAACGGGCCTGTCCACCGGCAACCACCTGCACTTCACCATCTTCTACAACGGTTCCACCGTGAACCCGATGGGTTACATCTAATTTCATACCTCCCCCCACACCCGGGGCACCCACATAAACCAACAGGGCACATTCCGAATCCAGGAATGCGCCCTGTCTTTTACTCGCCCTGTCTTTTACTCGCCCTGTCTTTTACTCGCCCGGCATTTCTGGCATTTCTGCTATTTCCGGGTCTTCCGGCAGCTCCGGCGGCGCGGCAGGCAGGGACACAGCGCAGTCCACCGGGCTGCCCCCGGCGTAAAACTCTGCCAGGGGCCACTGCCGCACCCACCAGACGCGCCCGTCAATCTCCACCTGCTGCAGACGGGGAAAATCCTCCACCGGCGCGCTTTCCTCGCCGCCAGGCGTCGCCACCTCCACGTAGTCTGCCTCGATGCGCCACAAAAGCGCGCCATCCTGCTGCCAGGCAGCCCATTCCGGGCGGCAGCAGGACGCGCAGGCGATCCCCCGCAGCTGGCTGGACCTGGCCAGCTTCCGGCAGCAGCACAGCCCATCGCCCGCCGGGGCCGGTGTCCCCAGCAAAGTGCTCTGCGCCTCGCCCACCAGGTAGACCCGCAGCAGCCCGCTCTGCCCCGGCAGCTGGGCGGTCCAGTCGTCGTACAGCCCCACCGGCTGCCGGGTCACCGTCCCGACCCGGGTGCGGAACGCGTAAATTGGATACTCCTCCACAAAGCGTCATCTCCCTTCAGGTCATTGTATGCCCCTGCCCGCGCAGCAAGAACCGCGATCTTCGCCGTCCCCCATGTGCCAATCCACAGCCGCAGTACCCGCCCCCCTTCCATGGGGCCTGGCACACGCAGAAAACACCCCCGCCAGGCACCCTTGTAAAGGGGACCGGCGGGGGCGTTCTTTTTTCAAATGTGCTTTGTTCCGTGCGCTTTGTTATGCCTTCTCGCTGTTTCGGATAAACCGCATCAGGATGGAGGCAACTTGCGCTCTGGTCGCGTTGCCCTGGGGCTTCAGGATCGTCCGGCCGCCTTCGGCAGTGCCGCTGATGATCCCCTCGCCGACGGCCCAAGACAGTGCCTCCCGCGCCCAGCTGCTGACCTGGCCTTCATCCGGGAAGCCCGCAAGCTCGCCCCGCTTGCTGGTATCCAGCCCCGTCAGCTTCGCGTAGCGGAACAGGATGGACGCCATCTGCTCCCGGGTGATATTCCCGTTGGGCGCGAACCGGCCATTGCCGACGCCGCTGACGACACCGTTTTCCGCCGCCCAGGTGACCGCTTCTGTATACCACTGCCCAGCAGGGACATCCGTAAACGGATTCTTCCCCGCCTCCGGCCGCCCGGCGTAGCGCCACAGCACCGTCACCAGCATCGCCCGGGTCATCGGCTCCTCCGGCCCAAACCGGTTATTCCCAACGCCCGCCATCAAGCCATGTTCGACCGCATACTGCACCGCACTCGTATACCATGCGTTTGCCGAAACATCCGAGAATTGGGATGAATCCTGCGCTCCGCAGCGTATACAGAAGCCATCGGCATACTGATGCCCCAGCGCCGGGACAATTTGATCCCGGTAGCGATCGCCGCAGACGGTGCAGGTGTGGGCCGTATACCCTTCCGCCGTGCAGGTCGGCTCCGTTACCGTATCCAGATACCAGTGGGAGAAGACCTTGCAGTCCCACAGGGTGGTCGGATAGCCGCTGTAGCTTGGCGTCGTCCAGTTTTCTTTGCCTGCGATGTAGGAGAGCGCCAGGCCCGGGATCGCGGATACTGCCGCATCCTCCCCGTCCATCCAGAAAGCGCGGGTGCCAAGCTCCGGCGCGTCGCCGGCAAACCCGGCGGCCTTGAGCGCTTTGCAGTTGTAGAACGCGTAAGCGCCAATACTCGTCACCTGGTCCGGGATGATAATGCGCTGCAATTGGCCGCAGCCTTCAAAGGCGGATTCACCGATCTCCTGCAGGCCACGCGAAAGCGTAGCGTGCTGCAGGCTGCTGCAGCCCTGGAACGCAGATTTTCCGATCGCCCGAACCTCGTCCGGGATGCGGATCTCCGTCAGGCTGCTGCAGCCCTGAAACGTAGATTCGCTGATATACGTTACGCTGTCCGGCAGTTCAATGCTTTTCAGGCTGCTGCAGCCCTGGAAGACAGAACTGCCAATCGACCACAGGCCATCCGGCAGCGTAATATGCTCCAAACTGACACAATCTTGGAAGGCGGCACCATCGATACTCCTTATGCCATCCGGCAGCGTAACGCTTTTCAGATTGGTGCACCCCCAGAAAGCTTCACCCGGGATTTCGGTCACACGCGCAGGGATCACAATACGCTCCAGGCTGCTGCAGTCTCTAAATACATCCCAGCCAAGGCTCGTGAGGCTGTTCGGCAGCGTGATTTGCCGCAAGCTGCTGCAGCCCATAAATGCAGATCCGACGATTCTCGTTACGCTATCCGGGATCGTAACGTTCGTTAAGCTGCTGCAACCACTGAATGTATCAGAGCTGATGCTTGTCACGCCCTGCGGGATCGTGATCGTTTGCAAGCTTCTGCAGTCGGAAAAGGCGTGCGAGCCGATCTCCCGCAGACGTGCAGGCAATGTGATCTGCACCAGACTGCTGCAGTTTTCAAATGCTTCGCTGCCGATGCTTGTGATACTTGCCGGGAGCTCGACGTTTTTCAATGCACTGCATTTTGCAAACATCCCCGCAGCGATCTCCGTCGCCCGCCCCGGAAGCGCAGCACGTTCCAAATGTTCACAGTAATAAAAAACCCGCTCGCCAATCGACGTGACGCTATCCGGCAGCGCGATACCCGTCAACGCACTGCAGCGGGAAAAGGCCTGTGCGCCAATCGACGTGATACGGTCCGGCAGCGTGATACTCTTCAACGCACTGCAGCGGGAAAAGGCACCTGCCCCGATTTTCGTCACGCTTGTGGGGAGCGTGATCGTGGTCATATTTTGCGCATAATAAAAGGCGTTCGCGCCGATCGACGTGACTCCCGATTCGACCACGACGCTTTTGATTCTCCAGCTATTATTCTCCCACGGGGTCGAATAAGCCTGATAGTCCGCCATTTCGCCCGTGCCGCGGATCGTCAAAACGCCGTCGCCATCCAGCGACCAGGTCAGGCTCTCTCCACAGGAGCCGGAGTCTACGACCTCCGCCGCCTCCATCCTGCCGCACAGCCCCAGCGTCAGCAAGCAGACGCACAGGCACAGCGCGATGCGATAACACCATCGTTTCATCTGGTATCCTCCTTGATTTCTTTTTCTCTCCGCCTCAGGCGGAATGGGTCGCTCTCTGCTTCCTATTATAACTGTCACTACAGAAAAAAGCAACGACAGCTTCCAAAATCCCCCCCACACAAACGCAACACCCCGAGCGGCAAACAACCGCCTAGGGCATTCAATCTGTCAAAAAGCCTCGCAGAGTTTGCGCCCGCAGGCGCAAATAAAGTCCAATCTGTTTTTTCCGGCGGCGTGTACGTCGGGAAAAACTCTTCTCGCCCTGCAAG
>CAUBIP010000026.1 GCA_958436045.1 uncultured Oscillospiraceae bacterium | reverse complement strand
CAGGTATTCTTCCGGATCGCCATTCAAAATCAATTCTGCATAGGATAGCGGATCGTTGTAGATGAGCCAGTCCAGTTCAGACCGCTGGAAACGACGATTCGCCACCTCATCCTCAACGGCGGTGCAGTTGATGGAAACCATGCTGCCGTCGGAATATCTTAGTTCAACGCAACCGGTATCCATGTTAAATTCACAGGAAAGTAATGTTTTCATAATGTTATCCTCCAATATAAACTCTGTTAACAAGAAAAACTCCCGCCTAATTCCTGTTAGGAATCAGACGGGAGTTTCGTATGCACCCGAAAACCGTCAGCTAACAGTTGATAAGTGAATTAGTTCCTTATCACTGTTAAGCCAAATGATAAGAGGGTTTTTGTGTTGAAAAGGCAGAAGCTTCAAAATCGGGGGCACTGGAGAGCGCGTCCAATTCGGGCTGCAGAAGCAAGAGGCCGGTCAGGGGCAGGCGCGCGGCTTGGCTGCGGCGCGCTTGAAAAGACGCGGCGGTGTCGAAAAGGGTGCAAAGGAGGGCGTCGCCTGTATGGGTCAGCCTGTAATAGCAGCCCAGGGGCGCGTTGTAAAATACAGGCCCTGTCAGCACTTCTGCCAGCGCTGCGGGCGAAAGACGCTCCGGCGGCGCAGACTTGCCCAGCCGGACGCGGCAGCATACCGGGGCAAGGTCCAAAAAGCACGCCCGGCCTGCGAGCCTTCCACAGGCGGCCTGCAGCGCAGATGAAAACGCGCCGTTCCCAGGCTGCCAGGAAAGCACGCAGGCCGCCCCCGGCAGCAGCGGCGCGTAGGCTGCTGGAACGAGCAGCGGAAGGCGAAGCTGCGAAAGCCCGGCCTGCAGCGCCGCCAGGAACCGGCAGGCTGCGTTTCCAGGCGGACGCTCAAAATCGGCATAGATGCCGCTGCAGCCCTGCCGCGCCATCTGGCACAGGGACACAGCGCTTGACGCGTCCGGCGGGATGGGGCGGCGGTCCGTGATGATCCAGAGGGCATCCTGCACTGCGGGCTTGGTCCAGGGCGCGCCGGGGGTGGGGAGATCGACCGGCAGCGCCAGGGATGCGGCCGCCGGGGGCGGCGTTTGGCCCGGCGGAATGACGATATATTCTCTCACCCCAAGCCACATCGCCTCCTTGCGTCCGGGCAGAAAATCTGTTATAATGCCCATGGCGACGTCTGCCGCCGGGCTGCCTGCCGGTCCGGTATCACCCTATGCGTCACCGGGAGAGAATATGAGCCTTTCATTTTTGCCGCGCATCATGGCGCGCACGGTCACAGACCTGTCGCCGCAGCTGCTTCAGCAGCGGGGCATTGCGCTGCTGATGCTGGATTTTGATAATACTATCGTCCCGTATACGACGGACGAGCCTACGGAGGAAATGCTGGCCTGGCTGACGGAAATGGCGGCCTCTGGGATCCAGCTCTGTATCGTCTCCAACAGCAAAAAGCCCCGGGTCGTGGCCTTTGCGAAGCGTTATGGGCTGGACGTTATGACCCACGCCCACAAGCCCTCGGCCAAGGTGCTGCGCGCCTGCATGGCCCACTACGGCGTCGCGCCGGAGCACGCCGCCCTGGCGGGGGACCAGATTTATACGGATGTCCTGGGCGCAAACCGAGCAGGGGCCCTGCCGATCCTGGTGCAGGCGATCAGTAATCATACGATATGGCTCAAGCTGCGCCATGTGGCGGAGCAGCCGTTTATTCTTGCCGCGAAAGGAAGGAAAGCATTATGCACGCGAATTTAAAGAAATTTCAGGAAAAACTGACCGGCCCGCAGCAGGCGCTGCTGCTGACCAGCCGCACGAACCGCTTTTACGGTATCGGTGCGGATATCGACGAATCTATGGCCGTCGTCTGCCAGGACGGCGTCAGCTTTTTCACCGACTCCCGTTATATCGAAGCCGCCCACCGCGCACTGCCGGACTGCGATATTCGCCAGACGGATCATACCCACAGTGCGCTGGACTACCTGCAGGCCCTCGTGGCGGAAAAGAAAATCACCCAGCTCGGCATCGAAGAGCAGTATATGACCGTCGCGGAGCATGAAAAGCTTACAAAGCGGCTGGATATCGCGCTGTTTTTTGCCCAGCAGATGCTTGACAGCTGCCGCCATTCGAAGGAATCCTGGGAGCTGACCCGGATGGTCGAGGCCCAGCGCATCACCGACGCTGCCTTCACCCAGATCTGCGGCCAGATCGCCCCGGGGATGACGGAAAAGCAGCTCTACGCCAAGCTCATTGCTGCCCTGTATGAAAACGGCGCCGACGGCCTGGCCTTTGACCCGATCGTCGTCTCCGGCCCCAATACCAGTATGCCCCACGGCGTCGCCGGGCAGCGGCAGCTGCAGGCGGGGGATTTTATCACCTTGGACTTTGGCGCAAAATACCATGGCTACTGCGCGGATATGACCCGCACCGTCGCCCTGGGCCATGTGACGCCCCAGATGCGGGAGGTCTACAGCACCGTTTTGCAGGCACAGCTGACCGGTATCGCTGCGACCCATGCGGGCATGCCCGGCCGCGAGATCGACGCTGCGGCCCGGCAGGTGATCGTGGACGCCGGTTACGGCGCGTACTTCGGCCACGGCTACGGCCATAGCCTGGGCATTGAAATTCATGAAGCACCCAATTGCAGCCCCAGCTACGCGGGCAATATCCCGGCGGGCGCAGTCTGCTCCGCCGAGCCGGGGATCTATCTGCCCGGCCAATTCGGCGTCCGCATCGAGGATGTCGTCATCGTGGAGGAAAACGGCTGCAAGGATATCACAAAAAGCCCGAAGGAGCTGATTATTTTGTGAGAAATGCTTGCAATCGTACGGGTGATGTAGTAAAATAAAAAGAGATATTGTGCTCAAGAAGGGCGAAACTACACATTGTACACATTGGAGGAATAGATATGGCAACAATTACCGCAGGTGAGTTCAGAAACGGTAAGACCTTTGAGATGGATGGCAAGATTTTCCAGGTCGTGGAATTTCAGCATGTAAAGCCCGGCAAGGGCGCAGCCTTTGTCCGCACCAAGATGCGCAACATCATCACCGGCGGCGTGACAGAGACATCCTTCAACCCGACTGCAAAGTTTGAAGAAGCTTTCATTGAGCGCAAGAAGATGGAATACAGCTACAACGATGGCGATCTCTATTACTTCATGGACCAGGAGACCTACGACATGATCCCCCTGAGTAAGGACATCCTGCCGGACGCCTTTAAGTTCATCAAGGAGAACGAGGTCTGCACCATCCTGTCGCACAAGGGCAATGTCTTTGGCGTCGAGTGCCCGAACTTTGTCGAGCTGGTCGTCACGTCCTCTGACCCGGCCGTGCCCGGCAACACCGCCACGAACACCCTGAAGCCCGCCACGCTGGAAACCGGCGCAGAGATCAAGATCCCCCTGTTCATCGACGAGGGCGAAAAGATCCAGGTCGATACCCGCACCGGCGAATACCTGGGCCGCGCGAAAT
Organism: uncultured Oscillospiraceae bacterium; assembly: GCA_958436045.1. Lineage (GTDB taxonomy): Bacteria > Bacillota > Clostridia > Oscillospirales > Oscillospiraceae > SVMC01. The sequence goes on along the minus strand of CAUBIP010000026.1, from coordinate 16,009 downwards.
AAGCTTCCAGAATAAGCTTCTCACGAGAACCGCAACCAAAACCATGACGACACCGGAGGAGGGTGATCCCATGAAACTTTCTGAAAAGTCCGCTTACATCAATGGCCTGATGGAGGGTATGCAGCTGCCCACCGAGACGAACGAGGGCAAGGTGCTTCACGCTGTGGTCGATCTGCTGGCAGATATGGCCGAGAAGGTCCAGGCGCTGGAGGAAAACGCTGTCGCTGTTTCTGACGAGCTCGACGAGATCGAAGAAGTCCTCGACAGCCTGGAGGACTGCATGGACGAGCTCTTCGACGATGACGATCTTTACGATTTCGACGACGAAGATGAGGACGACGATGACTACGATTTCGATGATGAGAACCCCGAGTACGAGGTGACCTGCCCAAAATGCGGCGAGGTCGTTGTCGTCGATGAGAACACCCTTCTCGAAGGCGAAACGAGCTGCCCCAAGTGCGGCGAGAGCCTGGAATTTGAATTCGACGAGATCGAGCCCTGATGCCAGGTAAGCGACACTCGCTTTCTGGTAATGCGCAAAAGCGCATTGAATGAAACGAAGAAAAAGTAGTGCCAGAGCATAACGCTCCGGCACTACTTTTTTATGTTTTATCTGCTGCACCAGCCGCAGGTTTGGCCGGGGATGAACTCGGTAGGGAGAATGGTCACCCGGGGCTCCTTGGGCGGATGCAGGCAAAGCTCGAACAGCGTCTTGGCGATGGCGGGGATGTCCTGCTTGATGGTCGTCAGAGGGATGGCGGCGCTGCCGAGGGGGATGCCGTCAAAGCCGATGATGGAAAGATTCCGAGGCACGCTGATGTTCATCTGTGCGGCGCGGAAGTGGACGCCCTGGGCGATCAAATCATTGCTGCAAAGGATGGCGGTGGGCGGCTCGGGCAGGGAGAAAAAATAATTGAGCGCGTCGATGCCCGTCGCGGCACTGAGCGGCGCGGGGCGGTCGTACAAATACTCCGGGCGGAACAGCCCGGACTCCTCCATGGCGCGGCGATACCCCTCGCGCCGGCATTGGATGGAGGCGAGGCCCGTATCCGGGGCGATACAGGCGATGCGGCGGTGATTGAGGTTGTGCAGGTACTTGACGGCCCGGGCGATGGCTGCCGTGTTGTCCGACTGGACGGAGGGCCAGACGTTCTGCCCGACACGGTCAAACATCACAAGGGGGGAGTGGAGCTGGTTGGACGCCGGGTTAAACTCGAAGCCCTCGGTCAAAATAATGCCCTTGACCCGGATGGCGGCGCAGTAATCCAGGTAGTCTGACTCCTTCTGGATGTCATTGGAGGTGTCGCAGATGAGCAGGGCGTGCTTGTGGTCAAACGCTACCCGGTTCAGCTCCTGGATGAGGGCGATGAAAAAGGGGTTCGCCATATCGTAGACAAAGACGGCGATGGAGTCTGCTGAGTGGGAGAAGAGGCTCTTGACCATCTGGTTCGGCACATAATGATGCTCCTGGACAATGGCCTGGACCCGGGCGCGAATCTCGGGCGAGGTCAGCTCCGGGTGATTGAGCACCCGGGAGACCGTCGCCGTCGAAACGCCGGCCAGCTTGGCAATATCCCGGATATTTAAATACTTTGCGTTGCTTTGATTGGTCGACATACCGGCATCTCCTCGCATACAATGTAATTGTTACATATGATTTTAACATAATCTTCTGAAAAAATAAAGTTTATGGGAAAAAATATTGAAAAACTGAGATATATTTAACTTTTTATCAATAAAAGTTTATCGAAATATGAAAAATGTTACATTTAAGTTCGGGAAACTAGGAAAATTAACCAGAAAATAACGAAGAATTGACGGGAAATATGAGGATAATTTCCGAAAAGTGGATGAAACTTATGTAAATATTGACACGTGTCCTCGTTTGGGTCTAATATGGAATTAGAAGAATTGCAACATGTTACATTTGTAAAACCGTCCCACGGGGCGGAGAAATCTTGGATTGACGGAGGAGAAGGTTATGACAGAAAGAACAAAATTACTTCGCCAAAAGCTGTTTGATGACGATACGCCCCGCATTTGCCCGGAGCGCTGCGTAATTTTTACCGAATCCATGAAAAAGAGCGAGGGCAAGCCCATTGCACTGCGCCGCTCCCAGGCATTTTATGATGTACTGGATCAGATGAGCGTCTATGTCAATGCGGGCGAGCTCATTGTCGGCAACCAGGCCCAGTGGCCGAAATCCTCTCCCATTTACCCCGAGTACTCCACGGACTGGCTCCGCAGCGAGCTGGTGGAGGGGAAGCCCTATTTCCCCAATATGCGCCCCGGCGACCGCTTCGATGTGGCGCCCGAGGATGTTGATGCCATTATGAAGTGCGTGGACTACTGGGAAGGCAAGAGCCTGTATGAAGCGCTGCGCCGCTCCCTGCCGCAGGAGATCAACGAAGCGTGGGACGCCAATGTCATTGACGACACATGGGTCTCCGGCGCGGGCCTGGGCAACGAGGTCGTCGACTATAACCTGGTCGTGACCAAGGGCTTGGAGGACGTCATGGACCGCATTCGCGCCCGCCTGGCGGAGCTGGACCCCAAGGAGCCCGGCAATATCCGCAAGATCTGGTTCCTGCAGGCAGCCCTGCAGAGCAACGAAGCCGTTGTCAATTTCTCCAACCGCATCGCTGCAGAATGCGCCCGCCAGGCGGAGGCCTGTCAGGACGCCAAGCGTAAGGCGGAGCTTGGCGTCCTGGCGGAGATCTGCCGTCACGTGCCGCTGCATCCGGCCCGCACGTTCCACGAGGCGGTGCAGGCGATTTATATGATTTTGCTTGCGGTGCATCTGGAGTCCAACGGCCATGCCATCTCCCTGGGCCGCTTTGACCAGTATACGTATCCGCTGCTGAAGCAGGACCTGGAAGCAGGCCGCATCACCCGGGACGAGGCGCTGGAGATCGTCGAAGCCTTCTTTATCAAGTGCAACGAGCTCAATAAGCTGCGCTCCTGGCCCGATACCGAATTTTTCATTGGCTATCAGATGTTTATCAATATCGCCATCGGCGGCCAGACGCCGGACCATAAGGACGCGGTCAATGAGGTCTCCTACCTCTGCGTCGAGGCCTGCGAGAATGTCCGCCTGTTCACCCCGTCGGTCTCCGTCAAGGTCTTTGACGGCACGGACGACGCGTTTATCATCCGCAATCTGGAGGCGATGGAAAAGCACCAGGGCGGCCAGCCGGCGTTTTATAACGACAAGGCCTTTATGCGCACCCTGCGGGACCTTGGCATCACCGACGAGGAGGACCTGGTCAACTGGGTCCCCGATGGCTGCATCGAGGCGTCCATCCCCGGCAAGTGGGACTTTGCGGCCAAGGGCCCGTGGCTGAACGTCGAGAAGGTGCTGGATATCGCCATGCACGACGGCTTGGACACCAAGACCGGCTATCGCTTTGCCACGCCGCCGCGTCCCTTCGCATCCTGCAAGAATATGGATGAGGTGTTTGAGAATTATCTGACCCAGCTGCGGTACTTTATGGACCTGCTGCCGGTCTGCGAGCATATCAACGATGAAATTCACTGCGAGAAGGACATCAACGCCTTCCGCGCCTCGCTGGTCGCTGACTGCATTGGCCGCGGTATGGACCTGGTCGAGGGCGGCTCCATCTACTCCGTCGACGGCGGCCCCACCGCGGGCTCCATCAGCACCGGCGATGCGCTGGCTGCCATTGCATACGCCGTCTTTGACGAGAAGGTTTTGACGATGGCGCAGCTCCTGCACGCCTGCGAGACCAACTATGAGGATATGACCACGACGCCCACCGGCCCGCAGATCCAGGCGATGATGCTCAACAAGGCTCCGAAGTACGGCAACGATGACGACACTGCCGATCGCTGGACCGTCGCCGTCGAGAATTACATCGGCAAGACGCTGCGTCATGAATATAAGAGCTCCAAGTACGGCAAGGGCCCGGTGCCCTGCTGCTTCTCCTACAGCCAGAGCCCGGTCAGCGGCAACGTCGCCTTCGGCCGCAGCATCTGCGCCACCCCGGAGGGCCGCAAAAACGGCGCTCCGGTCAACAACGGTGTTTCACCGGCCAATGGCAGCGAGCGCAACGGCGCAACGGCTGCGACGATGTCTGTCTCCAAGCTGCCCACCCAGTGGATTCAGAAGGGCGCGATCTTCAATATGCGTCTGCTCAAGTCCGCGCTGGACAGCCGGGAAAAGAAGCAGCGGGTCTGCGATCTGATCCGCGTATTCTTCGACAAATACGGCGAGCAGATCCAGTTCAATGTTGTGAGCAATGCGGTCTACCGCGAGGCCCAGAAGAACCCTGAGAAATACAAGGATCTGATGGTCCGCGTCTCCGGCTACAGCGCCCTGTTCACGACCCTGGCTGCCGATGTGCAGGAGGATGTCATCAGCCGCAGCGAGCTGGAGCTTTGATGCTGAAAAAACCGGGGTACCATTGCACCCCGGGAAAGAAGGAAGCAAGACCCATGGAGCATACAGCGTTAGAAGGTACCGTCTTTAATATTGAGCGCGGCAGCAACGAGGATGGGCCCGGCATTCGTACCGTGGTCTTCCTCAAGGGCTGCGGGCTGCGCTGTAAATGGTGCGCCAACCCGGAATCGCAGCTGGCAGCGCCGGAGATCATGCACATTGGCAACGTGTGCGTGCAGTGTGGCCAGTGCGTCGAGACCTGCCCCCAGGGGGCGATCTCCCGCCGGGAGGGCTATGGCTATATTACGGACCGCGCCAAGTGTACCCTGTGTCTGGCCTGTGTGCGCGGCTGCTATATCAATGCCCGCAAGCTGCAGGGCATGAAATACACGGTAGATGCCCTGGTGCAGGAGGTTTTGAAGGACAAGGCCTTTTTCCTGCGCAGCGGCGGCGGTGTGACCTTCAGCGGCGGTGAGCCGCTTCTGCAGGCGGCGTTCCTCACCGAGGCTGCGGCGGCGCTGCGGGCGCAGCAGGTGCCGTCTCTGGTCGAGACCTGCGGCTTTGTACCGCTGGAGAGCCTGCAGCAGGCGGCAGCGCAGGTGGACGCGTTTTTCTATGATTTTAAGCACATCGACCCCGCCCGCCACAAGGCCCTGACCGGCCACGACAACCGGCAGATTTTAGAAAATCTTCACTGGCTGCTGGAAAATTTCCCGGGCAATATTTCCGTGCGCTATCCCTATATCCCGGGCTGCAATGACGACGAGGCGGCCATTCGCGGCTTCCTTGCCTATATGGCAGGGCAGAGGCGGCAGGTCGAGGTCGTGTTCCTGCCCTATCACCGGCTGGGCCTGCCCAAGTACACGGGCCTGGGCCGGGATTACGCCATGGGCAACGGAAAATCCCTCAAGCGCGAGGCGTTGCAGCATATTTTGCCCTGGGCGGCAGAATACGGCGTTTCAGCGCGGATCCAATGATTTGTTATGAGATAGAATGAAAAGAGAAAAGCAAGACAGAAGCGCAAGAAGAATGAGAGATACGGAGAGGAAATCAGCCGATGAAAACGATGAAGCACATGGTCGCATTTGATTGCGGCAACTCCTCCTATCGCGTGGTGCTGGGCAGCTATGACGGCGAACGGCTCACCATGGACGTGGTCTGCCAGGTGCCCAACCAGATGATCGAGGTGGACGGGATCTTCTACTGGGATTTCCTGGCCATTTTCCAGAATCTGAAGCAGGGCCTGCGGGAGGCTGCGCGCCGCGTGGATAAAATCGACTCCCTGGGTATCTGCACCTGGGGGGTGGACTTCGGATTGTACGATGCCGAGGGCTATTCGCTGGGGGCGCCGCTGGCTTATCGGAATACCATCGGCGAGCGCGAGCTTGCTGCGTTTGACGCGGCGGCGCGCAAGCAGATGTTTCTGGAGACCGGCATCGTCTGCGATAAGATCAACTCGGCCTATCTGCTGGCCGGGATGAAAAAGCGGATGCCCCACAAGCTGCAGGCGGCGGATAAGCTGCTGATGGTGCCGGATATTTTGAATTATATGTTTACCGGCCAGATGCGAAACGAGCCCAGCGAGCTCTCCACGACCCAGTTTATGGACGCCCGCACAAGAAGGGTCAGCCCCAGCATGTGCCGCCGGTTTGGCATTTCGGAGGACCTGTTCTGCCCCATCGGGGAGCATGGCACGGTCATCGGCAATGTGCTGCCGTCGATTTGCCGGGAGCTGGGCATTTCCTATGAGATCCCGGTCGTCTGCGTGCCGTCCCACGATACGGCGGCGGCGGTCTTCGCCGTTCCGGCGGCGGAGGAGGACTTCCTCTTTGTCAGCTCTGGCACCTGGTCCCTGGTCGGGACGGAGCTGCCGGAGCCGGTCATCCATGAGATCGCCCTGCAGGGCAACCTGACCAACGAGGTCGGCGCCTTCGGCAAGATCACACTGCTGCGCAACAATGCCGGGATGTTTATCAATCAGCGGCTCAAGCTGGAATACGAAGCGGAGACCGGCGAGCAAATCGGCTGGAGCGAATTCAGCGCCATGGCGGAGGGGCATGCGGGCAGCATCCCGCTCTTTGATGTCAATGCCGCGCGGTTTTTCAACCCCGCCAGCATGAGCGGCGCCATCCGCGCGGACCTGCAGGAGCACGGCGGCGTGACCGGCACGGCAAGCTGGCCGACGGTCATCCGCAGCTACCAGGTATCTCTGGCCTGCAGCTACGCCCAGGTCTGTGCAACGCTGGAGAAGCTGGCGGGCAAGCGGTTCCCGGCGGTCTATATTGCAGGCGGCGGCTCCCGCAATCTGCTGCAGAATCAGACGGTCGCCGATGTGCTGGCCCGCCCGGTCATTACCGGCAGCAACGAGAGCACGTCTCTGGGCTGCCTTGCGGCGCAGCTGCCGCAGCATGAGGCGGGCATCACCATTTCGCAGATTCGCGGCATCCTGCGCAGCAGCATCGAGACAAAGCGCTTCGAGCCAAAGCAGGATCTGTGCAGCCTGGCGCAGGAATACTGCAAGCGATTTGCTTAGAAAGGGGAATACGGTGTGAGCGAAAAAGTTCTGGAAATGAAGCACATTGGGAAGAGCTTCCATGGGATTCAGGTTCTGAGCGATGTGAATTTTGATGTGCGCAGGGGAGAGGTACACTGTCTCCTGGGCGAAAACGGCGCTGGGAAATCTACCCTCATCAAGATCCTGTCCGGCGCGTATTCCCTGGAGAGCGGCGAGATCATCCTTGATGGCAAGCCGCTGGTCAATAATTCGCCGTCCAAAAGCATTCAGGCGGGCGTCAGTGTCGTGTACCAGGAGCTGAACATGATACCGGACCTGCCCATCTATGAAAATGTTTTCATCGGCAAGGAATTTACCAAGGGCATCTGTTTTGACCGCAAACGGCAGATTCAGGAGACGCAGCGGTATCTGGATATCGTCGGCCTGAAGGTCGATCCCCGGACCCTGGTTGGGACCTTGAGCATCGCCCAGCAGCAGATGGTCGAGATCGCCAAGGCGATTTCCAACAATGCCAAGGTCTTGGTCCTGGATGAGCCGACGGCCTCCATCACCGATAAGGAGGTCGAGATCCTCTTCAAAACCATCAAGGAGCTGCGGGCCAATGGCATGGGCATCATCTATATCTCCCATCGTATGGCGGAGCTCTTTGAAATCGGCGACCGCATCACCGTCCTGCGCGACGGCTGCTATGTCGGGACACAAAACATTGATGATATCACCGAGGCCGGGCTGACCCGCATGATGGTCGGCCGCGATATCAGCTTTGAGAAGGTCGCAAACCCCGGCCGGACGGACGAGGTCGTCCTGGAGGTCCGGGACCTGTGCTACAGGAACCGGGTCAAGCATGTCTCCTTCGACCTGCACAAGGGCGAGATTCTCGGCTTCTCGGGCCTGGTTGGCGCGGGCCGCAGCGAGATCGCCAAGTGCATCATCGGTGCGTACCGCCATACCGGCAGCATCAAGTATCTGGGCAAGGAACTGCCCACCAGCGTGGCCGAGACGGCCAAACGCGGCGTTGTCTATCTCAGTGAGGACCGCAAGGGCGAGGGCCTGGTGCTGATCCACCCGCTGTTTGAAAATGTCAGCCTGCCGAACCTGGACAAGCTCGGAAAGCCCCTGGTCCATAAGAGTAAGCTGCGCACCGTCACTGCGGATTACATCAAAAAGCTGAAGATCAAAGCGTACAACGCGGACATGGCCGAGGAGGAGCTCTCCGGCGGCAACCAGCAGAAGGTCGTCATCGCCAAGTGGCTGCTCTCTCAGGCGGATGTCTATATCTTTGACGAGCCAACCCGCGGCATCGACGTCGGCGCCCGGGATGAGATCTACGAGATCATGCTGGAGCTTGTCAAAAACGGGGCGAGTATCATCCTGGTCTCCTCCGACCTGGTGGAGGTCATCCGGCTCAGCGACCGGATCGCTGTGATGAGAGAAGGCGCGCTGCGTACCGTCCTGGAAAACGACGCCTCCACGACCCAGGAAAAAGTTTTGTCTTACGCATTTTGAGAGGAGAAAAGACGCATGAAAAACGAAACCGTCGCGAAAAAGAAAGTAGATGTTTCCTCCTTTGCCCTGTACATCGGCGCGGTGCTTATTCTGATCTGCTTTACGATCGTCTGTAAAATCGCCGGGAAGGACTTTTTGACCCTGCGGAACATCCAGAATATCATTTCCCAGTCCAGCTGTGTGGCCGTTGTGGCCATCGGCGCTTCCCTGGTCATTCTGACCGGCGGCATCGACCTTTCCGCTGGCTCCGTCATCGGCTTTGTCGGCATTTTTGCCGCCCTGTTTATTAAGAACGGCGTGCCGATCGCAGTCGCCTTTTTGATCGGCCTGGCAGCCGGCGCGCTCATCGGCCTGGTGAACGGCGTGATCATCAGCTGCGGCAAGGTCCCGGCCTTTATCGCCACCCTGGGCACGATGAATATCGCCCGCGGCTTGGCCTATCTGACCAACGGCGGCAAATCCATCACCGGTCTCCCGGTTCCCCTGGCAAATATCATGGGCACCAAGCTCTTCGGTTCCATGCCCATTTCCATTTTGTATGTGATCGTGCTGTATGCACTGATCTTCTTCGTCATGACCTACACCCGCTTCGGCCGCCGGGTCTATGCCCTGGGCGGCAACGTCAAGGCCGCGAAGCTGTCCGGCGTCAAGGTCAAGCAGTTGGAGGTCGGCGTCTATGTCCTGGCCGGTGTCTTCTCTGCGATCGCCGGTCTGATGCTGCTGAGCCGTCTGTTCGTCGCGGACCCCAATACCGGCTCCGGCTACGAGATGGACGCCATCGCCTCCTGCGTCATCGGCGGGATCTCCCTGTCCGGCGGCAAGGGGAAGGTGCTCAATACCTTCGTCGGCGCGCTGATCCTCGGCATGCTGACCTGCGGCCTGCAGATTTTGAATATCTCCGTCCACTGGCAGACCATCATCTCCGGCCTTGTGATCGTCGGCGCGGTCTACATGGATAAGTCCAAGGAGCGCAAGGCGGAGTGATCGCAAGCATCATCCCGGTCACGCCGCGCCGGGTGCAGAATAGGCGGCGGCCCACACCATATTTAACGCGTCACAGCGTTAAAAATAAATAAAAAGATTGGAGAAAAATCAAAATGAAGAAAACACTTGCAATTCTTCTCGCACTGGTCATGCTCTTCACCCTGGCCGCCTGCGGAGAGAAGAACACAAACAGCACCGGCTCCGATAACCCCGACGCAAACGGTTCCCCCGCTTCCTCCGGCAGCGAGACCACCGGCGCCTATGCAGACAAGACCATCGGCTTCTGCGGCATGACGCTGAACAACGAGTATCACGTCGTCGTTGCCAACGCAGCCAAGGCTGAGGCGAAGGAGCAGGGCGTCAACATCCTGATCCAGGCTGGCTCCGAGCACGCATCCGTTGACGAGCAGATCAACATCCTGGAAAACTTCATCGCCCAGGACGTGGACGGCATCGTCCTCGTTCCCGCTTCCTCTGAGGGCCTGTACAACCCCCTGAAGGAATGTAAGGACGCCGGGATCCCCGTCATCATCCTCGACACCGACATCTCCGAGCAGACCCGCATCGACCTGGATTGGGACCTGCCCTACTACGGTACCAACAACTTCAACGGCGCGAAGCTGGCTGGCGAATGGGTCGCGGAAAACTATGACGAAGGCACCAAGACGGCAATCCTGACCGGCGTGGAAGGCCAGACCAATGCAGTCGACCGTTACGAAGGCTTCCTGGCAGGCGTCGGCGAAACCTATCTCGACGTTGTTGCAACCCAGACGGCGAACTGGGAGACCGACCAGGGCTACACCGCGGTGCAGAACATCCTGACGGCCAACCCCGACCTGCAGCTGATCTTCTGCTGCAACGACGGCATGGCCTATGGCGCGCTGTCCGCTGTCAAGGACGCGAACCTGGAGGGCAAGGTCGACATCATCGGCTACGACGGCCAGGCACAGGCGCTGCAGTATGTCATTGACGGCTCCTTCGTTCTGGATATCGCACAGCATCCGGCAGAGATGGGCCGTCAGGGCGTCGCGCAGATGCTGAAGATCTTCGACGGCGGCGAAGCTGAGCAGAAGATCGACACCGGCACCGGCGTCATCGACAAGACCAATGCACAGGAATACTTCGACGACTATGTTCAGTACGTTGAGTAATTGAACGAACTCGTAAAAAGGACAGTTTACTATGGATTATCGCAAGCTTATCGTAGAGAGCGGCCTGAGAATGGCCAATTCGGGGCTGACCGTTGAGACCTGGGGCAATATCAGCGCCCGTGATCCGGAGACGGGTCTGGTCTATCTGACGCCCAGTGCCATGCAGTATGACACCATCACCGTCGACGATGTCGTCGTCGCGGAGCTGGATGGCAAGATCGTGCAGGGCACGCGCAAGCCCACCATTGAAACCGGAATGCATCTGGCGGTCTATCGTGCCAGAAAGGATGTGAATGCGGTTATTCACACCCATCCCACCTATTCTATGGTCTACTCCTGCCAGGGAAAGGACATTCCCCTTTTCATGGACGAAGCGGCCCAGATCATGGGGGATACCTGTCACACCACGCCCTACGCGCTGCCGGGCAGTCAGGAGCTGGCAGACGCTGTCGTGGCAGCTCTCGGCGAGAAAGCGAATACCTGCCTGGTCCGCTCCCACGGCGCTGTCGCAGTGGGCGGCGATATGGACGGCGCATTCCGCACCTGCAAGGTCCTGGAGATCGCTGCGCGTATTCTTTACATGATCGAGGCCGCCGGCGGCAAGCCGATCCCGATCTCGGACGAGAACATTGCCATCATGCAGGACTTCGTAAAGAACCACTACGGGCAGGGAAAAGACTAAGACATAGCAAGGGCGCACTGCAAACAGGCTTTGCAGTGCGCCTGCGCTTGTCAAAAAAGTATTTTTGACAAGCTCTCAAATGCGACCCGCTTCGCTGGGCTCGCATTTGAAGGGGCTTGCACCCTGCTGCGCGCATAATTTCCACGCGCAGCGTGGAAATTCCACACTTGCAGGGCGAGAAGTATTTTCCCCGACGTACACGCCGCCGGAGAAAATGATTCTGACTTTATTTGCGCCGTGCGCGGCGCAAACTCTGCGAGGCTTCTACAGTTTGAGCGGCCGGTTCCATCGGCCGCTTTTTTGCGCAAATTTTTAGATCACTTGTGAATTTGACGAAAAATTAGGAGAAATTAAGATTTCAACAATTGAAATCGACGGGGGCATATGGTAAGGTGGAGATGGAAGAGGAACAAATTGCGACGAGACGACATAGGACGATCCCAAAGGAGGCAAGGACCATGAAAAAGCTCCTGCGGAAAGGGGGGCGTGGCCGATGAAGAAATTCCGCCGTATCTTGGGGCGCTGTGCGTTGGGGGCGTTTTTGCTGGCAGCGGTCTATAGCATCCTGGTGGCGGCAGGGGTCCTGTTTCCTGCGCCGCCGGTGGTGCCGGCGGGGCCGATGTTTGTGCCGGAGCTGAGCCAGGAGCAGGAGGAGCGCTTTACCGAGCAGAAGAAGCGCTATGGTACGCTCTTTCTGACCGTCAGCAGCGCCAAGCCGTTCACGGTGACGAACCACGCGGGAGATACGGCGCGAGTCGACCCCCGGGGCGACGTGACCGGCGATTTGAAGGTATATCAGGCAAACCGATACGAGTCGCCGCTGGATGGAAGAATTTATACCGTGGGAATCGAAGTCTGCGGCAGCGAGGAGATCATCGTGGATCTGGAGCGGCAGCAGGGCCGGATCGACTGGACTTGGGAAGAGGGCGGCGGAGAAGGGGAGCTTTCGTGCTGCGTGAACGGCCCGGCAATGGAACGCGTGCGCATATACCCGGACCGGCGGCTGCAGATCGCCGATACCCACCGGCGCGGCCGGGATTATACTGTAAGCTTTACCAATCATTACCGGATGTATGAACTGGGCGTGAGATGTGCGGCCCGCATTCGCGGGCAGCAGCAGCTTGCCTTCCCCCGCTGGGGTACCGTCTTGCTGGAGGGGGAGACGGCGGAGTGGAAGCTGATTTATGTGGATTCGCCGCTGGAATACCCGGAGGAATGGACGGTACCGACGCCAAAGGCGAAGATAAGTGTTGACCCCTGGTGGACCAACGGCGCTTACTTCCGGGTCACAGAAGGCGCATGAGATCGCAGCCGGTGCTTGGCAGCGCATCAGAAGGGGGGATTATCATGAAAAAGCTCCTGCGGTGGCTTGGCTATGGCTTGCTGCTGGGGTGCGTGCTGGTGGGGGGATATTGCATTTTTCTGGCCTCCGGCCTGGCGCAGCGGGTGTTTCCCATGGCGGCATCCGGGGAAATGGCTGCGCCGGAGCTGACCCAGGCGCAGCGCGACGCGGCGGCAGGTTATGACCGGGTGCAGCTGACGCTGCAATGCAGGCGCGGCGTGACGGTCACGAATGCCGAAGGCGCGTCGCTGCAGATCGACCCTGCGGGGGAGATCACCGGCGATGTGGGTGTCTGGCACGCGATACGCAGTGCGGACCCGGACGACCGGTCGTATACGATCGAGATGGAGCTTTGCGGCAGCGCGTCGCTGACGGTCGACTTCCACGGCCAGCGGGGCGCGCTCTCCACCCAATGGGACCGGGGCGGCGAGGGCACGACGCTCCGGTGCGATGTCTCCGGCGGCGCGATGGATGCGCTCACCCTGTACCAAGACCGGCGGATCCAGATCACGGATGGCCACCTGCTGGGCAGAAGCTATACCGTGAAGATAGAGCGCAACGATGGAACCTTTCCCGCCAGCATGGGCTGCCAGGGGCGCATCCGGGGGACGCAGCAGTTTTCGTTCCCGGCACGGGACCAAATCCTATTGGAAGGGGAGACGGCAGCGTGGACGCTGCTCTATGATGAGTCGCCCGTGCCGTACACAGAATCCTGGACCGTCCCGACGCCCAAAGCGCGCATCACGGCCCTTGCACCGACGGAGGAAAAACATTTTGCCGTTGAAGCCGTACCATAACAGTGCTGCTGGCAAGCTTCTGTCACCGCTGGGGTAGACTGCCAACAAAGATGACCCGGCGGGCGGTGAAACGGAAGCGCACTTCTCCGCGGCAGAAGAGATACAGCAGCATTGCATAAAGGAGGGCGTGGCCGATGAAGAAATTCCGCCGTATCTTGGGGCGCTGTGCGTTGGGGGCGTTTTTGCTGGCAGCGGTCTATAGCATCCTGGTGGCGGCAGGGGTCCTGTTTCCTGCGCCGCCGGTGGTGCCGGCGGGGCCGATGTTTGTGCCGGAGCTGAGCCAGGAGCAGGAGGAGCGCTTTACCGAGCAGAAGAAGCGCTATGGTACGCTCTTTCTGACCGTCAGCAGCGCCAAGCCGTTCACGGTGACGAACCACGCGGGAGATACGGCGCGAGTCGACCCCCGGGGCGACGTGACCGGCGATTTGAAGGTATATCAGGCAAACCGATACGAGTCGCCGCTGGATGGAAGAATTTATACCGTGGGAATCGAAGTCTGCGGCAGCGAGGAGATCATCGTGGATCTGGAGCGGCAGCAGGGCCGGATCGACTGGACTTGGGAAGAGGGCGGCGGAGAAGGGGAGCTTTCGTGCTGCGTGAACGGCCCGGCAATGGAACGCGTGCGCATATACCCGGACCGGCGGCTGCAGATCGCCGATACCCACCGGCGCGGCCGGGATTATACTGTAAGCTTTACCAATCATTACCGGATGTATGAACTGGGCGTGAGATGTGCGGCCCGCATTCGCGGGCAGCAGCAGCTTGCCTTCCCCCGCTGGGGTACCGTCTTGCTGGAGGGGGAGACGGCGGAGTGGAAGCTGATTTATGTGGATTCGCCGCTGGAATACCCGGAGGAATGGACGGTACCGACGCCAAAGGCGAAGATAAGTGTTGACCCCTGGTGGACCAACGGCGCTTACTTCCGGGTCACAGAAGGCGCATGAGATCGCAGCCGGTGCTTGGCAGCGCATCAGAAGGGGGGATTATCATGAAAAAGCTCCTGCGGTGGCTTGGCTATGGCTTGCTGCTGGGGTGCGTGCTGGTGGGGGGATATTGCATTTTTCTGGCCTCCGGCCTGGCGCAGCGGGTGTTTCCCATGGCGGCATCCGGGGAAATGGCTGCGCCGGAGCTGACCCAGGCGCAGCGCGACGCGGCGGCAGGTTATGACCGGGTGCAGCTGACGCTGCAATGCAGGCGCGGCGTGACGGTCACGAATGCCGAAGGCGCGTCGCTGCAGATCGACCCTGCGGGGGAGATCACCGGCGATGTGGGTGTCTGGCACGCGATACGCAGTGCGGACCCGGACGACCGGTCGTATACGATCGAGATGGAGCTTTGCGGCAGCGCGTCGCTGACGGTCGACTTCCACGGCCAGCGGGGCGCGCTCTCCACCCAATGGGACCGGGGCGGCGAGGGCACGACGCTCCGGTGCGATGTCTCCGGCGGCGCGATGGATGCGCTCACCCTGTACCAAGACCGGCGGATCCAGATCACGGATGGCCACCTGCTGGGCAGAAGCTATACCGTGAAGATAGAGCGCAACGATGGAACCTTTCCCGCCAGCATGGGCTGCCAGGGGCGCATCCGGGGGACGCAGCAGTTTTCGTTCCCGGCACGGGACCAAATCCTATTGGAAGGGGAGACGGCAGCGTGGACGCTGCTCTATGATGAGTCGCCCGTGCCGTACACAGAATCCTGGACCGTCCCGACGCCCAAAGCGCGCATCACGGCCCTTGCACCGACGGAGGAAAAACATTTTGCCGTTGAAGCCGTACCATAACAGTGCTGCTGGCAAGCTTCTGTCACCGCTGGGGTAGACTGCCAACAAAGATGACCCGGCGGGCGGTGAAACGGAAGCGCACTTCTCCGCGGCAGAAGAGATACAGCAGCATTGCATAAAGGAGGGCGTGGCCGATGAAGAAATTCCGCCGTATCTTGGGGCGCTGTGCATTGGGGGCGTTTTTGCTGGCGGCGGTCTATAGCATCCTGGTGGCGGCGGGGGGCCTGCTTCCTGCGCCGCCGGTGGTGCCGGAGGGGCCGATGTTTGTGCCGGAGCTGAGCCAGGAGCAGGAGGAGCGCTTTGCCGAGCTAAAGAAGCGCTATGGCAGTGTCCATTTGACTGTGATGAGCAAAAAACCGTTTACGGTGACAAATTCCGCGGGGAATACGGCATGGGTCGACCCCCGGGGCGATGTCACTGGCGATTTAAAGGTGTATTATGCATATCGCTACGAGACGGCGTATGATGGCGGCGCCTATACCGTGGGAATCGAGGTCTGCGGCAGCGAGGAGATCATCGTGGATCTGGAGCGGCAGCAGGCTGAGCTTTCCACCGGCTGGGGTAAGGGGCGCTGGGGCCCGACGCTTCTATGCGAAGTCTCTAGTGATGCGATGGATGTTATTACATTATATCCGGACCGACGGATCCAAATTGTGGACGGCCATCGGTCGGGCAGAAACTATACGGTGCAGATTAAGGGGAATGATGGATCACGTTCTGTCGGCATGGGCTGCCAGGGGCGCATCCGGGGGAGCCAGCAGTTTGCATTCCCGGCACGGAATCAAATCCAATTGGAGGGCGAGACAGAGAAGTGGACACTGATCTATCAGGAAGCGCCCGTGAATTATACCGA
>CAUBIP010000025.1 GCA_958436045.1 uncultured Oscillospiraceae bacterium | reverse complement strand
GCGTCCTCGCCGCGGTTCACGCTGGCGCGGCACAGGGAATAGTTGGGGTCGTGCTTGTTGAGCCAATAATACTCATCCAGCACGGAGACGCCCGGCGTCTCGAGGGAGGGGACATCGCGGAAGGTGTCCCACATGACCTCGAAATGGTTGTCCATTTCCCGGCCGCCCCGCATGAAGAAGCCCTTGGTAATATCCTTGCGGCCGTCGCAGCTGCCGCCTGCCAGGTCCAGCTTTTCCAGCAGATGGATGTGCTCGCCTTTCATCTGCCCGTCGCGGACGAGATAAAAAGCCGCCGTCAGGCCAGCAAGGCCGGTGCCGATGATATAGGCAGATTTTTTGTCCACATCCTTGGGCTTTTCGGGATGGGCAAAGGATTCGTACGTGCCAGCGGAATAATACATAATCGTAACCTCCTGTTGTGTTGTGTTTTGTTTTTTCTTTTGTTGGTTTCATTATAGCGTTTCCCGTCTGGCTTGCAATAAACAGAAAAACCTCCGTGATAAAAGTCTTATCTCGGAGGTAACTGTGTAAAAATTTTAATCAAAAGCGCAAAAATGATGAAATCAGAATTGGAACCGGGCGAGCGCGGCGGACATCGAGCCTTTGATGAGCTTGGCAAGCCGATCCACGATCTGCTGCGGGTCCTCGCGCATATCCTCTTTGATCCAGTCAAGCATCAGCCCAATCAAAATGTAGGCATAGATTTGGGCAATAAACTGCTTGTCCTCATCCCGGACCTTCCTCGTCCCGACTTCTTCGTTGAGCACATCCAGTAAAAGCTGGTCCACCAGCGGCTGTAGGTATTTTTCCACCTGTTCCCGGTGGACGCAGCGGTAAACATTCAGAATAAACGGCTTATTCTCCTGGACTGCTTCAAAAATCTGCAAAAGGCCCTGCTGCCATGTCTCATACGTCTTTTTTTCATTCAGCGCCTTCTTCGCATCTTCCAGGCAGGACCATTCCACAAGATCGTAGATATCCTTGAAATGGTAATAAAATGTCATGCGATTGATGCCGCAGTCCTCGGCAATGTCATTGATGGTAATCTTGGTCAGCGGCTTTTTCAGCAGCAGATGCTTCAGTGACTGTTCCAAGGCACGCTTTGTAATCTGTGACATCGTAGCTTGCTCCTTCCCAACAGATCCGCAAATAGATGGCCCAACCGACGGCGCTAAACAGGGGAGAAAACCACGTCCAACCGGTCGGCGCGCCGCTATCTTGTATTTTATAAGATTTTTGCCCAAAGCGCAAGCACTGCCCTTCGAAAAAGGTAGCCCCGTCTTATCACGCGGCGTAGGCGATCGGGTATGCTTGCGTGCGGCGTTTTTTACGCCTGCCCACCCGCGGCCGGGGTGTGGAGGCGGAAGGTGTTTTTGTAGTATTCCAGCAGCCCATCGCGCTGCATTTTTCCCAGCTCTTTGGAGAGGGCGCTGCGGTCGACATTGAGGTAATCAGCCAGCTGCTGGCGATCAAAGGGCAACTGCAGCATCGTCGTCCCGCACTGGACGGCCTGGGCGGAAAGATAGGTGAGGACTCGCCCCCGGATCGTCTTGGCGCCGGTGCAGAACATGCGGCCGGAGAGAGCGAGGTTTTTAGAGGCCAGGATGGCGATGAGATTCGCCTGCAGCTTGCCGTACCACGATTTTTCCGCGTTCGCCGGGGCCAGCAGCGCTGGAAGGCGGAGAAATTCGACGCTGCAGGCTTCCGCTGCCACCGCGTCGACCAGCATCGGCCCGGTGCAGAGGGCGTAGGTCTCGGCAAAGACCTCCCCGGCGGCGACGTGGCCGAGGATGCTGCGGTTGCCCCAAAGGTCGTTGGCTTCAATATGCACGCTGCCGGACAGGACGATGCCAAGCTCCGCGACCTGCTGGCCCGCGTGGAAGATCACCGCCCCTTTGGCAAAGCTGCCCCGGCGCGTGAAGGGCCCGATGGCGGCCCGCTCTTCCGGGGTGAAGCTTTGAAAAATGGCAGATTTTTCCATTGAAACCACTCCTTTTCGTGGTTATAACCACGGACGATTTGTAACTATCCTACTATACTAAAGCCAGAAAAGCAAGGGAACAAGCGGTTCCCGCGAGAATAATTTTTCGGAGGATATGACGATGGTCCGTAAAATCGTTCACATTGAGGAAGAAAAATGCAATGGCTGCGGCGCGTGCGCGAATGCTTGCCACGAGGGCGCGATCGCCATGGTAAATGGCAAGGCGCGTCTGCTGCGGGATGACTACTGCGACGGCCTGGGCGACTGCCTGCCAGCCTGCCCCACCGGCGCGATCACAATCATCGAGCGCGAGGCGGAGGCCTATGACGAAGCGGCCGTCCAGGCCAAGCAGGGCAAAGCGGCGGCCCAGCCCCACGCCGCCCCCGGCTGCCCGGGGCTCCGGATGCGCCAGCTCCGCCGCACGCCGCCCCCGGCGGAGGCTCCGCGTCCTGGCGCGATGCCCTCGCAGCTGGCTCAGTGGCCCTGCCAGATCAAGCTGGCGCCCATCCGCGCGCCGTATTTTGAAGGCGCAAAGCTGCTCATCGCCGCCGATTGCAGCGCCTTTGCCTGTGGCAGCTTCCACGAACGCTTTATGCGCGGCAAGGTCACCCTCATCGGCTGCCCGAAGCTCGATGGGGTCGACTACAGCGAAAAGCTGGCGGAAATTCTCCGGCAGAACGACATCGAGAGCGTGCAGGTTGTCCGGATGGAGGTCCCGTGCTGCGGTGGGCTGGTCCAGGCCGTCCGCCAGGCGCTGCAGCGCAGCGGCAAGTGCATCCCCTGGCAGGTCGTGACCCTCTCGGTCGACGGCCAGGTGCGCAGCGAAGTGTAACAAATTTAAAAACGCTCCCGGCGTGCATCTCTTACAAAAGAGGTTGCGCGCCGGGTTCTTTTTTGCCCGGGCCGCCGCTTCGACAAAACATTTCGCCCCGCTTCGCTATACTGGAAGCAGGGAAAGCCAAACGCGCGGGGATTGCGGCAAATTCTGAGACAGGAGGCATTGAGAATGAATCTGACAAGTTACCTGCAAAACAGGCAGCTGACCGTAGCACTGAGCGGCGAGATCGACCACCACAGCGCCAAGGAGATCATGCAGGCGTTGGCAGCGAAGGTGGAGCTCTATCTGCCGCTGGTCTGCATTTTGGATTATAAGGATGTGACGTTTATGGATTCCAGCGGGATCGCCATCCTTATTTTTATGCTGCGGCGGATGCGGGAGCTGCAGGGCGAGCTGCGGCTTTGCAATGTCGCGGCGCAGCCGTTAAAGGTCATGCGGGCCGCCGGGGTGAACCGGCTGCTGAATATCCAGGAGGTGTGCAGAAATTGAACGTACTGAATCAAATGCAGCTGGAATTTCCCAGCCGCTCGGCCAACGAGGCCTTTGCCCGGACTGCCGTCGCGTGCTTTGCCGCGCAGATGGACCCGACAGTGGAGGAGCTCAACGACATCAAGACCGCCGTCTCGGAAGCGGTGACAAATTGCATCGTCCACGCCTACCCCGACAAAATTGGCAAGATCACCCTCAAGGCCCGAATTTTAGAGGGCGGCGTCCTGGATCTTTCCATCCGCGACCGGGGCTGCGGCATCGCCGATGTCGCCCAGGCGCGGCAGCCGATGTTCACGACCGGCGGCGCCGAGCGCAGCGGCATGGGCTTTACGATCATGGAGAGCTTTATGACCGCCATCCGTGTCACCTCCAGCCCCGGGAAGGGGACGTGCGTCTATCTCAAGCGAAAGATCGTCCGCCGGGGGAGTCGGGTTGAACGGGACGTTTGAGCAGCTGCTGGGCCGCGCCAAGGGCGGCGACCGGGACGCCGCCCAGCAGCTGCTGCTGGAAAATAATGGGCTGGTGTGGTCCGTCGTCCGCCGGTTCTACGGCCGCGGTGTCGACCCAGACGACCTCTACCAGCTGGGCTGCCTGGGTTTTTTAAAAGCCCTGGAGGGCTTTGACCCCGCCTTTGGGACCCAGTTTTCTACCTATGCCGTCCCCAAAATCAGCGGCGAGATCCGCCGATTTTTACGCGATGATGGGGCCGTTAAGGTCAGCCGGGCGATGAAGGAGCAGGCCGCGGCCATCAAAATGGCCCGCCAGCAGCTGATGGCCCAGCTCTTCCGGGAGCCGACCCTCTCAGAGCTGGCGGAAAAAACAGGCCTTTCCCCAGAGGAGATCGCTGTGGCAGAGACGGCCACCAGCGCCACCGAGTCCATTCAGAAGCAGACGGGGGAGGACGGCTTCTCGTTGGAGGACGTCTTAACCAAGGGGGACCCGGAGGAGGCGATGATCGAGCGTATCGCCCTGCGGGAGGCCATCGGGGCCCTGGCGCAGCGGGAGCGGCTGGTCATCGAGCTGCGCTATTTCCGGGCCATGACCCAGGAGCAGGTCGCCCGGGTGCTGCAGGTCTCCCAGGTGCAGGTCTCCCGAATCGAGAAAAAGGCCGTCACGAATCTGCGCGCGCTGCTGCAAAGTGAATAGCGGGGGAAGAAGGGGAAAGTTTTTTGCCCCAGCCTGTCGACAAAAGCGCCAAAATATACTAAAATAGAAGGCACAAGCGCGTTCTGCGCGCGATTTTTTATGACAGGTGAAGCTATGACCGAAGCAAGCAAGCAGCGCTTTTTGCAATTGCGCACGAATTATATCAAAAACGAATTTTCCAACCTGAACCCCCAGCAGCTGCAGGCCGTCCTCCAGACGGAGGGGCCGATGCTCCTGCTGGCCGGGGCGGGCAGCGGAAAAACGACAGTGCTCATCCACCGCATCGCCAACCTCATCCGCTTTGGCTGCGGCGCGACGAGCGGCGAGGTCCCCGACTATCTCACAGATAAGGACATCGCGTTCTTAGAGAACCTCGACCAAGCCCACGCCGCGCCGGAGGAAAAGCACCGGGCCGACGCCCTGTGCTGCATGCACCCCGCCGCCCCCTGGCGCATCATCGCCATTACATTTACCAATAAGGCCGCCAACGAGCTTAAGGACCGCCTGGAGCGGATGCTGGGCCCCGAGGCGGCGGATATCTGGGCCATGACGTTCCACGCCGCCTGCTGCCGCATCCTGCGGCGATACATCGACCACCTGGGCTATGACCCTCGCTTCACGATCTACGATACCGCCGATTCTGAGCGCGTCATCAAGGATATCCTGCGGGAGCGCTCCCTGGATGAAAAATCCTTCCCGCCGCGGCTGATCCTATCCCTCATCAGCAAGGCAAAGGACAAGCTGCAGCAGCCGGACGAATTTGCCGCCCAGGCCGCCGCAGCAGGGGACTACCGTCTGGAAAAGATCGCCGAGGTCTACGCGGCCTATGCCCAGCGCTGCAAGGCAGCCAGCGCCGTGGATTTTGACGATATCATCCTGCTGACGGTCCAGCTGCTGCAGCAGTACCAGGACGTGCGGGAATATTATCAGGAGAAATTCCGCTATGTCATGATCGACGAATACCAGGATACGAACCACCTGCAAGATCTCCTGGCCTCGCTTCTGACGGGGCGGCGGCAGAATATTTGCGTCGTCGGCGACGATGACCAGAGCATTTACCGCTTCCGCGGCGCGACGATCGAAAATATCCTGAATTTTGAGCAGCAATTCCCCAATACCTGCCTCATCCGCCTGGAGCAGAATTACCGCTCGACCCAGTCCATCTTGAACGCGGCCAACGCCGTCATCGCTAACAACCAGGGCCGCAAGGGCAAAAACCTCTGGACGAAAAACGGCCCCGGTGTCCCCGTGACACTCTACAGCGCCTACGACGCCAGCGACGAGGCTAATTACATCGCCGCCAAGATCCTAGCCGGCAGCATGCAGCACCCCTATAAGGATTACGCCATCCTCTACCGCACGAACGCCCAGTCCAACGCGCTGGAATATGCCATGAAGCGGCAGGGCATCCCGTACCGCGTCATCGGCGGCACCCGCTTCTTTGACCGCGCCGAGGTTAAGGACATGCTGGCCTATCTCTGCGTCATCAACAACCGGGCGGACGACCTGCGCCTGGCCCGGATTATCAACAATCCCCCCCGGGGCATCGGCGCAAAGACGCTGGAAATGGCCAGCCGCCTGGCGTCCAGCAGCGGCATACCGCTCTATGGGGTTGTCTCGTCGCCGGGGGAATACCCGGCGCTGGAGCGCGCGGCAGGCAAGCTGCAGGCGTTCTGCCAGATCATCGAGGACTGCGCCGCGCTGCTGGGGACAATCCCGCTGCCGGATTTCTACGACGAGGTCGTCTCCCGCACCGGCTACGCCGCCATGCTGGAGCAGAAAAACGACGTCGAGAGCCGCGTGCGGCTGGATAATATCCGCGAGCTGAAATCCTCGATTGTAAGCTACCTGGAAAATACGGACGAGCCCTCCCTCAACGGATTTTTGGAGGAGATCGCCCTCTATACAGACCTGGAGCAGCTGGACAGCGACGGCGACGCCATCGTGATGATGACGATTCATGCCGCCAAGGGGCTGGAATTTCCCCATGTCTTCCTCTCCGGCGCGGAGGAGGGGCTTTTCCCCGGTATGCGCGCCATCGGCGAGCCGGAGGAGATGGAGGAGGAGCGGCGGCTGTGCTATGTCGCCATGACCCGGGCCAAGGAATCGCTGACCATCACCTATGCCAAGCAGCGGATGCTCTATGGCCGCACGACCGTCAATCACCGCTCCCGCTTTGTTGATGAAATTCCCAAAGAATGCGTCACCGGCGGGGAGGACCGCCTCCCGCAGCGCCGGGAGGCCGCCCCGGCCCCAAGAAAGCCCCGCCCGCGGCACGACACGCTCCTGGCTGCCAAGCCCCAGGCCGCTATCAGCTACCAGGCCGGGGATATGGTCCTGCACGACGCCTTTGGTGAGGGCATGGTCATCTCCGTCTCCAAGATGGGCAATGACGCCATGCTGGAGATCGCCTTTGACCGGGTCGGGACAAAAAAGCTGATGGCCAATTACGCCAGCCAGCATATGCACAAGCAGGCATAACGTGCCTCGCCGTGGCATAGCCTTGCCCGAGGGGGTGAGGGGATGCGAAGACGGCGGCGCGCCCGGCGCTATCTTGCGCTGCTTGCAGCGCTCGCGCTCCTGGTGGCGCTGTTTTACCGCTTCCGCCTGACACCGCTCATCAAGGAGCTGGCTGTCACGGAGGTGGAGAACCAGGCGTCGGACGTCATTTCGGACGCCGTCGGCGCGCAGATCGCGGACGGCAGCATTGATTATACCAAAATCATCACCCTGGAAAAGAACGCAGACGGGCAAATCACCGCCCTCAAGACGAATATGGCCCAGGTGAACCAGCTGCGGCGGGAGATTTTAGCCCAGGTGAACCAACGCATCCTGGACCTCGACGTCTACGCCCTGGCCGTGCCATTGGGCAGCGTCGTCGCACCGGGGCTGCTGTCGGGCCTTGGTCCGCGGCTGCCGATCCATGTGACGTCGGTCAACAACGCCAGCGCGGATTTCACCAGCAGCTTTTCTGAAGCTGGAATTAACCAGACGCTGCACCAAATTTTAATGGAAGTCAGCATGGATGTCACGATTCTCGTCGCCGGGGGCACGAAAAAAGCGACGATTTCTCAGACCGTCGTCGTCGCGGAGACGGTGATCGTCGGGATCGTCCCGGAGTCGTTTTTGAATGTCGGAACCTAAGGGAGAGAAAGCATGGACCCAAAAGAAGAGATCGCCGCTCTGACGCAAGAGCTGGAGCAAGCCAATTATCAATACTATGTGCTGGATCAGCCCAGCATGGAGGATTTTGAATATGACCGGAAGCTGCGCCGCCTGGAGGAGCTGGAGCAGGCGTGGCCCGCGTATGCCGCGGCCAGCTCGCCGACCAAGCGTGTCGGCGGGATGGCGCTGCAGCAATTTGAAAAAGTGACCCACGCCACGCCGCTGGAAAGCCTGCAGGACGTCTTCTCCGAAGATGAGCTTGCAGAATTTGACGAGCGCCTCCGCACCGGGCAGATTGCCCCCGGGTATACCGTCGAGCCGAAAATCGACGGGCTGTCTGTCGCGCTGGAGTATCGTGACGGCGTCTTCTACCGGGGCGCGACCCGGGGCGACGGGCTGGTCGGCGAGGATGTCACAGAGAATTTGACGACAATCCGTTCCATCCCGCTGCGCCTGCCGGAGGCGCTGCCGCGGCTCATCGTCCGGGGCGAGGTGTATATGCCCAAGGCCGTCTTTGCCAAGCTCAATGTCAGCAGGGAAGAGCAGGGGCTGTCGTCCTTTGCCAACCCCCGCAACGCCGCCGCCGGTTCGCTGCGGCAGTTGGATTCCAAGATCGCCGCCCAGCGGCAGCTGGATATCCTGGTTTTTAACCTGCAGCTGGCCGAGGGCCGGAGCTTCGCGACCCATCAGGAGACACTGGAGTACCTCCGCAGCCAGCGCTTCAAGGTCATTCCGTACACCGTCTGCACCGAAATGCCGGAGATCTGGGCCCAGGTGCAGCAAATCCACGCCACACGCCTGGCGCGGCCCTATGATATCGACGGTGCCGTCATCAAGCTGGACCGCCTGGCCGACCGGGACGCCCTGGGCAGCACGGCCAAATTCCCGCGCTGGGCCGTCGCGTATAAATATCCGCCGGAGATTCGGGAGACGGTCGTGCGGGATATCGTCATCCAGGTGGGCAGGACAGGCGTGCTGACGCCGAAGGCCGTCGTCGCCCCGGTTCGCCTTGCCGGAACGACGGTCACAAATGCGACCCTGCACAACCAGGATTTCATCGCCGAAAAGGATATCCGTATCGGCGATACCGTTGAAATCCGCAAGGCAGGGGAGATCATCCCGGAAATCCTGCGGGTGAAGCGGGAAAAGCGCCCCGCCGGAGCCGTGCCCTATGCGATCCCGCTGCTGTGCCCGGTCTGCGCCGCGCCGGTGCAGCGGGATGAGGACGGCGTTGCCATGCGCTGCACGAACGTCTCCTGCCCGGCGCAGCTGGCCCGCTACGTCGCCCATTTCGTCTCCCGGGATGCCATGGGCATCGACGGTCTGGGTACCGCCATCACCGAACAATTGATCGCCAGCGGTCTGATCCATTCGCCCGCCGATCTGTATACCCTGACCCTGGCGGAGATCGCCGGACTCTGGAAAAAAGGGGAGAGGGCCCCGCAAAAGCTACTGGATTCCATCGCCGCCAGCAAGCAGAATGACCTTTCCCGGCTGCTGTTTGCTCTGGGGATTCGCCAGGTCGGCGCGAAGGCGGCGAAAGTACTGAGTATGCACTTTGGCACCTTGGACGCTGTCTTTGCCGCCGATGACGAGACGCTGACCGAGATTCCCGACGTCGGCGCCATCACCGCGGCCAATATCCGCGCCTGGTACGCGCGCCCGGCCAATCAGCAGATGATTGAGCAGCTGCGCCAGGCG
This sequence comes from uncultured Oscillospiraceae bacterium, assembly GCA_958436045.1. Classification (GTDB taxonomy): domain Bacteria; phylum Bacillota; class Clostridia; order Oscillospirales; family Oscillospiraceae; genus SVMC01. The sequence continues at coordinate 10,343 of CAUBIP010000025.1, read as the reverse complement.
GGGGTCAATTTTGAAAATCAGACGAAGCTTGTGGACCAGTCCTTCGCCGGGATGACCTTCGTCCTGACCGGCACGCTGGAGACCATGACCCGCGATGAAGCCGGGCAAAAGATCGAGCTGCGGGGCGGCAAGGTCTCCGGCTCCGTCTCAAAAAAGACCAGCTACGTCGTCGCCGGCGAAAGCGCCGGCTCCAAGCTGCGCAAAGCCCAGCAGCTTGAGATTCCGGTCTTGACAGAAGCAGAATTCCTTGCGATGCTTGGGTGAACGAGCTTGCTATGAGTTTGGAATAGAGATTGCGACCGCGTTGTAGAGATAGAGAAATGCGGCGAATAATAAAATGGCAAATGATAATTCCGGCTTTACAAAAGCGGCAAAGGCGAAAAAAGATGAATTTTACACGCAACTAACCGATATTGAAAAAGAAATGCGGCGTTACCGAGCGTTTTTCAAAGGTAAAACTGCTTTTTGTAATTGCGATGACCCGTTTGAAAGCATTTTTTTTAAGTACTTTGCGATGAATTTTAGCCCTTTAGGGTTGAAAAAGCTGATTGCAACTTGCTATGCGACATCGCCTGTTATTGGCAAAGAGTTTATTTATTATACAGACCCGAACGGGCAAAATTCATTTGTTCCAAATGAATTTTCTGTGCCGCTACAAGACACGTCCACTGGTAGGGGAACGGTCGCTTAATTCGGGACTGTTGCCTTGTGTGGCAGGCGAAAGTGCAACAAAATAAAAATTTTGTTGCACTTTTACGTAAAATATGCTATCATATAACTATAAAATCCAAGTACGGTGCCTGGGCTGGGCCGATGGGCAGCTTTTGGGGCTACGTTTGATGGTTCCGGGGCTGGTGCGGGCCGTATGCGGGTTTGAAGCTTTCTAGTTATAATCTTTTCATTCGTTTTCATCTTTCCATGACGAGGTGCTATGATGCTATATGATCGGGATTGCCCGACGGTTTTGCGGGAGTTTCTCTCTTATCACGAAAATATCAAAGGGCAGTCGCCGAAGACGGTCAGTGAATATTATTTGGATCTGCGGATGTTCCTGCGCTTCTGCAAGCTGGTCAAGCACGAAATGCCCTATGATACGGACCTGGAGACGATCCCGATCCGGGATGTGGATCTGGACTTTATCAAGACGATCACGCTGCAAAATATTTACGACTTTTTGTCGTTCCTGGCCAACGACCGGATCAAGAATCCGGACTCTGCGTATGCCGAGACCGGCATCGGCGCATCGGCCCGGGCCAGAAAGCTCTCGGCGATCAAATCGTTTTACAAATATCTGACTGTCCGGACAAAGCAGCTTTCTGTAAACCCAGTGCAGGACTTGGAGTTTCCCAAACTGCGCAAGTCGCTGCCGAAGTACCTGACCCTGGAGCAGTCCAAAGCGCTGCTCAGCGCCGTTGCCGGACGGAATCAGGCGCGAGATTACGCGATTTTGATGATTTTCCTAACCTGTGGCATCCGGCGCAGCGAATTGGTCAACCTCAACCGTGCCGATGTCTACCCGGACCGGCTGCGGGTCATCGGCAAGGGTAACAAGGAGCGCTTTGTCTACCTCAGCCAGGCCTGCAAGGACGCCATCGACGCGTACCTGCCAAAGCGTGAGCAGATCGTTCTCACGGACAACCGGGCGCTGTTTGGCTCCCAAGAGAAAAACCGCATCAGCGTTGCGACAGTGCACCACCTCGTCAAAAAGCATCTGGCCGCCGCCGGGCTCGACAGCAGCCAATACTCCGCCCACAAGCTGCGCCACACGGCAGCGACAATGATGCTCTCCGGCGGTGTGGATATCAAGACGGTGCAGGACGTCCTCGGGCACGAGAACCTGAACACGACGCAGATCTACACCCACATTGAAAACACCGAGCTGAAGATCGCCGCCGAGGCAAACCCAATCTCCCATATTTTCGAAGAAAAATAGGCCACTTCCCTATTATAATCTATAGAAACCGTCAATTTTTTGCATGTTTATGCAGAAAATTGACGGTTTTCAGAACGACCTGCAAGTGTGGAATTTCTGCACCGAAGGCGCAGAAATTATGCGCGCAGCAGGGTGCAATCCCCTTCAAACGCGAGCCCAGCGAAGCGGCAAGCGAGAGTCAAAATTTAAATCTTGCGCCTCGCGCTTATACAGCGTAGTCGTGTTTGAAAAACTATAGCGCCGCTTCGATGGCTTCGCGGATGTTTCTGGCGCGGAGGACCTGCATCCCGTCGGGGATCACCAGGTCCTTTGTCCCCTGCCGTGGGATGATGCAGCGGGAGAAGCCCAGCCGGTGCAGCTCATGCAGCCGTTGGTTCAGATGGTTCACCGCCCGCAGCTCCCCGGTCAGGCCGACCTCGCCGATGGCCGCCAGGTCCGCCTGCACCGGCGTATCCCGATAGCTGGAGGCCAGCGCCAGGACGACGGGCAGGTCGGCGGCGGGCTCGTCCAGCTTCAATCCGCCGATGACATTGAGGTATGCGTCAAACATCCCCAGCTTCAGCCCGCCCCGCTTTTCCAGCACGGCCATCAGCAGCGCCGCCCGGTTGAAGTCAAAGCCGTTCGTCGTCCGCCGGGGGACATTGAAGCTGGTCTTTGTGACGAGGGCCTGGACCTCGGCGAGAATCGGCCGTGTTCCCTCCATGGCACAGGCGACGCAGGTCCCCGGCGCGCCCGCCGGGCGGCCTGCCAACAGGACCTCCGACGGGTTCGGAATTTCTTTCAGACCCGTATCGACCATTTCGAAAACGCCGATCTCGTTGGTGGAGCCAAAGCGGTTTTTCTCCGCCCGTAGCAGGCGGTAGTGGGTATTCGGGTCGCCTTCAAAATACAGGACGCAGTCGACCATATGCTCCAGAACCTTCGGCCCGGCAATCGCGCCTTCCTTATTGACATGGCCGACGATAAAAACCGTCAGCCCTGTCGTCTTGCACAGCTGCAGCAGCCGCATCGTGCAGTCCTTGACCTGGGATACACTGCCGGATGTGGCGGTGTTGCTCTCGGCGTAAAGGGTCTGAATCGAGTCGACGATCAGTAGATCTGGTTTATATTCCTCTGTGCAGGCGACAATCTGATCAATCGACGTCTCGGACAGGACGAGCAGCCGGTCTGTGTGGACCTGGAGGCGGTCGGCCCGCAGCTTGAGCTGCTGCTCGCTCTCCTCACCGGAGCAGTAGAGAACCTGACGCTGCCGGCAAAGCTCGCTGCAGATTTGCAGCAGCAGGGTCGACTTGCCGATGCCCGGCGCGCCGCTGAACAGCACCAGCGACCCCGCCACGACGCCGCCGCCCAGGACACGGTCCAACTCCCCCATGCCCGTCGTGGCGCGAATTTCCCGGGTGGAGGTTACCTGCGAGAGGGCCACAGGGGCGCGGTTCGTCAGACTTGTCGTCCCCCGGTTCCGGGCGGGCGACGCGGGCTGGGGCGTAAACTCCGTGATCGTATTCCAAGCGCCGCAGGCGGGGCAGCGCCCCTGCCATTTCAGGGTCTCGTTGCCACACTCGGTGCAAACATAAACCGTCTTGCTTTTTGCCATTCCCGGCTCCCCTTCCGTTGGGTTTTCTTTCTGCTATCATAGCGAGGTGGGGCACAAAGCGCCCCCATTGCGGTTATTATAGCATATCTCGCGCCGGAATGCAGCAAAAAAGCCGCTAAACTGCCGTGCGCCCTGCCAAAAATGCCGTGATGGACCCGGCCAGGACGGCGGCCAGGCGCTTTTGATAGTCCTTGGACCGCAGCAGCGCCTCCTCGCCCGGATTAGAGAGAAAGCCACACTCGACCAAGATGCCTGGGCACTCGATTTTCTCCAGCAAAAAAATACCGCTGCCGGGCTTGCATTCCCGCTTGTTGGCCGGGTCGAGTCCGGCGCGCAGATTCTGCTGCATCAAGGCGGCAAAGGCCCGGCTTTCCGCATTCGGGGCATAAAACACCTGCGCGCCCCGGTATTGGCTCTGGGAAAATTGATTTTGATGGATGCTGACAAGGACCCCGTCCGCCTGCTGGTTGATTCGCGCGACACGGTTTTTCAGATCCGTCACCTTTTTCTCACTGATGCCGGCCGCGTCGGCGCTGGAAAGGTCCGTATCCCCCTGGCGCAGCTGTAGCGTCGGGCAGCCCAGCAGGTGCAAAAGGTCGTCCAGCCGCTGGGTGATGGCCAGATTGATCTCGCACTCCCGGGCGCCGGTGCAGGAGACGGCCCCGCCGTCGGCTCCGCCGTGCCCGGCATCCAGCACAACGGTCGTCTGCGGCATCGCCAGGGCGTCGCGGTAAACGCGCACTGCGCCAAACGCCCGGGAGCCGAGCAAGGACAATCCCGTAAATCCGGCGATCACCGCCAGATAGATGGGCCAGTTTTTTCGGAAAAATTTCATACGCTCCCCCCTCACCCAAGTCTATGCGGCTTGTCTGGGCGGGATGCGTTATTCCGCCTGCCAGGAAAGCTTGAGCCAGTCTGGCAGGCTGGTGGGGTCGAAGCGGTAGTGGGCGGTGACCCGGTCGTTTCGGGCGAAGTAGTCCTCCTCCCGCTTGGGCTGGCCGCCGTTGTGGATGACATAGGCCCGGCCGTCACGATTGCGCCGGTCGGATAGGATGCCGATGTGGGTATCGCGCCCGAAAATGACGATATCCCCCGGCTGCCATTGGTCGATCTGCGTCGTGTCGCAGGTCAGCGATTGGCCATAGGCGGCGAAGAAGCAGTGCAGATTCGGCACGCGGCGGAAGTCAATATCCGAATCCGGCTCGTTGATCTGGGGATAGGCTGCCGGGCGGGCGGCAATATCGGCGTCGACCATATCCCGCAGGCAGTAGCCCGCCTGGCGGAAGGCGCGCCAGATGACGTCGGTGCAGACGCCGATGTCGTCCGGCGGGTAGCCGCCGGGCTGGTACGCGCCGTCATAGCGCGGGTGATTTTTCGCGTCCTGCCGCGCGCCGAGGACGAGGTCGGCATAGTCGTCCACGCCGTTGCCGTTGAAATCCACCGGGCTGACGGCGACGGGGATGCCAAAATCCTCCGCCGTGTAGGTCCGCTCCGGCAGAAGATGATATGCCCGGGCAAAGTACAGGGCAGCAAGCGCCGCCAGCACCAGGCACCCCAGCAACGCAAGCCGCTTTTTCCTCTTTTGCTTCACCATGCGTGCCCCTCCCTTCCCGCGTCTTTTTCTTCACTATAGCGGATTTTCACCCCAGCGTCAAGGGCGGCCGGGGCGGCAAAAGAGGTTGACAGGCTCCCCGGCACATTTTATAATAAGGGCACGAAAGCAAGATTCACGCCATTCGGCGGCGGGCCGCCGGAGTATTTTTTTGCCCCGCCCGCGCCGCCAAGAGTAAGGAGAGGCCCCATGATCGACAAGGAACTGCGCGAGCTGCGCCGCCGCCTGCGGCCGCAGAAGAATAATATCACGAAAATTCACGGCTGCTATGTCACCGGCAGCGGCGAGATCATCACCAGCTTCACCCGCAGCGTCGCGATGATGCCGGAAAATGAAGCGGAAAAATATCTGGCGATTCTCAAGCGGACCATGACGGGCGCGCTGGGCAAGCGGCTTATCGACATTTGCTTTGCCACGAGTCAGGTCGCCGGGAGCCCGGAGCATCAGCTTTTGATGTCCCTGCGGGATACGAAGCTGGAGGACGAGGCGGTGCTGCAGCAGTTTTATGAGAAGGCCGTCAGCAGCGTCCATCTGGGGGAGAATTACCTCATCCTCTTGGCCCATGACACCTACGATGTCCCCTTCCGCGGCAAGGACGGCCTGCTGCAGGACCGCAGCGACGAGAGTTACAGCTACGTCCTGTGCGCAATCTGCCCGGTGAAGCTCTCCAAATCCGCCCTGCGGTATATCGCCAAGGAGCAGGAATTCCAGGATAAGGACGCTGGTTGGGTCGTCTCCATGCCGGCGCTGGGGTTTTTGTTCCCGGCCTTTGACGGCCGCCGGACGAATATCTACAACGCCCTGTATTACTGCAAGGACCAGACCCAGAGCTATGAGGATTTCGTCGGCGAGGTCTTCCACACGGACATTCCCCTCCCGGCGGCGCAGCAGAAGAAGAATTTTGAAGCGATCCTGACGAGCACCTTAGAAGAGGATTGCAGCTTCGACGTCGTCCAGCAGGTGCATGAGCAGCTGAGCGAGATGATCGAGGTCCACAAGGAGTCCCGAGCGGAGGAGCCGCTCCTGATCTCCCAGGGGCAGGTGCGCCAGGTGCTGGCCCAGTGCCAGGTCCCGGAGGAGAAGCTGGCAAAATTTGCCGTCCGGCTGGAGGAGGACTTCGGGCTTGATGCGCAGCTGAGCCCGGAAAACCTCATCGACGACCGGCACTTTGCTCTGAAGACGCCGGATGTCACGATTCAGGTCAACCCCGCCCGGAGTGACCTCGTCCAGACCCGGGTCATCGACGGGGTCAAGTACATCCTCATCAACGCGGAGGAATCCGTCGAGGTCAACGGCGTCGATATCAGCATCGGGGACAAAGCGTAAAGGAGCCGCCATGCAGGAATTTATCATCACCGGGAACGATGCCGGGCAGCGCCTGGACCGCTTCCTGGGTAAGGCGGCGCCGCTGCTGCCCGCCTCCCTGATGCAAAAGGGCATCCGCACCAAGAATATCAAGGTCAACGGCAAGCGGGCCGAGCGCGGCCAGCGGCTGTGCGACGGCGACGTCGTCCGCCTGTATCTGGACGACCGCTATTTTGAAAAGCCCGCGCCGGACAGCGGCTGGAAAAAGGTCACGGCGCCGAAGCTGCATGTGGTCTATGAGGACAGCCAGATCCTGCTGGTGGACAAGCGTCCCGGCATCGCTGTCCACCCCCACGACGGCGCGGAGTACGGCCGGACGCTCATCGACCAGATCCAGGCCTATCTCTACGCCCAGGGCGAATGGGACCCGAAGCAGGAGCACGCCTTTGCCCCGGCCCTGTGCAACCGCATCGACCGCAACACCGGCGGCATCGTCATCGCCGCAAAGACGGCCATGGCCCTGCGGGTCATGAATCAGAAAATTCGGGACCGGGAGCTGGGGAAGTATTATCTCGCCATCGTCAAGGGCGCGCCCCGGCCTGCACAGGGGGTCTTGAAGGGGTATCTCTTCAAGGACGCCGTCAAAAACCGCGTCTATGTCACGGACCAACCCCAGAAGGGGTCGAAGACAGCCCAGACGAAGTACCGGACCCTGGCAAGTTCGAACGGCCTGAGCCTCGTCGAATGCGAGCTCATCACCGGCCGGACCCATCAGATCCGCGCCCAGTTCGCCCACGCGGGCTGTCCCCTGCTGGGAGACGGAAAATACGGCACACTGGGCAAGAACGCCCCGCGCAAATACCAGGCCCTCTACGCCTACCGCCTGGAATTTCGCTTCACGACGCCTGCAGAGGACCTGGAATACCTGAACGGCGCCAGCTTCCGCGTGGACGATGTCGATTTTGTGCGGGAGTACTTCCCTGCCGCGACGCTTCGCAAATAATGCAAACGAGGCCCTCTCCGTCCCCGCCGCGCGCAGCCACCTCTCCCAAAGAGAGCGGCAAGGGATGCGTACACGAAAAACGCCCCGGGGCGGCGGGGCGTTGAGAGAATTCAAGCTGTAATTTTAAGAAGAGACTGTCAAGCGCTCCAGCGTTGCGCCGCGCCGCCACTGGTCGAGATAGACCCGGGTGCATTTTTTATACCGGGCGAACGTCTGCTGCGCCGCATCGACATCGCCATAGACCTTCCAGCAGCCTGCCAGCTTATGGTGGGCTGCTTTGTTTTCCATAAAGCCCTGGACATCCTCCGGCGGATAGCCGAGAAACAGGCCGATCTCGTGGGGAAATTCCGCATCCTGCCGCAGATGGGCCATCAGCTGGGCCAGGCAGCGGCCCGTTGCCGGATCGGTGTAGCCTTTTTTGCGCAAAATAGCCGCCGCATCGCGCTGGTGCAGGTCGGATTCCAGCTGGCGCGACCGGTACAGGTACAGCAGCACATGCCCGGGGGTAAACCGCAGGGGCAAAATTTGTACGCCCTTCGGCGAGAGCCGCCGGTTCCACTGCCGCAGCTGCGCCAGCACCGCCGGGACATCCGGGCACGGCGCTGTGACCAGGCTGCCGGTCTTGAGCCCCGCCAGGGTCGGCGCGCAGTGCTGAATCAAAAGTTCCTCGGACATATTCGTCTCTCCCCTTCCCAAGCGCTCTCTAGCAGTATGGCGCAAATTTAAGTGTTTGATTCCGGAAGTTAGCGTAGGCTAACTTTTAGCAAAAAAGAAAAGCGGCGCGAATCTGGGATCGCCCGGCAGAAAGACCGCCACGCCACCGCCGGGACCGGCCAAAGCCGGGCCCGGCGGACGGTGGGGTCAGGTCTTGTCTTGATGGCAAGTGTTGCATCCATCGCAGCCGCCGCAGGAGCAGCCGCAGGAGCTCTTCCCCGTCTTTTTCTTGTGGATCTCCGAAGCGATGATCGCTACAAAGAGGATCGCGACAATCGATGCAATGATCACAGTAGCCATAAAGACCCCTCCTTATTTCGCCGCGGCGACCTCATGGACGCGCAGCGTGTTTTCGTCGTACTTATTCTTGCGAACCAGCAGGTAGAGAAGCGCAGCCAGGGCGATGATCGCGACAGCGGTCCAAACGGTGAAGCCGTTGCCGGAGATGAGCATACCGAGCTGATAGACGATTAGCGCGACGACATACGCAAAGCCGCACATGTAGCCGATGGCTGCCCAGGTCCACTTGGCGTTGTTCATTTCCCGCTTGATGGCGCCCATCGCAGCAAAGCAGGGTGCGCACAGCAGGTTGAAGATCATGAAGGAATACGCTGCCAGCTGACTGCCATTGAAGAATTCCTGGCCAATGACGGTCAGACCGGAGGAATTACCCGCCTCGACTAGCTCCATCGCCAAATCCGCACTGCCCATGGAGGACAGGGAGCCGAAGACGCCAACGACCTCTTCCTTGGCCACGAGACCAAGCACGGTCGCGACAGCAGCCTGCCAACGGTCGAAGCCCAGGGGGTAGAACAGCACGGCAATGCCTTCGCCGATGAGATTCAGGATGGACATTTCGTCGCCATCGCCAATGTAATGGAAGCCGCCTTCAAAGGACAGGCTGTTGAGGATCCAGATCACGATGCTGGCCGCCACAATGACGGTACCGGCACGCTTGATAAAGCTCCAGCCACGCTCCCAGGTCGCCCGCAGGACGTTGACCGGGATCGGTGCATGGTAAGCCGGGAGCTCCATGACGAAGGGAGCCGGATCACCGGCGAAGCCCTTGGTCTTCTTCAAAATAATGCCGGAGATGATAACCGCGGCAACGCCGATGAAGTACGCAGAGGTTGCAACCCAGGAGCTGCCGCCGAACAGGGCGCCTGCGATCAGGCCCACGATGGGCATCTTGGCGCCGCAGGGGATGAAGCAGGTGGTCATGATGGTCATCTTCCGGTCACGGTCCTGCTCGATGGTACGGGAAGCCATAACACCGGGGACGCCGCAGCCCGTTGCGACCAGCATCGGGATGAAGCTCTTGCCAGACAGGCCGAACTTGCGGAAGATCCGGTCCATGATGAACGCGACACGGGACATATAGCCGCAGTCCTCCAGCATGGCCAGCAGGACGAACAGGATCAGCATCTGCGGGACAAAGCCCAGAACAGCGCCGACGCCGCCGATGATACCGTCTGCAACCAGGCTCGTCAGCCAGTCGGCGCAGCCGATGGCTTCCAGGCCGGAGGTAACGCCCGGGACGATCCATTCGCCAAAGAGCGTGTCGTTCATAAAGCCGGTGACCCAGTCGCCGATGGTGCCGATGGAGATGGTGTAGACCGCCCACATGATGACGATGAAAATCGGCAGGGCCAGGATGCGGTTCGTCACGATCTTATCAATTTTATCCGACGTGGAGAGCTTGCCCACTGCCTTTTTCTTGTAGCAGCGCTTCATCAGCTGACCGATGAAGATATAGCGCTCGTTGGTGATGATGGATTCGGCATCGTCGTCCATCTCTTCCTCGGCAGCCTGGATATCCTTTTCGATATGGGCCGCGATCTGCGGGTTGAGCTTCAGCTGCTCAAGGACCTTGTCGTCCCGCTCGAAGATCTTGACGGCGTACCAGCGCTGCTCTGCCTCGGGCAGATTATGTACTGCCGCTTCCTCAATGTGCGCAATGGCGTGCTCGACGGTGCCGGTAAAGGTGTGCAGCGGGATGCAGCTGCCCTGCTTCGCGGCTTCAATGGCCGCTTCCGCCGCCGCCATGACGCCTTCGCTCTTGACGGCGGAGATCTCAACGACCTTGCACTCCAGCGCTTCGGCCAGCTGCGCGGTGTTGATCTTGTCGCCGTTCTTCCGGACGACGTCCATCATGTTGATGGCGATGACGACCGGGATGCCC
>CAUBIP010000024.1 GCA_958436045.1 uncultured Oscillospiraceae bacterium | reverse complement strand
TAAGTGTTTGCTTATTACGAAAAAGGAGCGACAGAAGATGAAGCAAAGCGAGCAGGCTGTGCGCAGCACCAGGCAGGAGCGCATGGAAACGATGCGTCGTACTTTCCTGGAAAGTGCAGTTCGCGTCGTTGCCCAGTACGGCTTGGAGCGGACGACGACAAAATTGATCTCCAATGAAGCAAATCTCAACGAGGCCTATATTTACCGCTGCTTTGAGAACAAGGAAATGCTCCTGCGGGAGGCTTTTTTGGAAGAGGACAAGCGCTTCGTTCAGCTCCTGCAGAAAACGCTGCCGGTGATGCGGATGGAAAACTGCACCTGGAAGGAGCGGGCCTTCCTGCTCTGGCAGACCAGCTGGGCGTTTATCCTGGAGAAGGAAGCCGACTGCAGCTTTTACTATCGTTACTATTACTCCGCCAGCTGCCAAAAATATGCCTACGAAGATCATCTCAATTGCTACCGCCCACTGCTGGAGGAAATCCGCGGCAGCTTCCTGCCGGGGACGAATCTCTCCCTATTGCTGCACCAGCTGTTTGCGACGATGCTGACCTTTGCCGGCCGCGTCGTCTGCGGCGCGGTCGCCAATAGCCCGGAGCTGACCCGCTGGGCCTTTGCGCAGATTTATTGCTTTATCGCGCCGAATATCCGGCCGGAGCTCCTGTTGGAGGAGGGGAAGGCTGCGGTATGAAAAAAGCTTGGAGTATTATCAGCAGTGTCTTGGTGGCGCTGGTCGTGCTGCTGGCCATCGCGCTGGTCGGCGTGCGGTTATTCGGCCTGCAGGTCTATACCGTCCTGTCCGGCTCCATGGAGCCGACGTATCACACCGGGTCGCTGATCTACGTCAAAAGGGTCGATCCCTTTACGATCACCCCCGGCCAGCCCATTACCTTTCTGCTCGACGAGGACACCGTCGCCACCCACCGGGTGACCGAAGTCGTCCCCGATGCCGAGGACAGCACCGTCATCCGCTTCCGCACGAAGGGCGATGCGAACGACGCGGAGGACGCCGGGCTGGTACATTATAAGAACGTCATCGGTGTGCCGGTCTTTACCGTACCTTATCTAGGGTACGTCGCCGATTATATTCAGCACCCGCCGGGGACCTATATTGCCCTGTCCGGCGGCGCAGTTCTCCTGCTGCTGGCAATCCTGCCGGATCTGCTCTCCGGCGACAAGAAGGGCGCACAGAAGAAAAAGAAGGGCCTTTATACCGAGCCCCGCCGCGCAGAAAGCGGTGACCAGGAGCCGCCCCAGCGGCCGGAATGACCGGGGACGAGGGCCCGGACGAAATCAGTGGTAAACGCAGGGCACTGCGATTCCAAAATATGAAAAATGAAAAATTTTTAAGGAGGGTTTTTACATGAAGAAAAAAACCAAGGCACTCATGCTTGTGCTCTGTGCCGTATTGCTCGTGACCGCTTCTGTGCTGGGCACGATGGCGTATTTGACGTCGAACGACCAGGTTGTCAATACGTTCACGGTCGGTAAGGTCGACATTATGCTGGACGAAGCCAAGGTCAAAGAGGACGGCACGCCGGTTGCGGGTGCTGCCCGTGTCAAGGAAAATGCCTATCATCTGCTCCCGGGCCATGCATACACGAAGGACCCGACGGTGCATGTGCAGGCGAACAGCGAAGACAGCTTCATTTTTGTGAAGGTCGAAAACGGCATTGCAAGCTATGAAGGTAGCCCGACAATTGCGGCTCAGATTGCTGGATATGGGTGGCAACCCCTTACTGGCGTCGCAAACGTTTATTACAAGACTTATACCAAGAGCGCAGAGATCACAGATCTCCCTGTGTTCGAAAGCTTCACAATTGCTAACCATGCGGATGCTGCAGATAGCTGGAACAACTTTTCTGCTGAAACAAAGGTTACCGTCACTGCCTATGCGGTGCAGAAAGACGGCTTTGCTTCTGAAAAAGCGGCGTGGGACGCAACGTTTGGCGCAACGCCTGGCGTTTAAAGCATATTGTTAGTACACTCTTTTGCAATCATATAGCAATTTGCCGAAAAATGCAAGAGAGGAACGTAATTTTATCTACAGCGGCGGGGCGGGCGCTGGCTTAGCCCGGCTTGCATAGAATTCCCAGAGCGAACTACTGCGGAAAGGAGGGAAAGCCACATGAAGAAGAAAAGCTTAGCGCTGCTTCTGGCCATCGCCCTTGTCGTTGTCGGCGTCGTCGCCGGTACGGTGGCTTGGTTGACGGATAAGACGCCTTCGGTCACGAATACGTTCACGACGAGTAATATCAATATTGAGCTGAAGGAGACTAAGAATCATTTCCAAATGATTCCCGGCTGGGATATTGAGAAGGACCCGAAGGTTACTGTCAAGGCGGACAGCGAAGCATGCTATCTGTTTGTGAAGCTGGAGAAGTCTGATAACTTCGATACCTTTATGACCTATGAGATGGCAGATGGCTGGGAACCGTTGCCTGAAGCTCCTGGCGTGTACTATCGTGAGGTCGCAGCAGCAACTGCGGATACAACCTTCGAGGTCTTGCAGGGCAATCAGGTCTCGGTAAAGGGCGAAGTCACCAAAGAGCAGATGAATGACCTGACGGCGGATACATACCCCACCCTGACGGTCACCGCCTATGCGTCTCAGCTGTATAAGAACAACACGGAGAAATTTACCGCTGCAGCGGCTTGGGCCAACATTGCGCCCTAACCCCGAAATCCAAACACCACGCCCCATCTGATGTTACCTCCACCGGATGGGAGATTACAGGAGGAGTAAAAAGTGAAAAAGAAGATTACCGCGATTTGCCTGTGCGTTGCGCTTCTGGCCGTCGCCATTGTCGGTGCCACGTTGGCGTATTTCACCGACACGAAGTCCGCAACGAATACGTTCACAGTGGGAAATGTCAAGATCGATCTGATCGAGTCCCGGTTCCACCGCGAAGGCAACGACAACTCCGGCGATGCATCCATCCCCGATCCCACCCAGACCGCAAGCGGCATGAAGTACGTCACCGACGGCCACAAGGCCTTCACCGATGACGAGATCAAGGCAGACGCCGAGAAATACTCCGAATATATCGGCGAACGCGGTAAAAACATGGTCCCCGGCCGCAACTTTGCCAAGTGCCCCTATGTGGTCAACACCGGCGACAATGACGCTTATGTTCGCATCCGCGTGATGGCGCCTCACGATTATGAGGGCAGCTATCATGGCTTCATCAACGCAATGTTCTGCTCTTCTGCCACGAGCTCCGGTGAGTTCCAGCACGGAGCAAACGGGGTGAACTGGCCTGTCATTGAAGAGAACGGCTACACCGATGGCAATGGCTTGAAGTATGACGTCCTTACCTTCACCCGCGTTGAGCCTCTCAAGGCTGGCGCGATGACCGAATGGAATGTTATCAACTATGTCGGTATTGGCAAGAACGTAACCAGCGCTGACATCCAGACTGCCGTTGAGAAGGGCTTTATTAAGGTATTGGAGGATGGCACCATGACCGTCAACGTTCTGGTGCAGGCTGACGCCATCCAGGCGGAAGGCTTTGCGAATGCCACGGAGGCCTTCGCTGCATTTGACGCGCAGACCGCCGCCAATCCCTGAGTAACCCCCTGCGCGCGGGCGCAGAAACAGTATCATACTACATAAAAGGGGTAAAGCAAACATGAAAAAGAAACTGACAGCCATCTTCCTGTGCGTTGCACTTCTGGCCATCGCCATTGTCGGCGCCACGCTGGCGTATTTCACCGACACGAAGTCCGCAACGAATACGTTCACTGTGGGCAATGTCAAGATCGACCTGTTGGAGTCCAGCCTGCACCGTGAAAACGCTGGTGTCGCCAACGGCGCAACTTCTGACTCGGAGCTTTGGTCTGATGTTGCCAAGGAAGGCACCGGCAACACCAGCAAGTACAAGGCTGGCGATACCTTCTACACCGATGCACAGATCGAAGCGAATGCGGCGGAGTATACGTGCGAAAACGTGCAGCTCATCCCCGGCCGTTCCTATCACAAGATGCCCTATGTCAAGAACACCGGCAACAACGATGCTTACATCCGCATCCGTGTGATGATCCCCGCTGATCTGGACACCGCAGTTCTGAACAGCAGCATGTACACCTCCAGTGCCATGAGCCAGAAAGAATTCACCATGGCAATTGATCAGACTGGCAACGTAGAACGTGACGGCGTCAAGTACAACGTCTACACCTTCACCCGCATTGATCCTCTGGCTCCCGGTGCGATGACCTACTGGAACGTCTGGGGCACCATCCACATGGATACCACGGTTACCAGCGCCCAGAGCGAAGCGCTCTTCGGCAAGACCGGCCCCTATCCCAACGGTGTATTCCCCGTTCTGGTCGAGGCTGACGCCATTCAGGCCGAAGGCTTTGCGGACGCTGCCGCAGCCTTCGACGCATTCGACAAACAGGCGTAATTGCTTTTTGGGAACGCGGCTTTTTTGAAAGGCTGCATCGACAAGTTTCCCCTCTGCGCGCGGGCGTAGAAACAATATCAACTACATAAAAGAGGTAAAGCAAACGTGAAAAAGAAGATTACTGCGATTTGCCTGTGCGTTGCGCTTCTGGCCATCGCCGTTGTCGGCGCCACGCTGGCGTATTTTACCGATAACGATTCTGCTAAGAATACGTTCACCGTGGGAAATGTCAGCATCGACCTGATCGAGTCCCGGTTCCACCGCGAGGGCAACGACAACTCCGGCGATGCATCTATCCCCGATCCTACCCATACCGCAAGCGGTATGGCGTACGTCACCGACGGCCACAAGGCCTTCACCGATGACGAGATCAAGGAAGACGCTACGACCTATATGCAGGACTATCTGGCCGTGAAGGGCGAGAACATGGTGCCCGGCCGCGGCGTTGCCAAGTGCCCTTATGTTATTAACACCGGCGCGAACGACGCTTACATCCGCATCCGCGTGATGGTTCCCTCCGCAGCCAACAATGACTTTGTTGCCGTGAAGGACGGCGGCGTGATCACCAACCAGTGGTGCAGCACCTCCTTTATCAGCGGCGAGTTCATCGATCAAAAGGGCGGCGGCTGGAACAATGCTCCTGCGATTGATAAGGCCAGTGTTACCAAGGACGGCGTAACCTACGACGTTTACACCTTCACCCGCACCAAGCCTCTGGCTGCCGGTAAGATGACCGAGTGGAACGTCTGGAATTTCATCGGCATTGACAAGGCTGCTGACAGCGCTGAAATCCAGAAGGCGATCGACGCCCGTGCTATCACTGCGACCGAGACCGACAATGGCAAGACCCTGAGCCTGAACGTTCTGGTCGAGGCTGACGCCATTCAGGCCGAGGGCTTTGCGGACGCTGCCGCAGCTTGGGCTGCATTTGACGCGCAGAACTAACTTTTTCCATCCCGTGGTCTGTGCCCTTCGGGGCGCAGACCATATGAGAGCACCCGGCTAACCCCGGATGTTCTCATATGGCCTGATAAAGCCATACAGCTTCGTTTTTTGATCCGGGGGGATTTTCCCAATACAGTATGAGAGGAGAAGGGACAATGAAGCGAAAACTATTGATTTTCTCTGTGCTGGCGATCTGCGCGACGCTTCTCGCTGCGGGGACCATTGCGTTCTTTAACGCAGAGGGCAAGGCGCACAATGTCATCACCACCGGCGGGGTAGGAATCACCGTTCAGGAGTGGGCGGACGAGGCCCGCGAGACGCCCTTTGAGGACCTGGACGGCATTCTGCCCGGCATGAAGGTGACAAAGCTCGCGGAGATCAAGAACACGGGTACCGCCGAAGCGTGGATTCGCGTCCTGGTGACGAAGGGCATCGAGCTGGCGGGAGATGGCGAGCCCGACCTGAGCCTGCTGCAGCTGGACCTGAACACCACCGACTGGACCCTGGGGGAGGACGGCTATCTCTATTATAACAAACCCCTCCCGGCCGGGGCGACGACCGCGCCGATCTTCACAACGGTCGATTTCAGCAGCTCCATGGGCAACGCCTACCAGAACGCCACCGCGACCGTCGACGTCGCGGCCCAAGGCGTCCAAACAGCAAACAACGGCAAGACGGCACTGGCAGCATCCGGATGGCCGGAATCCAACTAAAGGAGGGAGGGGACAGTGATGCACAATCCGAAACGGCTGGCAGGAAGCTCGCGCCGCGCTATGCGGCGGGGCCTTGGCCTGCTGCTTTGCCTGGTGATGCTTTTTTCCTCTGTCCCGTTCGGCGGCATTGCCTCGCCGGTCAATGCGGCGGAGGATACCGTTACGGTTACCGTAAACTATGTTTACAAAAGCAACCATGGGATGGTCGCGCAGCCGTATACTGCGCAGATCGAAAAGGGAAGCGCCTTCCGGAAGACCCTGGAGATTCCGAAGCTCTTCAACTACTCCATTCCGACGGACCAAGCCGAGGGGCTGGGGGAAGGAATTGCACTGCAGAAGGATAACGCGACGGGCAATTATACCCTGCACTTTGATCTCGATGCGGTCCAGGAAAATGTGACCGTTACCCTGTATTATGTTGCCGGAACAGCGAAGTACACCGTCTACCACTATTATCAAAATCTTGAGGATAATCAGTACGCCCTGGACCCAATGATTGTTGAACTGGAGGGTGATATCGACGCCTACACCCAGGCGGTTGCGAATCACAAGCCCGGCTACCGCTGCAAGGGCATCCCGCAGACGACAATCGCGGCGGACGGCACGACCAAGGTCGAGATTTATTACGATCGAGAGTATTACACCGTGACCTTTGATGTCAACGGCGGCATTGACGGCCCGGAGCCGATCTATGCAAAATACGGCACGACCTTTGACGCATCGAAGGTGAAAGAGCCGCGGCGCAAGGGCTATCGCTTCCTTGGATGGAGCCCAGAGCTCACCGGCACCGTGACAATCGAACAGAGCGTGACCTATGTCGCCCAGTGGGAGGCGGAAAAGGGGCATGCAGACTACACCATTGTTCTCTGGGGGCAAAACGCCAACGATGATGAGTATTCCTACCTCTCCTCCCACCAGGCCTGGGGCCATGTGGGCCACGAGGTCACCTGGGACCCGGAGATCGAGATCAGCCATGTCCATACCGACAAATGCTGGAAGCTGACGTGTGGGAAAGAGGAGCATACGCATACAGCGGAGTGCTTGAAGAATTGCCCGCATACACATGACGCCGCATGCTACGGCGGAACAAGTCAGGAAACGCCAAGTGACAGCAGAGATGTTGAACAGTTTGCTGCACTATTTGGTGAACTTCAAAATGGCTATGTTTATAGAGTAAGATGTGAAGCGGGGGGATATACTGGAAATCAACTGAAGTATGACAAATACTATCTGTATTTTAATGATTCTTGGTATTTGGTAAATGCGAACGCCTGTGATGGGGACGCTGTGAAAGATAGTGGCAGAATAAATGCGCACGATCATAGCGGTTATATTGTGTCTGGTAATGACAAAGACCAATTCTGGGCATACAAAGCAAAGCTATCCTGCACCCATACCCATGTTGCTACCTGCTACAGCTGCGGCATGGAAGCGCATGACCATAGCGATGCATGCGGCACCCTGATCTGCGGCCTCAGCGAGACGCCCAAGAAGTATATGTCCGATATCCAACCGGACAGCAAGCTGTGGGATTACGAGCGCAGCGATACTGTGACGGTCGCGGCCGACGGCAGCTCTGTGCTGAATGTGTACTTCACAAGAAAGGTCTTTACGCTGCAGTTCCGGGATGCGTACTCCAATAACAACGACTTTGGCACGATCAGCGCCCGCTGGGGCAAGAATATCGCTGACGAATACAATGCAATTGTAAAAAAAGCCGGCAGCAGCTTCTGGAGTGAAAACCGCGATGCAAGCGGGCCGTATACGAACTACATAGGCGTGATGCCGCAGCGGAATATCACCTACTATCGTTACACAACCAGCGGCTCCGGCACAAGCACGATGACCTACTATGCGGAGGACTTGAACGGCACGTATCAGGTGATTTTTACCCTTACTTTTAAAGGAACGAATTTTACTGTTACCGATGAGGACCGCTATGAGTTTGAGGGCTTCACCTATGACCACGGCGCGGCGACCGGGGCCAACTGTAATGGCGCCAAGTTTTATTACAAGCGCAATACCTATTCGCTTGAATTCTACTCAGCGTCCCAGAACAACACAGATCAACAGCACACTGTAAAGTACCAGGCTCCGCTTTCGCCGTATGCTTATACCCCGACGGCAAAGCCAACAACCGTTGAGCCGGATGCGTTTTTCGTCGGCTGGTATCAGAACCCGGAATGCACCGGCGAACCGTATGACCTGGCTGCTCATACCATGCCGAATGCCAATAAGGCCCTCTACGCCAAGTGGGTCAACGGGCTGTACACCGTCCGGACCTATACGGATGAGACGATGCAGACGCCGTACACGTATGAGGGCTATACCGGGGTGCAGGAGAACATCGAGAAATATACCCTTGCGACTGCGCCGAAGGATCCCAGTAATCCCCCGTATGTGTTTGTCGGCTGGTTCTATCGAGAGGGAGAGACAGAAAAGCCCTTCTCCTTTACCATGCCGATCACAAGGAACTATGCGCTCTATCCCAAATACGCCATGCCAACCTCGGTGACCTATCTGGTTCACTATTACAAAAAGGGAACGACGGAGCGCATTGCAGACGATCGGACCAATTCCGTCATGATTGGGACGACGGTTACAGAAAAAGCGAAGATGGGTACGGAGTTGAATCTGCTGCCTGCCGATGAACAGGGGAAGTACTATCCGGAAAAGACCAGTACAAGCGAAATCATACGGCAGGATAATCAGGAAATCATCTTCTATTACACCGAGGCGACCTCTGTGCAGTATACGGTGTATTATCAGGACGCTGACGGCAACAATTTGATCGACCCCGTAGCTAAGACGACAGCGTTTTCCACTGTGACAGAGAAATACCTACCGATTCCCGGCTATGCACCGAAGCAGTATTCGATTCAGCAGGACCTTTCTTCGGATCCGGAGCAGAACAAGATCATCTTTATTTATGAACCGACACGGACAACGCTTACCATCCAAAAGAGCGGCTGGGAGGCCATAGACGAGAATCAGACCTTCCTTTTCCACATCCAGGGGATCGAGGCCAAGACGGAAGAAATCAACTTGACCGTCACCGTGCACGGCAACGGGAAAACGACGATTACGGACCTTCCGGTCGGCAAATACCGTGTGACAGAAATGACCGGCTGGTCGTGGCGGTATGCGCCTGCTGGAAATGCGCAGGAAATCACGCTTGCAGTGGGCGGTACGACGCTGCCGTTTGCAAATCAGCGCACGAAAAACAACTGGCTCGATGGGGACAGCTTTCGCGTCAACCTTTTCGGGGCAAACCCGTAAGAAGGGGGGAACGGCACAATGAAGCATCATAATCAGGGCAGATATCAGGGGAAATTCGAAGCCCATACGCAAAAGCGTGTACGTGCGCACCGGCAGAGAAAGCCGGTTACACTGCTCGTTTCCCTGCTTCTGCTCCTCGGAATCGCGATTGGCAGCACGGTTGCATTCCTTGCAACGAGGACGGCGGCAAAGAAGAATACATTTACCCCGTCAAAGGTTTCAAGTCAGGTGACGGAGAGCTTTGACGGCACGACAAAAAGTAATGTCGCAGTGAAAAACACAGGGGATATTGATGCCTATCTTCGGGCGACGGTCAATATCACCTGGAGGAAGGATCAAAACACTGCGGACCAAACCGTAACGGCAAAGGTTCCCCAGGAGGGGGTTGATTATACGATCACCTATTCTGCGGGGACCGGCTGGGCAAAAGGTGAGGACGGGTACTGGTATTATCTGACGCCCGTCGCACCTGGCGCAAGCACCGGAAACCTGATCGAAAGCTGCACGCAGCTGCCCGAGGCGGAGGTTCCAACTGGGTATCACCTTTCTGTGGAGATCATAGCGTCCGCCATCCAGTCTGTTCCGGCCAAGGCCGTTGGTGAAGCCTGGGGCGTCACAATCACGGAAAACGACGTGACGTCGTACACGGCGGGCTGAGGGAGGTAGAAGGATGAAAAAGACGTTTCAAACGCTGCGTTCCCTTTTGCTGATCCTGCTGGCGGTGGCGTGTCTGGCGGCTCCGGTTTTGGCGGCGGCCTCGACGATCACCTATGAAGGCGCGGACACCGGCTTTGACTTCCAGCCGGGCAGCGATTACACCGCGACGGACCTGTTCCAGAACTTCAAAAACGTCATGCCCGGCGACGTGGTGACGGAGGAGATCACCTTCCGCAACGCCGCTACGGACAGCGACTTTGTCAACCTCTATCTGCGCGCCGTCCCCCACGACGAGGCGGCAAACCCACTGAGCGAGTCCGTCGCCGCGTCGGAGACCGTCGCGACGGCCCGGGACTTCCTCTCCAAGCTCTCTATGAAGGTCTGGAACGGGGAGACGCTCATCTTCGACGCCGCTCCGGAGGAAGCCGGCGGCCTGCAGGAAAACCGCCTGCTGGGCACGTTCCGCTCCGGCGAGACGGCCAAGCTCCGGGTCGAGCTCACCGTCCCGGCAGAGCTGGATAACACGTATGCAAACCGCATCGGCGAGGTCGACTGGGTCTTCCATCTGGAGGCCTTCCAGGAGAGCCAGCTGACGGCCCGCAAGCTCTGGTCCGACGGCAACGCCAATCACACCGGTGACACCATCACCGTGAACCTGCTGCGCGATGGCAAGATTGCTGAGACGCAGGAGCTCAGCGCCGCCAACGGCTGGGCCTATACCTTCGACCGCCTGGTCGAGGGCCACACCTGGACCGTCGAAGAGGCGTCCGTCCCGGCGGGGTACACCGTCAGCTACGCGACGGAGGGCAATGTCACCACCATCACCAACACGAAGGACACGCCGCCCACTCCGACCCCGGGGACGCCCGTGACCATCACGGTGGAAAAGCGCTGGAGCAATGATAAGCCCGCCAGCCGGCCATCGTCCGTCTCTGTGACGCTCTACAACGGCAAGGCGGCGTACCAGACCGTCCAGCTCAGCGCGGCAAATAACTGGCGCTACACCTGGAAAAATCTTGCCGCCGACGGCAACTGGCAGGTCCTGGAGACGAACATCCCCCGGGGCTACACCCCGTCCTACCAGGCCGCGAACGGGACCGTCACGATCACGAACACGGCGACGCTGATCCAGACCGGCCAGCCCATCGCCCCGATCCTCCTCTGCGGCGGCCTCGGCCTCCTGCTCCTCATCCTCGGCGCGTTCCTGCTCTTTGCCCGCAGAAAGCGCCGCGACGCGGAGAACTAAAAGCGCGGACAGAACACAGCGCGTGCCGGGTGACGGCAGAAAAAGCAAATTGCCCCAAGGCAGCATCACTGCCTTGGGGTCTTGCGTTTTAAAGGTGCTGGCGCACCGCGCTCGCTTTAAAGGTGCTGGCGCACCGCGTTTCAGGCGCTGTGCGCGGCGCGTGCGTCAAAAACGCCAACCAGGGAAGAACCTGGCTGGCGTTTTGCGCTTTACGGGGCCCTGCACGCCCTCAGGAGGTGAGCTTGCTCTGGAGGTTCTCCCGCAGGCTCAGGGCGCCTTGGACGTTGTTGATGATCAGGGCGTCGGTGATGCCGTATTCGTCAATCATGCTGGCGATGGACGCCGTCTCCTGGCGGATGTCGATGACGATGATCTCTTCGTAATAGTCGATCATATACGGCGCGAAGGCGTTGCCGTAGGACTCTTTGAAGATCAGCAGCTTCTTGCCGTTCTTGTTCTCCGTCTTAATATCCGTGAAGGCCTGGTCGCCGCTCATAAAGGCCTCCGCGTAGCCGCTGGCCTCTTCGTTGATGGCCTTGGCTTCGAAGGTGCTGCCGCCGGTGGTGCAGGTCATGGTGTAGCCCGTCTCCGGCAGGTGGGCGACGGTGTAATCCGGGTTCTGCTTCAGCTGCGCCGGTTCCCCTGCGAAGGAGTACAGGGAGCCGATGTAGCCGCAGTTGACGATCGTCTTGTAGGAGCCCAGGGTGCGGGCCGTGATGCCATTGGCGGCGCAGTAGGCCTGGCTGGCATAATACGCGCCCAGGGAGGTCCAGTGGTGGTCCGTCCGGTAATAGGTGTATTCGCCGATGTGCTCCTTCAGAACGCCGATGCAGTCGGCCTTTGTGACGCCGTCGCCCATGCTGTCATACGTCGCCTGGATGAAGGCGGCTTGGTTTTCCAGCACATCGTCATAGCCCAGCGGGGGATAGAAGGCGCAGGCCTTGGGGATGAGCAGGCTGGTGACGTGGACGTCCGGGTACTTGGCCGCAAAATCGCTGACCATTTTGGCGTAAGAGTCCGAGCCGGTCTCGTCGAGCTTGAAGTATTCGACGGCGTAGTCGCCGCAGACGAGAATGTTGTTTTTCTCGAAGGCGTCGATGTCATTGTGGAAATGGCCGCTGGCTTGGGTCTCCGGCAGAATTTCCTGGTCGACCGTCGATTTGCTGCGGTGGATGACCTGGCCGCATTTGCTGCAGGTCTCGGTCATGCCATCGTCGGATTTGACAAAGTCGTGGCCGGTGGCCTCGCCCATCTCCTTGCCGCAGAATTTGCAGACAGTGGGCAGCGCGCAGTTGACAGATTCGTCCGCCACGTGCTCCGTTGCCGGGGCCAGCTCCTTGCCGCAGACGGTGCAAGTCTGGGGCGCGGCGCAGGTGGCTTCCGGGCCGGGGGTGTGGCCGGTGGCCGGGGCCAGCTCCTTGCCGCAGACGGTGCAGGTTTGGGGCGTCTCGCAGGTGGCTGCGGGGCCCGCGGTGTGATCCTGGTGGGCGGCTTCCATCAGCTTGCCGCATTCATCGCAGTAGCGGGCGACGGTACAGTCCGCCGGGGCGCTGCAGTGATGCCGGTGCCCCAGGACGCCGGTGAAATATAAGACGGCTGCCGCGATCGCAGCCAGCACCAGGATAATCAGGATCGGCCCCAGGGGGCTGCGCTTTTTTTGGAATCTTCCTCTTGCCATATACACTCTCCTTGTTTTTTATCTAAGTTATCTTTCGTTCTGTTTCAAGGAACAAAATACGCCTGCAGGTTGGAAAAAGCCACGCAGGCAGACGCCTGCATGGCTTAGAAGAGGCGGGGACGCGATGTTTCGGGGCGGCTTATTTCTTGCAGAGCTCCGCCGTATCCTGCGCGATCATCAGTTCCTCGTTCGTCGGGATGACCCAGACTTCGACCTTGGAATCCGGCGTGGAAATCTTCTGCTCCTTGCCGTGGATCTTGTTGTTGATTTCCGGGTCGAGCTTGACGCCGAGAAATTCCAGATAGGAGCAGACGCTGGCACGCGTATCCGGCCCGTTTTCGCCGACGCCGGCGGTAAAGGTCAGAACATCCAGCCCGTTCATGGCGGCGGCATAGGCGCCGACATATTTGGCGACCTCGTAGTCAAACTTCTCCAGGGCGAGCTTGCACTTTTCGTTGCCCTCGGCGGCACCGTTTTCCAGATCGCGGAAGTCGGAGGAGAGCTCGGACATGGCCAGCACGCCGGACTTCTTGTTCAGCATCGTCAGGCATTCGTCGACATTCATGCCGTACTTATTGCAGATGAACTGGACGACGCAGGCATCAATATCGCCGCAGCGGGTACCCATGGGGACGCCGGCCAGCGGGGAGAGGCCCATGGACGTATCCTGACATTCGCCGTTGCGAATGGCGGCCAGGGAGGAGCCGTTGCCCAGGTGGCAGTTGACCATCTTGAAGTCCTTCCGGCCCAGCAGCGCAGCGGCCCGGCGGGCGACAAAGCGGTGGGACGTGCCGTGGAAGCCGTAGCGGCGGATGGCGTCATTCTCGTAGTATTCCGTCGGGATGGCGTAGCGGTAGGCCTTGGGGGGCATCGTCATATGGAACGCCGTATCGAAGACGGCGACCTGGGGCGTGCCGGGCATGGCCTTTTCACAGGCTTCGATGCCCATGAGATTTGCCGGGTTGTGCAGCGGGCCTAGGGGGAAGCAATCCCGGATGGCCTGCTTGCAAGCCTCGTCTACAACGCAGGAGGCAACGAATTTATCGCCGCCGTGCAGCACGCGGTGGCCGACTGCGTCGATCTCGTCGACGGAGGAAATCACGCCGCTTTCCGGGTCCACCAGGATCTGCATGACGGCTTCAATGGCCTCCTTATGGGTCGGCATGGGGATCTCCCGGGTGACCTTGAGGTCGCGGGCCGGGACCTTGTGGGTCAGGCGGCCGTCCAGATTGATGCGCTCACACAGGCCCTTTGCCATTACGTTGCCGCTTTTCGGATCCATCAGCTGATATTTCAGGGAAGAGGAACCGGCGTTGATTACGAGGATGTTCATGGTTACTTGTCAACTCCTATTTGTGTTAAGATAAGGCAGAATATTAGATTTCATCGTGGAACAGCTTGCGCTCAAACTCCAGCATGATCGGCTCGTCCTCTTTTTTCTCGCAGAACAGTTCGAGCTCGTCGCCATGCTCTCCCAGCAGAGCGCCCATGGCGATATACTGGCTCAGAGAGGATTTCATGTTGAAGATGTCGCCCTGCAGAGAACGCAGGAATACATTGCCCTTGCAGCGACTTACGGCTTCAACAAAAGCGTTGACTTGAACAGAATTTTTCAGTTTCATGGTAAGCCCTCCTTAAAGATGTTTCCTTTTTGATCGGTATGTGCTATAATCCTGATAAAATCGTTGTGCGCCTGCTTTTGGATGAAAGGATTTCATCCAAAAGCCCGCGCCGCCGTCTTGGGCAGGACCTGCTGCGACGGAGGCGCAATCAAAGGCTTTTCAAGCGTTTGACCAGCTTCTAGTATAATGCATCTAACCCGGCAAGTCAAGAATCGACTTTGCATTTATTGGAAATTCTGTGCTTTCTTCCGCGGCTTCTCGGCGGATTTTTGGGGGTTTTTATGAAAATAGCTGCAATCATCAGTGAATATAACCCGTTTCACAATGGGCACGCTAAGCAATTTCGCCTCATTCGGGAGCGGCTGGGGGGCGACACGGTCATCGTCTGCCTGATGAGCGGCAATTTCGTCCAGCGGGGCGAGCCGGCGCTTTTGCCAAAGGCGGTGCGGGCCGAGGCGGCGGTGGCCTGCGGGGCGGACCTCGTCCTGGAGCTGCCGGTGACGGCGGCGCTCTCCTCCGCGGAGGGGTTTGCCGCGGGCGGCGTCCGGCTGCTGGATGCGCTGGGCGTCGTTGACGAACTGTGCTTCGGCGCGGAGACGGCGGACCGGGACGCCCTGTGGCAGACGGCGGCCTGCCTGCGGACCCCGGCGTTTTCTGAGGCGCTGCGGCGGGAATTGGCGGGGGGCATCTCCTTTGCCGCTGCCCGCAGCCGGGCGCTGGCGCAGCTGGGCGCTGCGCCGGAAGTGGTGCGGCAGCCGAATGATATTCTGGCGGTGGAGTACTGCAAGGCGCTGCAGGCGCTGGGCAGCCAAATAGAGCCTGCCGTGTTCTTGCGGCAGGGGGCGTATCACGCCGTGCTGCCGGAGGGGGAGAACCCGTCGGCGACGTCGCTGCGGGGGCTTGCGCGGCCGGAGGCTTGGGCGGCGTATGTCCCGGCGGCGGCGCTGGCCGTCTATGCCCGGCACCCGGCGCAGTACCGGCGGGAGAACGGCGAGCGGGCGATGCTGGCGGTGCTGCGGCGGATGCCGGAGGCGGAATTTGCCGCGCTGCCCTACGGTTCCGAGGGACTGTGGCGGAAGCTGTACCGGGAGAGCCGCCGGGCGGGCAGTGTCGATGCCTTGATCGACGCCGTCAAATCCAAGCGCTACGCCCGCAGCCGCATTGCCCGGATGTGCATGTGCGCGTATCTGGGGCTGGATGCGGACGCCATGGCGATGGAACCGCCGTACCTGCGGGTGCTGGCGATGCGGGAGCCGGGGCGGGTGCTGCTGCGGCAGGCGCATGAGACGAGCCGTATCCCCCTCATCCAGGCTGGGACCCGGGTGCGCGCGCCGTATTTTGCTCTGGAGACGCGGGCTTGTGACCTTTACGCCATGTTTGCGCCCCCCGGCGCGCCGCTGACCGCCGACGGGGAGCGGCACAGCAGGATATTTTATCAAAATGAAAAATAATGCTTGCATTTTTGGCAATGCTATGGTACTATATCTAGGCGATGCGAATCGGAAAGCGCCGCTGTGCGCTTTTTTAATACAGTAGAAAGAGGTGAACAGAGTGAAGGAAGGTATCCATCCCAAGTACGAACAGACTACGATCAGATGCGCATGTGGTGAAGTCATCGAGACCGGTTCCACCAAAAAGGACATCAAAGTTGAAATCTGCTCCAAGTGCCACCCTTTCTATACCGGCAAGCAGAAGCTGGTTGATACTGGTGGACGTGTTGACCGTTTCAACAAGAAATACGGTCTGAAGTAATTTGCACAAGCCCGCGCCTGATGTTGGTGCGGGCTTTTTTCTATTTGCCATGGGGGAAGAATGGAACAACTGGAACGACATGTGATAGAGCGGGCAATTCTGGTGGGCCTCAATGCCGATTGCTTTGCCCCGGAACAGACAGCGACGGAGGCGTCGCTCGACGAGCTGGCGGCGCTTTTGGAGGCTGCCGGAGGCCAGTGCGTTGGCCGGGTGCTGCAAAACCGCCACACGCCGGACCCGCACAGCTTCATCGGCGAGGGCAAGGCCCAGGAGGTCCGGGCGCTGGCCGCGCAGACCGGGGCGGAGATGCTGATCTTTGACAATGCCCTTTCGCCCTCGCAGCTGCGGGCACTGGAGGAGCTGACCGGCGCAGTCGTGCTGGACCGCAGCGCCTTGATCCTGGATATTTTTGCCCAGCGGGCCAAGACGGCCGAGGGCCGCCTGCAGGTGGAGCTGGCCCAGTACCAGTATCTGCTGCCCCGGCTCAGCGGCATGGGCAAGAGTCTGTCGCGTCTAGGCGGCGGCATCGGCACCCGCGGCCCCGGCGAGACAAAGCTGGAGACAGACCGCCGCCACATCCGCGAGCGCATCCACCGGCTGCAGCGGGAGCTTGCCGAGGTGCGCCGGACCCGGGCGGTCCAGCGGGAGCGCCGGATGAAAAATTCCATCCCGGTCGTCGCCCTGGTGGGCTATACGAACGCCGGGAAATCGACGCTGCTCAACGCCCTGACCGGTGCTGGCATCCCCGCCAATGACCGCCTGTTCGATACCCTGGATACGACAACGCGAAAGCTCCGCCTGTCAGAGACGACCCAGGTGCTGCTTTCGGACACCGTCGGGTTTATCTCCAAGCTGCCGCATCATTTGGTCGACGCCTTTCAGGCGACGCTGGAGGAGCTGCGGTATGCGGACCTGCTGGTCCATGTCATCGACGCGACGGATCCGCAGCGCCAGGCGCATATCGCCGTGGTGGAGAAGCTCATCGGCGCGCTGGCGGGAGAGGGTGTGCCGGTTATCTCCTGCCATAACAAGGCGGATCTGGAGATCGAGACGCTGCCCCACGGGGAGCTGACCATCGCCGTCTCTGCCAAAACGGGGGCGGGACTTTCCGATCTGCTGGCCCTGATGGAGCAGGCCCTGCAGCGGGGGCAGCATCGGGCGAAATTCCTGCTGCCCTACGCCATGGCAGGCCAGCTTGAGCTGCTGCACCGCCAGGCGCAGGTGCTCGAATGCGAATATACGGAGCGCGGCATCGCTGTGGAGGCTGTGTGTGATGAAATTCTCTACGGCAAGCTGCAGGCGTATCTGATAGAAAGCGAGGGGTGAGGCGAGATGGAGCAGCCTGTGAAGCTAGCGCCGTTCTTCACCCCCACCGGCCCGGCGGCGGAGACGATGATCGAGAAAAAATCCCGCTTCACCGGCAGGATCTGGCCGGTGGAGACGGAGGAGGAAGCGTTGGCGCACATCAAAAAGACCCGGGATGAATTCTGGGACGCGACGCATAATGTTTACGCCTACATTATTAAAGGCGGCGCGACCCGCTACAGTGACGATGGCGAGCCCGGCGGCACAGCGGGAATGCCGGTGCTCAATGTGCTGCGCCAGGCGGAGATTTCCAACGTCTGCTGCGTTGTCACCCGCTATTTTGGCGGGACACTGCTGGGTGCAGGCGGGCTGGTGCGGGCCTATGGAAGGGCTGCGAAGCTCGCGCTGGATGCGGCGGGCATCTCGGTGCAGCGGGTCTGGTCCCAGGTGCGTATCCCGTGCCCGTACCATCTTTTTGAGCGGGTCCGGCTGGAGGTGGCAGCCTTTGGCGGCCAGGTGCAGGATACGGACTTTGCCGCGGATGTGACGCTGGACGTTCTGCTGCCGGAGGAGCAGACGGCGCCGTTTTTGCTGCGCCTGCAGGACCTGTCCGGCGGGAAAATGCAGCCGGAGGTCATGGGAACGTGCTACCGGGCCTTCCCGGTGGAAAAATAGGCGGAATGGAAAGGGGAGCGCCGCAGTGGAGGAACTGAGTATTCGCCAGCGTCTGGAGCAGACGGAGCATGAAAATTTAGCGCCCTGGGCAGCGTTTGCCGATGCCTCCCGGGGCCGGGCCTATCCAGAGACGCCGTGCCAGATGCGCACCTGCTACCAGCGGGATGTGGACCGCATTGCCTACAGCAAGGCGTTCCGCCGCCTGATGCACAAGACCCAGGTGTTTTTGCAGCCGGAGGGCGACCACTACCGCACCCGAATGACCCACACCCTGGAGGTCAGCCGTATCGCCCGCAGTCTTGCCCGGGGCCTGCAGTTGAACGAGGACCTGACCGAGGCGGCGGCGCTGGGCCACGACCTGGGGCACACACCCTTTGGCCACGCCGGGGAGGTCGCGCTGACGGAGGTCCTGGGGCGGCCGTTCCGGCATAATGAGCAGTCCCTGCGGGTCGTCGACCGGCTGGAAAACGATGGCCGGGGGCTGAACCTGTGCTACGAGGTCCGCATGGGCATCGTCGGGCACACGGGGCCGGAGATCGCGCAGACGCTGGAGGGGCAGATCGTCCGGATCGCGGACCGCATCGCCTATATCAACCACGATATTGACGACGCCATGCGCGCCGGGATCCTGACAAATGACGATATCCCCGCGTCGATCTCTGATATTCTGGGCCACACCCACCGCCAGCGGATCGATACGCTGGTGCGGGATATGATCGCCTGCTCCATGGGCGGCGACCGCCTGCAGATGCAGCCGCAGGTCAGCCGGGCTATGAACGAGCTGCGGGAATTCATGTTTGAACGGGTTTACCGTAATCCGGTCGCCAAAGGCGAGGAATCCAAGGCGCGGGGCATCATCCAGGAGCTGTACCGCTACTATGAACGCTGGCCGGAGAGACTCCCGGCGGATTTCCTGCCGCAGCTGGATTTTGACGGGATCCAGCGGGTCATCTGCGATTATATCGCCGGGATGACGGACAAATACGCGATTTACAAATACTCGGAGCTCTTTATCCCTGCCGCCTGGCAGGTCCGGGGCTGAGTGTGTTGACATAACTTTTGAGAAATTGCCTGCGGAGGTGATTCTATGGCATTTCCGGCTGCGTTTATCGACGATCTCATCAGCCGAAACCCCATTGAGGAGGTCGTGGGGGAATACGTTCAGCTGACCCGCAAGGGCAGCAATCTCTTTGGCCTCTGCCCATTCCATGGGGAGAAAACGCCGTCGTTTTCCGTGGCGCCGGGCAAGCAGATCTATTACTGCTTCGGCTGCCATCGCGGCGGGGGGGTCATCAATTTTATCATGGAGCAGGAAAACCTGACCTATCCGGACGCGGTGCGCTTTTTGGCCAAGCGTATCGGGCTGGAGGTGCCGGAGGACGAGGCCTACCGCAGCCGTTACCGGCAGCAGCAGCGCCTGTGGGAGCTGTGCCGCCAGGCTGCCCGCTATTTTCACCGCCAGCTCAAGGGCCCGGCGGGGGAACCGGCCCGGCAGTATTTGGCACACCGCGGTGTCACCGGCGCGACGGTCACCCGCTTCGGCCTGGGCTTTGCGCCGCCGGGCTGGGCCAATCTGATGGATGCGATGCAGCAGATGGGCTTTTCCAAGGAAGAGCTGCTGGAGGCGGGGCTCCTCTCGAAAAATGAACAGAAGGGCACGCTGTATGATCGCTTCCGGAACCGG
This sequence comes from uncultured Oscillospiraceae bacterium, assembly GCA_958436045.1. Classification (GTDB taxonomy): domain Bacteria; phylum Bacillota; class Clostridia; order Oscillospirales; family Oscillospiraceae; genus SVMC01. Next base: position 650 of record CAUBIP010000024.1, on the reverse strand, counting down.
CTCATGTTCCCGATTTTGGACCTGCGGGGCAATGTCATCGGCTTTGGCGGCCGCGTGATGGACGACAGCACGCCCAAGTACTTAAACTCGCCGGAGACGGTGATCTTCAACAAACGGAAAAATCTTTTTGCCCTGAACCTGGCCAGGAAGAGCAAGCAGGGCTATATCCTGCTGACAGAGGGGTATATGGACGCCATCACCCTCTACCAGTACGGCTTTGACTGCGCCGTGGCCTCCCTGGGGACTTCGCTGACCCGGGAACACGCGGCCATGCTTTCCAAATACACCAACGAGGTCATCCTGACCTACGACGGCGACGAGGCCGGGCAGAACGCCACCCGCCGCGCCGTCCCCATGCTGGAGGAGACAGGCCTGCAGGTCCGGGTGCTGCGGATGCAGGGCGCGAAGGACCCGGACGAATTCCTGAAGAAATACGGCGCCGACCGCTTTAAGCTGCTGCTGGAGCAGTCGACGAATCATATCGAGTATGCGCTGGCCTCCCTCCAGGCAAAATACCACCTGGAGGTCGATGATGAACGGGTCGCGTTCCTGCAGGCGGCGGCGGCGCTGATTTCTGGCCTGCACAGCGCGGTAGAGCGGGAGGTCTATGGCGCCCGGGCAGCGGAGGCCGCGGGGATCTCCACCCAGGC
>CAUBIP010000023.1 GCA_958436045.1 uncultured Oscillospiraceae bacterium | reverse complement strand
GCATGTGCCGCTTACGATTGCAATGATCCTGCTGTTAAGACAGCAAATCAACCGTTTTCTGCCGGAGCTGCAGCCTCAGCCGGGACATCCGTCTCGGCCTGGGGCGCTTCCGCCGGAGCGGGGTCCACCTGCGGAGCAGGCGTCTGCGCCGCTTCGGTCTGGGCCTGCTTTTCCGGCGTCGTCTCCGCCTGCTTGTCCATCAGCTTGGTGAACCGCATGACGAAGGCTGCGACTTCTGCACGGGTCGCCGTGCCCCGCGGGTCCAGATTGTTCTTGCCCTTGCCGTAGATCAGCTCGCTGGCAACAGCCCAAGACATGGCGTCTTTGGCGTAGCTGCTGACCTGGCTTGCATCAGCAAAGCTGGCGAAGTTCGCCCGTGCCGTCGTATCCAGCTTCAGGTAACCAGCGAAGCGGTACAGGAAGGCGGCGATCTGCTCTCTCGTGATGGAGTCCTTCGGACGGAACGTACCGTCGTCATACCCGGCTACGATCTTGTTCTCCACAGCCCAGTTCAGGGCAGCGGCATACCAGGAGTTGGGCTCACTGTCCGTGAACGGCGCCCGGCCGGTGTTGGTGTAATCCGGCTTGCCAGCGATGCGCCAGAGGACGGAGACCAGCATGCAGCGCTGCATCGGATCATTGGGCGCAAACGTGTTGGAAGAGGTGCCGCTGAAGTACTGGTTCTGGTAGACGAAGTCGACCGCGTCATGATACCAGGCATCCGGCTCCAGATCAATAAAGGGCAGGTTCGTGTCGGAGATCTCGCCGCAGGTGGAGCAGACGTAATAGATGCTGCCGTCCGGGCGGGTAAAGGCGTCGAAATGGTGGCCCATGGGGGCTTCATAATCGTCCGCGTAGGTCTCGCCGCATTCGCAGCGCAGCTTGAAGTGGCCGCGGACGGTGCAGGTCGTGGGGACATCCTCCACGATGGTGACCTTATGGGCAATGCCCGTCTTCTCGTCGAAGTGGTGCACATCCTTCGCCGTGAGACCGGTGCGGAACCAGCCCGTCTTGTAGCGACCCGCCAGGAAGTACATGCTGCCGCCGTTCATGCTGTCCGTCGCCCAGCCGGTGTAGCGGGCGTTGGATTCGCCGCAGACGGAGCAGGCCAGGGTCCCAGCCGCGCGGTCGTAGACATACTTGTGTCCGTCGCGCTCGCAGGCGGTGGTGTGGTGCATCGTGTAGCTGTCGAGGACCGTGCCATCGACGTTATACGCCGTGACGGTCATGTCGTTGCCGGAGGTGCTGGCAACGAGATAGATGGCGTCGTAGTTCTGGTCGATCGTTGCAAAGTGGAAGTCTTCATTGTCCTCCGCAATGTAGCTGCTGCTCCGGGACTTTTCGCCCAGGTCACCGCAGATCATGTAGACCGCGCCGTTTTCGCTGTCGACCTTGCCGCCGGTCAGGGGCTCGGTGCGGGCATAGGCATGGTCGTGGCCGGAGAATACAAAGTCGATTCCCGCTTCATCCACGGCTGCCGGCAGGGCGTCGTGATAGTTGGCGCTGGAGCCCTTGGGGTTCGTGTAGTAAGGCGGCTGGTGGACTGTCAGGACCTTCCAAGGGCAATCCGACTTGGCTGCATCCTGGACAAGCCACTTCGCCGCAGCTTCCAGGTTTGCGTTGCAGTTAATGACAGCCATGTAAACATTGCCGTATTCCACGGAGTAGAAATCCTCGTCCGGCAGGTTGAACGCCATCTCGGCGTGCTGGCCGGAGAGATCGCCGTAGTACTCATGGTTGCCCATGACCTGGACGATGGGATAGCGGGCAAATTCCTCGGCAAACAGGCTCTGGATCTCATCCCAGCTGCCCAGTTCGCCCGCGTTGTCGATATAGTCGCCGGTCTGCAGACCGAAGGTCGCGCCGGTGTCCTTGATCTTTGCCGCCAGGGTGCGCAGGGTCGCAATGTCCTCCGCATCTGCTTCCGCATTGCCGGAGAGCTGGGTGTCACCCAGGATGAAGAAGCTGGTGTCCTGCTTGGCGGTATCCGTCGTGAATTCTGCGATCTCAGACCAGTGGCCGTCCACGCCGTCGCCGACGCGGTAGCAGTAGGCCGTGCCGGGCTTCAGGCCAATCATCGTGGCCGTGTTTATCTGCGAAGCGGCGTTATCGCCGGTGAAGGAATGCTTCGTGCAGGTGCCGTCAACGCTCGTAAAGTTATACTTGCCAGAATCATACGCGCGCTTTTCCACATACTGGACGACCGCGGCCTTTTCCGTGTACTCCGGCGCGCTGAACCAGGAGACGCCCATGCTTGTCGCCGGGTCCTTGACGGCATTGAGGCGCACGTTTGTCGGCGTGACCTCGTCGCTGCCCATGCCGGTGGTCGTGCCATTGTACTGGAAGGACAGGCCTTCCTCCGCCTTGGCATAGATGTAGAATTTCTCGCCAACGGTCCGGCAGAAGCGGTTCGTCACCAGGATGCCGGAGCGGTTCGTCGTGCCGACCAGCTCGTCCTCCTCGCTGTCGCGGACCAGGTAGACCTGCATCTTCCCGGGCTTGGAGCCGTCGGGCTTTGTCACATAGATCTTGCCGTTGCCGCCGACGGTCATGATATCCGCCGTGATGCGGTAAGGCGCCTGGACGCTGACGGATGCAGCCTCCTGGGCAAAGGTCAGGGCCGCCTCGCCGTCGCGATACGTGCCGGCCTCCACGCTGTAGACCAGGTTCGTGCCCTGGGGCGTCGCCGGGTCGACGTGGAAGGTCACTGTCGCCAGCGCGCCGGATTTGACCGCGCCGCTGATCTCCAGATTCAGAATATCGCCGTCGAGGGTGCTCTTGCCGGTGCTCCCGGCGGGGAAGGTGACGGACGGCGTGCCGAAGCTCGCGTTGAAGCGGATCTTCGCCGTGACGTCGCTCAGCTTTTCAGAACCGGCGGACGTGAGGGTCAGGGTGTAGTCCTTGCCCAGCTCCGCCGTCTCCTTCCCGGTGAGGACGACTGCGCCGTAGCTGCTCTTAGCGTCCTTCACGGTGAAGTAGCGGGTGGTCGTCGAAAGGTTGCCGAAGCCGTCAATGACGTTGAGCGTCACGCTGTGCGTGCCGTTGGGCAGGGTCACAGACGCGGCGGCTTCTTTCTCGGTGCTCTTGGTCAGCGTCTGGCGCTGGCCGTCGACATAGATGGCCGTCTTTTCCGTGTTGATGCCGGTCGTGTTGTCATTGACCGGATCCTGGAAGGCCGCCGTGATATTGACCTTGCTGCTGGTCACAACCGTGGAGCCGTCTGCCGCGGCCTCCGTGCCGTTGAGCTGCAGCGCGGTGATCTCGGGGTTGTCCATATCGTCCACAGTGTCGCCGTAGACGAGGCGGAAGTTATCGAAGTAGATGCTGCCCTTGGCGAAATCGCCCATGGGGATCTTATCTCCGTTTTCGCTGGCGCTGCCGCCGGGGATGAAGGTCATCAGGATCAGCGGCATGCCGTTGACAAGCTTCAAGGGATGCTCCGGCGTGACGTACTGGGCATACGGTGTCAGGTCTGCTTCGCAGTACATCCAACCGTCCCAATAAATGCCGTTATACTGGATACTCCGGCCCTCCTGGGTCTTGAAATGCAGGTAGCCGCGCTTGTAGCTGTCACTGTTGGCGTCATAATACGCGATGTTCGTCCACAGCCAGTAGTTGGGCGTGCCCTCCGGGGCGTAGATCCAAACGCCCAGGCCGGACGGCGTGCCGTCGATCTCATAGCCCGCGTAGAGGTCCGTCTTGGCTTCCTCGGACGTGGAGCAGTAGTAGAGATATTCGTTGACATTCCGATACCCGGGGTTCAGGTTCGTGTAGTCGTAGTCCAGCCGCAGAGCGTAGTCGCCGAAGCGGACCTGGCCGCGGTCTGCACTGACGACCTCCGCCGTGGCGGAATTTTCCTGCATATAACTGGTGTGCCAGGTGAAGAATGTGTACCCGGCACTGCCGAGGATGTAGGCAGTCGGGTCATAAGTTCTGTCGTAAATATTAGAGATGTACTCGCCGCCAAAGGTGAACGGGCCGCGCTTGGTGACCGTCCCCGGGAGGTTCGTCTCATCGTTCCAGCTGATGTAGGTCAGCTCCATGTTCTCGTCACCGAAGGCGTTGCCGTAGCTGGCGTTGCCCCAGTCCGCGTTGCCGACCTTCAGCAGATTGCCTTCCGCATCCGGCTCGAAGTCGAACAGGACCGTCGGCATCCGACCGATCTCCAGGGAGATGGTGTCCGTCATCACAGTGCTGTCGGCCTTTTTGTAGCTGACCGTGACGGTGGCGCTGCGGGTGTCCTTGGCCTTGACGGCGGTGAAGGTGTTGCCGTCGAATGTGCCGATGTCCGCAGGCTTCTGGTCAGTGGACGCCGGGGTGATGGTCCAGTCAAAGACATAGCCGCCCAGCTCCATGGCGCGGGTCTTGTACTTTGCCGTCAAGCCCAGATCGCTGGACTGCTTGAACGAGAGGTTCAGAGAACGGGAGGCGAAATAGAGCTCGTCCGGCTCCTGCACCTCGATCGCTGTCGTACCGACGACCTCGTCACCCCGCATCAGATTCACCGTGACGGTGCCGCAGGTGCCGTTGGACTGGAACAGGCCGCTGGCGTCGATCGTGCCATAGGCCTTGTCGGACAGCGCCCATTTGCAGCCCGACGGGATCTCCGCCGCATAGCCGCCAGCGTCGACGCCGCTTGCCGTAAACTGCACCTTGGCCCCGGCGATGTAGAGCGCATTGTTGGGCTCCAGCACCGCGTGGTCAAACTTGCCGGTCTGCTTCGCCGTCGAGACGACAAGCAGCGACGAGGCAACGACACGCTCCGCGCCGTCGGACGGGTGGTTCTGGATCTCCAGGCTGCCGCCGCCGTGGCGGGAGGCATAGGTCGCAGAGCCGCCGCCATCGAGATAGATGGACGTCACGACGCCCTGGGCCTTCTGCATCTCGGCAATTTCATAGAGCGTCATGCCGTTCGAGACGCCCTGGCGGCCGTCGGCCATAAACAAAACGACGGTGCCGTCGGCCTTCATGCCGATGGAGTTCCGGGGCGCCTTCGTGCCCTGATCGAGATCGCCGCAGATCTCGCCGTTTTTGACAAGATAGAACGGGCCGGAGATGGCTTCCTGCACATCATCCGTCGGGGTGCCGGCGTCGCGGATGACATAGGAGCCGTCCTTCAGGACCGCGAAATACGGCTCATAGGACTTGCTGCCGTCGTCATACAGGCGGCCGGTCTGGATCACGTTGCCCTCCATGATGAGGTAACCGGTGCACTGGCCGGTCTGCATATTGTAGTAGTCCGCGTTAATGGCCGTGACAACGGTGTCACCGGTGGCCGCTTCATAGCTTTTGGCCTGGGACGTCGTCGTTCTGAGGTCCCATTTCAGGCCGTCGGCCGCCAGAGCCGCACGGCTCTTCGGCGTGCTGCCCTTGGTATAGTAGCTGCCATAGGACGCTTTGAACGTCACCTGGGCGCCGGGCGAGATCGTCGCCATATAGCCCAGGACTTGATTGCTGCCCTCGGCGTTATTCAGAATGACTTGAGATTCCGTCATACCTGGCGCAATGTCATAATCTGTCTGCGAGATCAGCATTTTGTCCTCCGGCAGCGGCACAGGCGCTGCCTTAGCCAATGCGGCGGGGCAGATGCTGATGAGCAGTGCACAGATCAGCAGCAGACACAAGCCGCAGCGAGCCAGCGGTCGTTTCGTCTCCTTCATGTCGTGAGTTCCTCCTTTTTTCTTCCCCGAATCAGGGAGTTTCACCAGTCTGATTGTATCACATTCCCCAGATACTGTCAACAAAGGGCCGGATTTCCCGACGTTTTTCACATTTTTTATTCTCATTTTTCGACACAATCACGAAAAAATCAGAAAAATGCATAAAATCTCCGAGGTTTTTTCTCCCTTTCGCCGGAAAGGGTCACAAGCCAAAAAGTTTGGCTTGCGAATTCTGCCCGTTTTGCTATAATATTAGTAAGGCCGTATGACGTTTCGCACCTGCGAACCCGTCAAGCGGCACAAAACCCCAACGCAATGGGAGTGCAAAGGAGGAAAGTCTGCCATTTTTGGCAGGCGGAATGCTTCATGAGAAAACTCAAAGGACTTTGGGCCGCCGGGCTGCTCTGTCTGCTGCTGGCGTGCCTGACGATCGGCGTCAACGCGAAGGAGCTCCAATTCTCGGACTTCTACGCCTACGCCGAAGCGGACAATACCGCGACGCGGATCAACGCCACCGTCGTCGGCGATACGACGTATCTCATCCTGCCCGGCGGAAAAACGGCATCGCAGGTCCCGCTATATTTTACGCTTACGGACCCGGACGCTGCCGTCTCCGCCGCGGGTACCAGCTCCGCCACCGGGCTGCAGAGCGGCCAGGCACTGGATTTGCCCGCCCTGTGCGGCGGGACGCGCACCCAATACACCATCACGCTCCGGGCCAAATCCGGCAGCGATACCGCAGTGCAGAAGATCGTCTTCCAGACGACCGAGGGCGTCAGCGCCCTGTTTCTCACCAGTGACGACCCGGTCAACCAGGGCCGCGCCTGGGTCGAGGCCAGCGAAGATAAATCCAACAAAGCCACCGGCAGCATGATCCTGCTGGATGAGACCGGCAGCACGGTGAATGCAGGCAAGCTCAAGCAGATCAAAGGCCGGGGCAACTCTACCTGGAAGGGCGCGAAAAAGCCCTATCAGATCAAGCTGGACAAAAAAGCCGACCTGCTCTCGACCGGCGACGCCGCCAACAGCAACAAGACCTGGGTCCTGCTCGCCAACTACTTTGACCCCTCCCTGCTGCGCAACAGCCTCGCCTTTGACCTGGCCGGTGCAATGCAGATGGACCCGGCCCTGCAGTACCGCCCGGTGAGCCTTTACTATGACGGCGAATACCGGGGCGCATACCAGCTGTCCGAAAAGGTCGAGATTGCCAGCGGCCGCGTCGATATCACCGACCTGGAGAAGCTGAACGAAAAAGCCAACGCCGCCATCGACGACCTGGCCACCCTGCCCCTTGCCCAGGCGACGACGACCAACGGCGCAACCTACCGCTACACCACCGGGATGCAGTCCCCGGCGGACATCACCGGCGGTTACCTGCTGGAAATGGATTTTGCCACCCGCGCCCAGGAAGAGCTATGCTACTTCGTCACAAAGCGGGGCTATTACGTCGTCGTCAAGCGTCCCGAGTGCTGCAGTCAGGCGGAGATGGATTGCATCGCCAGCTATTACCAGACCTATGAGGACATTCTCTTCACCGGCCAGCCGCAAAACGGCAAAACGCTGCAGGACTATGTCGACCTCACCAGCGCGGCCCAGTGCTATATCATCAACGAGCTCTCCAAGAACCCCGATGGGTTCCACACCTCTTCCTACTTATATAAAGAGACCGGCGACGGCCCGATGCACATGGGCCCCATCTGGGACTATGACCTGAGCTTCGGCACCGGCACCGGCGCCAACAATGCCGCCTGCGCCGACCCGGAGGGCTTCTTCGTCCTGTATGACCCGTACGTCCGGGCGCTGTATCAAAATGGCGACTTCCGCATGGCCGTGCAGCAGGAATACACCCAGAAGACCGGACCTCTGATCTCCAATGTGCTCTGCGGTGCCAGCGGCAGTGCCAGCGGTCCACTGCAAAGCTTTGCCGATTATCTCCGCCAGCTGGCCCCCTCCGTCGCCGCCAACGAGCTGATCTGGAACGGCGATACCTACTACACCGCGCAGCACCCCGGCGGCAAGACCTGGGAGACCCAAACGGCCTTCCTGCAGAATTACCTGCAAAAGCGCAACGCCTGGCTGCAGGATGCCTACGCCAAATGGAGCAAGGACGAATACGAGCCGCTGGGCAGCTACGTCGACGTCCCGGAGGGCGCCTGGTATCACGACGCCGTCGAGACTGTTACGGCCTATGGCCTGATGAGCGGCCAGGGCAACGGCGTCTTTTGCCCCGAGGGCAAGACGACCCGGGCGCAGACCGCCCAGGTGCTCTACGCCATGTCCGGCGCAGCCCGCCCGGATATCACCCAGATCTTCCCGGATGTCAGCCCGGCAGCGTGGTACGCTCCGTGCGTCCAGTGGGCATACAGCAACCAGGTCGTCTCCGGCTACCCGGACGGCACCTTCCAGCCGGACCGGAGCATCACCCGGCAGGATATGATCGCGCTGCTCTACCGCAACGCCGGTTCCCCGACCGTCAGCGGCCAGCTGGTGGGCCGCTTCCGTGACAGCGCCAGCATCAGCAGCTACGCCCGCAGCGCCATGGAGTGGGCCGTTGAGAACCAGCTCATCTCCGGCTACACCGACGGCACGGTTCTGCCCCTGAACCCCATCACCCGGGCAGAATTTGCCACCGTGATGCAGTACTACTACGAGCTCATGCGCTAAGCGTAACCCCCAACGCGGGGAAGCGGCAAGGGGTGCCGCTTCCCCGCGCTTTCTTTTGGAAACCGAACTCGCACAGCCCGCAACGCGACGCCAAGGGCCCCGCTGCTGAAAACCAGCGGGGCCCTTGGCATGGTTGTTCGCTAAAATCAAATACGAATCACAGCTCGCTTTGCGGCAGAACGCCGTCCTTCGGGCGGCGGCCAAGGATGGAGTATTCGACCCACTCGGCGATATTCGTCGCGTGGTCGGCGATGCGCTCGAGATATTTGGCCACCATCAAAAGGTCGATGCAGTAAGCGCCCATGGTGTTGTCCTTGCTGATGAGCGCAATGACCTCGTCCTTGATCTGGACAAAATACTGGTCGACGACATCGTCATAGGCAATGACCTCCCCGGCCAGGGTCAGGTCCCGGCGGACAAAGGCGTCGATGCTACGGTTGACCATTTTAATGGCCTCCGCGGCCATCTGCTCCAGGTGCAGCTTGTAATGTACCGGCAGGTCCTTGAGATAGACCGCCAGCTCCGCGATATCCGATGCCTGGTCGCCGATGCGCTCCATATCGGAGATCATTTTCAGCGCCGCGGAAATATCCCGCAGGTCGCTGGCCACCGGCTGCTGCTTCAAAAGCAGCTGCAGGCAGAGAGATTCGATCTCCCGCTCCAGCTTGTCGATCTCGCTATCTGTCTCCTGCTCCTGGGCGATAAGGGCGTCATTGCACTCGCCCAGGGCCCGGATGGCCAGGCCGATGGCCTGCTGGCAGAGCTCGCCCATCTCCAACATTGCCTCATGCAGCTTCTTGAGCTGCGTCAAATACTGTTCCCGCATTATCCAAACCTCCCGGAAATATAGTCCTCCGTCTTCTTCTGCGACGGCATGGTAAAGATCTGATCGGTCGTACCGTATTCCACCAGCTCGCCCAGCAGGAAGAACGCGGTCCGGTCCGAAATACGGACGGCCTGCTGCATATTGTGCGTGACCATGATGACGGTATAGCGCTGCTTCAACTCCGCGATCAGGTCCTCAATCTTGGCCGTGGAGATGGGGTCCAGCGCGCTGGTGGATTCGTCCATCAGCAGAATATCCGGCTCCACCGCCAGAGCCCGGGCAATGCACAGCCGCTGCTGCTGCCCGCCGGACAGGCCCAGTGCGCTGGTCTTGAGTCGGTCGCGGACCTCCTCCCAAATGGCTGCGCTGCGCAGGGAGCGCTCAACGATTTCGTCCAGCTCCGCTCTGCGGCGGATGCCGTGGGTCCGGGGGCCGTAGGCGATGTTATCATAAATGCTCATGGGAAACGGATTGGCCTTCTGGAAAACCATGCCGATCTGCTTGCGCAGCCAGGTCACATCCGTCGCCGCGTGATACAGGTCCGTATCCCGGTAGCGGACCTCCCCCTGGATGCGTACGCCAGGGACGAGATCGTTCATCCGGTTGAGGGTCTTCAAAAAGGTGGATTTCCCGCAGCCGGAGGGGCCGATGAGGGCCGTGATCTGGTTGGCCGGGATCTCCAGATTGATATCCTGTAGGGCATGGTGGTCCCCATACCACAGGTTCAGGTGCTTTGCAGTGATAATGGCAGGCATTTTATCATGCTCCCTTCTTCTTTTTCAGCTTCTTCCCGGCCAGATTCGCCGCCCGGTTCAGGAAGAACACCAGGATCATCAAGATCGCGGCGATGGCAAAGGCCACGCCCGTCTCGCCCCGCTCGCTGGCGTAGATGTACAGGGCGACCGTCAGCGTCGCCGATGAGGATTGCAGCGATTCCGCGAAGCTGTTCAGCACCAGGCCGAAGCCCGCGGTAAAGAGCAGCGCCGCCGATTCGCCGACGATACGCCCAATGGCCAGGATGCAGCCGGTGACGATGCCGTCGATGGCATTGGGCAGGACGACCGTCCGGATTGTGTGCCACTTCCCTGCCCCCAGGGCCAGCGCCCCTTCGCGGTAGGCTTGGGGGACGGTCTTGAGGCTCTCCTGGGTCGTCCGGATGATCGTCGGCAGGATCATGACGACCAGCGTCAGGCCGCCGGCCAGGATGCCCTGCTTCAAGCCAAGCAGCTGGATGAAAAACAGCATACCGACCAGGCCAAACAGGATAGACGGGATGCCCGTCAGCGTCTCCGTCGCAAACTCGATGATCCGCTTTAAATGCCGATTCTGGGCGTACTCTGTCAGATAGATCGCCGCGCCGACGCCGATGGGCAGCGCCAGGACCATGGCCACAAGGATAATGTACAGGGTGTTGAGAAGATTCGGCAGAATGCCGATGCTGTCCGTCAAATAGCTGCTCTGGGTCGAAAGGAGCTTCCAGGAGATATGCCCCAGGCCGCGCCAGAAAATATACCCGATGAGAAACAGCAGCAGCGCACAGGTGATGACGGCGCTGCCGTACATCAGGCCGCGCAGCACCCCGCCGTAGAGCCGTCGCCGCGGTGAGCGTCTTTGCATATCATTTCTCCTTCCGCTTGATGCACACATTTAAAATCACATTGATGAGCATAATGAACAGAAACAGCACAAGCCCGATGGAAAATAGGGCCTGCCGCTGCAGGCTGCCATAGGCCGCGTAGGACATTTCCGACGCGATGGCCGTCGTCAGGAACCGGACGGACTTCAAAAGCCCCGGCATATTGGCGACATTGCCGGAGACCATGATGATCGCCATGGCCTCGCCAATGGCCCGGCCGACGCCCAGGACGATGGACGCTGCGATGCCGCTCTTGGCCGCCGGGAGGGAGACGCGGAAATACGTCTCCGTCTTCGTCGCCCCCAGGGCCAGGGACGCCGCCTCATACTCCGGCGGCACCGCCCGCAGCGCCGTCTCCGAAACGCTGATGATCGACGGCAGGATCATAATGGCCAGCACCACGATCGCCGCCAGCAGACAGGCGCCGGATGAGAGCCCAAACAGCCGCTGGATCGTCGGGACCAGCACGATCATCCCCACCAGGCCGTAGACGACCGATGGGATACCCGCCAGCAGCTCCACTGCCGTATGGATGACCGCCGCGACCCGGGGCGCAGCGACCTTGGAAAGAAAAACCGCCGTCAGAACGCCGATGGGCACCCCCAGCATGACCGCCCCCGCCGTCGCGTAGACCGAAGAGAGGATAAACGGCAAAATGCCGAACGACGGCGCCGACGCCGTCGGCGCCCAGGTCTTTCCCAGCAAAAACGCCTTCAGGCCGATCTGCCGGATGGCCGGGATGCCGGAGATCACCAGATACACGCTGATAAACAGCACAAATGCCACGGAGATCACGCCGCAGATCAGGAAGATCGCCTTCATGCTCCGCTCCAACATTGTCTTTCCCTGCAAACTCTTGCTCCTTTCCCGCAAAAAGCGCCTGCCGGGGCAGGCGCTTTTTTCTTGTTGCCGTTCTCTCGTTCCGGTTTATGCAACCGGGACAGCACCTGCCGCGCGGATGAGCTCTGCCGCGTCCGCGGAGGTCGCGTAGTCGAAGAAGGCCTGGGCTGCGGGGCTCAGCGCTTCCCCGTCCTTGGTGACCAGGTTGAAGGGACGCTGGATCTCATAGCTGCCGTCCTTGACCGTCTCTTCCGAGCAAGTCACACCGCCGACCGTCAGGAGCTTGATGCCGTCTTGGCCTTCCGCCGCAGACAGGGAGGCATAGCCGATGGCGTTTTCACTGTTCTTGACCGCTTCAATGACTGCGCCGGTGGAGGTCAGCTCCTGGCTCAGCTTGCAGGCGTCCTCCGTCTTGGTGATGGACTCGAAGCCGTCCCGGGTGCCGGACCCAGCCTCACGGCCGATGCAGGCGATCTCCAGATCCGCGCCGCCGACTTCCTTCCAGTTGGTGATCTCGCCCTTGAAGATGGAGGCGATCTGCTCGACCGTCAGATCGTCGACACCGCAGTTGGCATTGACGACGATGGCGATGCCGTCCAGGGCAACAGTCGTCGCCATCAGGCCGGTCTCGGTGTCCTTCAGCGCGCGGGAGGCCAGGCCGATGTCACAGCTGCCGTTGCTGACGGACTCGATGCCGGTGCCGGAGCCGGTGGCGTCGTAGGTCACCTTGACGTCCTTGTTCTCTGTCATAAACTGTTCGGACAGGCTGCCGATGACCTTTTCCATGGAGGTCGAACCGTTGGTCGAAACGCTGCCGCTGACCGTCTGGGTCTGGCTCTGTCCTGCGTCCGCAGCGGGCTGGCTGCTGCCAGGGTCGCTGGCGTCCTTGCTGCCGCACCCGGTCAAAACACCCAGGAGCATCGCACCTGCTACGAGAATACTTGCAAACTTTTTCATTTTGTTTTCCTTCTTTCATTTTTTTACTGTGGATTTCGTTTACATGCTTATTAAACCGCAGCAAGCTTAAATCGGAAACCAAAAAAACGTTAAATCTACATAAAATTTTTCAAATTTTTTCTGCGGTTCGTAAAACCTCCGCCCCACGGCGGTGCCGGAAAAGATTGACAGCAAGGATATCGGGTATTATACTATAATTGGTATATAGTACACTGAACACTGCCGGAAAACGCAGCAGGGGGTGCGTGACCGGGCGAGGAGGTAAGAAAACATGGTTTCTACGGCAGAGCAGGCCGCCCAGCGGCTTAGCGTTGCACTGCGCGCAACGCATACCTGCCTTTTTGAATTGGAGCTGCAAGGCTTTACGTATACCCATGTATGCAATTGCCGGGAGATTTTCGGTCTGGAGGACACCCAGCTGCTGGCGCTGCTCCGGCAGAGCGCCGCGTCAGACCCCGCGGCCTATCACAAAGAGGTCGCCCGTCTGCTGCTGCACCCTTCGGATTATGAGAGCATGATCTCCGCCGGGCGCGAGCTGCAGTCCGGCTACGCCACGGCGGTCCAGCTGCGGCTGCGCCACGCGGACGGGACCTTCCGCTGGTGCAAGGTCGCTCTGACACCGGTGCAAGCGCCAGACAGCACCCTGCGGGCCATCGGCGTCATCTCCGACATTCAGGATTTCCGCGAGCGGGCGGAGAAGCTGGCCGAGGAGGTTTGCATCGACGCGTTTACCGGCCTATACCACAAGATCCATTTCGAAAAAATGGCCGAAGCCGTCCTCCGGAACCATCCGGAGGAGCGCCACGGGCTGCTCCTGCTCGACCTGGACAACTTCGAGGAATATAACCGCACCTACGGCAAGCTGCGGGGCGACGGTGTGCTGCGCGCTGTCGCCGCACAGCTGCGGGCCGCACTGCGGCCGGAGGACCTCATCGGCCGCTTTGGCGGCGATGAGTTTATCGTCCTGATGCGCAGCGTCCCCGATCGTGCTGCCGTTCAGGCCATGGCCGAGCGGATTCTTTCCAGCGATGACAATGCCCTGAAGGTCACAAAGAGCATCGGCATCAGCTTATACCCCGACGACGCAGGCAAGCTCAGCGATCTGATGCACCTGGCAGAGCTGGCGCTGCACGCATCCAAGCAAGCAAAATACGCCCAAACGCCAGCGCGCCCCACGGCCGCCCCGGCGGGCGATTTAACATTCTAAGAAAGAGGCTATCTATGCAAAAAATCAAAATCACCTGCGACTCCACCTGCGATCTCTCTCCGGAGCTCTATGAAAAGTACGATATTTCCGCAATCCCCCTGGGTGTCACCCTGGGTGACGACTTCCATCACGACGGCGTCGACGTCACAGCGCAGGAGATCTTCTCCTTTGTGGACAAAACCGGCGTTCTGCCGAAGACCTCGGCCATTTCCATGGGCGAGTATACGGATTTCTTCAAGCCCTATCTCGACGCGGGCTATGCGATCATTCACATCAATATCTCCAGCGATTTTTCTATCTGCTACCAGAACGCCTGCCTGGCAGCCCGGGAGCTGGGCAACGTCTATCCCGTCGACAGCCGCAATCTCTCCACCGGCTCCGGCCATCTAGCCCTCTGCGCAGCGGAGATGGCCCAGCAGGGCATGGATGCGGAAGCCATCGCGGCGGAGCTTACCAAGCTGCAGAGCCGGGTGGACACCAGCTTCGTCCTGCAGACCCTGGAATACCTGAAAAAGGGCGGCCGCTGCTCCAGCGTCGTCGCCCTGGGGGCAAATCTGCTCTCCCTGCGGCCGGAGATCGATGTCACGGGCGGCAAGATGCAGGTCGGGAAAAAGTACCGGGGCAAGATGGAAAAATCCATCCTGGATTATGTCCGCGGCCGCCTGCAGGGGCGGGAGGATATCGAGACAAAGCGGATCTTTATCACCCACTCCTATGTCCCCCAGGAGATCGTCGACAAGGTCGTCGCCCTGATTCGGGAGCTGCAGCCATTTACAGAAATTTTGGAGACGAAGGCCGGCTGTACCGTCTCCAGTCACTGCGGGCCCAATTGCCTGGGCGTTCTCTTCCTGCGCAAGGAAGGCTGAACCCCAGCGCTTTTGATTTAGAACACACATAGGCGCGGTATGGCTGCGGGGGCAGTCTGCCGCGCCGCACCCTACAGAAAGGAATCGCTATGCTTGCACTGCACAATATCACAAAGGATTACCTGACCGGCGAGAACACTGTCCACGCCCTCAAGGGGCTGGACCTGGAATTTCGTGGGAGCGAATTTGTCTCGATCCTGGGCCCGTCGGGCTGCGGCAAGACGACGCTTCTGAATATTATCGGTGGGCTGGACCAATACACCAGCGGCGATCTGCTGATTGGCGGCCGCTCCACAAAGGATTTTCACGACCGGGATTGGGACGCCTACCGGAACCACGCCATCGGCTTTGTCTTCCAGAGCTATAACCTCATCAGCCACCAAAGCGTGCTGCAAAATGTCGAGCTGGCGCTGACCCTCTCGGGTGTCGGCAAGGCGGAGCGCCGCCGCCGGGCGAAAGAAGCGCTGGAGCGGGTCGGCCTGGGCAGCGAGCTGCGGAAAAAGCCCAGCGAGCTCTCTGGCGGCCAGATGCAGCGCGTCGCCATCGCCCGGGCCATCGTCAACGACCCGGAAATTATTTTAGCTGACGAGCCCACCGGCGCGCTGGATACCGAGACGAGCGTCCAGGTCATGGAGATCCTCAAGGAGATCTCCCGCGACCGCCTCGTCATCATGGTCACCCACAACCCGGAGCTGGCCGAGCGCTACTCCACCCGCATCATCAAAATGCTGGACGGGCGCGTCACCGGAGACAGCGCGCCGCTGTCGCCGGAAGAACGCAGCCAGGCCGCCGCAGCAGACGACGCAGCCCGGCAGGAAGCGGGCAAGCGCAAGAAGCCGTCCATGTCCCTGGCAACCGCCTTCGGCCTTTCTTTAAAAAACCTCTTTACCAAAAAGGGCCGCACCTTGCTGACCGCCTTTGCCGGTTCCATCGGCATCATTGGCATCGCGCTGATTTTCGCCGTCTCCCAGGGGACGACCTCTTATATTGACGCGGTGCAGGAGGACACTCTCTCGTCCTATCCCCTGACCCTGGAAGCCCAGCATATGGATATGACCTCCCTGCTGAAGCTCTTCATGGGCCAAGCCAAGAGTGATACGGACCACGGCAACGACGCTGTCTATCAAAAGACGATGTTTTACGATCTCATCAACGCCCTGAACTCCGATCGGACATCGGAAAACGATCTGGCCGCATTCAAAACCTACCTGGAAGCCGAGCGCGCCAAGGACGGCAGCCCACTGCAGGAGGCCGTCAGCGGTGTCCAATACACCTACAACAGCGATTTCCTCGTCTACACCCAAAACGTAGACGGGACGATCATCCAGTCCGACACCCAGCAGCTTTTGCAGGAGCTGCTGGTGGAGTACTTCGGCATGGATATCTCCTCGATGCTGAACCTCAGTGAGGAATACGGCTTTATGGGCTCGTCCGCCATGAGCAGCATGTCCTTCGGCGGTACCTCCGCCGTCCTGTGGCAGCAGATGCTGGCCGGGGACGATGGCGCGCTGATCAATCCACTTCTCAAGGGGCAATATGACCTGGTCTACGGCAGCTGGCCCACGGCGTATAACGAGATTGTCCTGGTGCTGGACGAGAACAACGAGCTGGACGACATGACGCTCTACGCCCTGGGCCTGAAGGCCAAGGAGGAGGTCGACGCCATGGCCCAGGCAGCGCTGGATAAAGAGCAGGTCGCGCCCACCAGCGAGCACTGGAGCTACCAAGAGATCTGCGACATGGACTTCCGCACCGTCTTCCCCGCCGACTGCTACAGCTACGACACCGCCACTGGCCTGTATACCGACCTGCGCACGACCCAAGCCGGGATGAAATACCTCTATGACAACGGCTTGTCCCTCAAGGTCACCGGCATCATCCGCCCCAGTGAGGACGCCGTCTCCACCATGCTCACCGGCTCCATCGGCTACACCGCCGCGCTGACGGAATATCTCATCGACCACACCAGCGGCGCCCCGGCGCTGGAAGCGCAGCTGGAGGCCCCGCAGCGGGATATCTTCACCGGTCTTCCCTTCCGGGAAAACACCGGCAGCCTGTCCGACGCGGAAAAGGAGACCGCCTTCCGCGATTACATCGCCGCCCTGACGGAGGCCCAGCAGGCGGAGGTCTATTTGAAGATCCAGAGCATCCCCAGCCAGGAGCTGCTGGATAACGCCGTCGCCCAGGCTCTGGGCGGCATGGACCGGGCCGCCCAGGAGGCGATGCTCTCCCAGGCGCTGACCCAGCAGATGAATGTCGATCCCGAGCAGCTGCAACAATACATCGCCGCCATGTCGGACGACGAGATGCAGCAGCTCTTCACCCAGATCATCCAGGAGCAGACGACGGCCCAATACGCCGCCCAGGTCCAACAGCAGCTGGCCGGGCTGAGCCAGCAGCAAAAGGCCGCGGCGCTCCAGGCCGCGCTGCTGGGTTATACGACAGCCCAGTGTGCCCAGTATTACGACCAGGTCCTGGAATTTTCCGATTCCACCTATGAAGCCAACCTGGAAAAGCTGGGCTACGTCGATCTGGACGACCCGGCCTCCATCAGCCTCTACGCCGCCTCCTTTGACGCGAAAGAACAGATTGAGGACGCCATCGCCGCGTATAACGACGCGGTGGACGACCTGGAGAAGATCTCCTACACCGACTATGTCGGCCTGATGATGTCCTCCATCACGACAATCATCAACGCCATCACCTATGTGCTCATCGCGTTTGTCGCTGTCTCGCTCATCGTCTCGTCCATCATGATCGGCGTCATCACCCTGATCTCCGTGCAAGAGCGGACAAAGGAAATCGGCATCCTGCGCTCCATCGGCGCATCGAAGAAAAATGTCTCCAGCATGTTCACGGCGGAGACAGTCCTCATCGGCTTTGCCGCCGGGGCGCTGGGCGTGTTTATCACATATCTGCTCTGCATCCCCATCAATCTGATCCTTCACCACGTGACCGGGATCGTCAATCTGCGGGCGTATCTGCCGGTTCCTGTGGCACTGGCGCTGGTGGTCATCAGCATCCTGCTGACGCTGCTCGCCGGGATGATCCCCTCCCGCAGCGCCGCAAAGAAAGACCCCGTCGTCGCCCTGCGGACCGAGTAATCGCTTTTCCAACCGCATCCTCTCCCCCCTGCGGGAGCTGGCACGTTGCTGCGCCAGCTCCCGCTTTTTTACGCCTCCCCCACCCTGCGGGACGCCCGCGTCCTTTTGCGCACAATTGCCCTAGAAAGCATAAAATCCGGGGCGCTGCAGATTACAGCGCCCCGGTGGGGTCTTGCAGGTATTTGCTTCTTGCTTATTTGCGCAGATAGCGCATCAGGACGGATGCGACCTCCGCACGGGTCGCCGTCCCTGCCGGGCGGAAGTTTCCGCTGGTATCGCCGGAGATCACGCCCCTGGCAACGGCCCAGCGCACCGCGTCCGCAGCCCAAGCCGAGATCTGGTCCGCATCGTGGAAGCCGTCCAGGCTGCCTTCCACTGCCGTGTCCTCTTTCTGGTAAGCGGCATAGCGGTAGAACAGGGATGCCATTTGCTCTCTCGTGATCGAGTCCTTCGGGCCGAACTTGCCGTTGCCGTAACCGGCGATGATGCCATTCTGCTCCGCCCAGGCGACAGACTTGGTAAACCAATCGTCCGCCGGAACATCCTGGAAGCTGGCCGCGCCCGTCACTTTGGGGGAGCCCGCCAGCCGGTAGAAGATTGCCGCCATCATAGAGCGGTCCAGCGTCAGCTGCGGGGCGAAGGTCGTCTCCGTCATGCCGACCATCAGCTGCTGCGCGGCAACGTAGCTCACTGCCTCGTAGAACCAGGCGCTCTCCGGCACATCGGCAAAGGATGGCGCATCCGTGGCCGGGATGACCTCCATCCGCTCTGCGCCGCAGGCCGTGCAGGTATAGCGCATCTGGCCGTCGGTCCGTACCGTTGCCGGGGTGACGACCACGCCGTCGTCCCAGCTGTGGCCCGTAGCCGGGATCGTCTCCTGCGCCTGCAGGACCTTGCCGCAGCGGTCGCAGTGGCTGCCGGCGGTCAGGCCCGCTGTCTCGCAGCCTGCCTTGACGGCCGCATCCTCTACCGCATCATGCCCCAGCGCCTTGGTCTCGTCCTGGTAGCGCAGGCCGCACAAATTGCAGGTATACCGGGCCAAACCAGCTGCCTCACACGTCGCCTTTCGAAGGGTCTCGACCGTGAAGTCGTGCTCACACGGCGCCGCTGCACCTGCCTGCAGTCGGATGTCGATATAGGAGCTCGTCCGCGGAATGGTGAACGCGCCGCGGGCTGTCTGGTAGCCCTCCGCCGCGACTTCGTAGTAGTAATAGCCCTTCGTCAGGCGGTATTCGCCAGGCATCCCCTCGCTGGGGGCAATGGTCTCGCCCTGCTCATTTTTCAGCGTGATCGTCGCATCGCCGCTTTCCAGCAACACCGCAGGCTGCACATCCAGCAGAACCATATAGAGCCGGTCCGTCATCTTGGCAGAGATGACCTTGCTCTGCCCGCGCTCCTGCTCCGTCACCGTGAAGCTCCCCTGCAGGGACTTGTAAAGCGTCGAGGTAACCGTGTAGCTGTATTCGCCGGGGTCCAGCGCCCAGACGCCCTTTTTATAGGCCGTCACGCTCTTGCCTCTGGTGTCGCGTACCGTCACGGTCGCATTCGGGGTAAGGTCCGTCGCCGTCACATTGAAGCTAACACTGCACACATCGCGCATCCCGCGCATGACGACCTGCACCGGGTTCTTTCCCTCTGCGTAGTCGTTCGTCGCGTCATCGACGGTAAATTCGCCCGTCTCTTTAAAGTAGTTGTCCGCCGTGACGGTATAGCTATATTTGCCGTTTTTCGTCAGGAAGCTGCCGTCTGTCTGCTTATCCAGGCTCTTGCCGCTGGCCGATGTCACGCTGATGCGGGCGTCTTCTACCTGCTCACCCGCCGTATCCACAACCTGGAACACCGTTTTATAATCCGCGCCGTCTAGCGTCAGGACCAGCTTGTGGCTGGCACGCACCGGGGTAAAGGTTCCCGTCAGCTTGCTGTACTTGTTCGCCATCAGCTCATAGCGGTAGCTCTGGCCGATGGTCACGGCATAGCTGCCGTTCTGCGGCAGGATCTCGGTATCGTCCTGGTACAGATGCACCGTCAGGGCGTTCTGCTCCGCCGTCAGCACCGTCCCGGCGGCATTCTGCGCCGAGATCTGCAGCTGCGCCGCCTGCCCGGCGTTCTTGGAGAGATTCGTCAGCCGCTCGATCATATTGGAGAAGCTGACAATGCCCCAGCCGTAGTAAATATCCTGCCCATTGATATCCGAGCGGGCCGTGGCGTGCTTTTCCTGGGCCGTCTCCTTCAGCAGCTGCCGGAAGGCGCCGTGGTTCGTCGTGATGGCAGCAGCACTGTCTGTCCCGGCGTAGCAGGACGTCAGGTCATTCTGCAGGCTCACGCTGATCGCAGCCAGCGCGCTAACCTCCGGTGCAGAGAAGCTGGTGCCGGAGCCGTAATAATAGCCGCCGTCGTACCACAGGCTCGTATAGTTCTCGCCGGGCGCGCTGACCCAGACCTTGTTCTCATAGCCCGCGCCGTTGCCCTTAGAGAGGATCTGTGTGTAATAAGAATAGGTACCGGTGCGGTCCGTGGAGCCGATGCCGATGGCGTACTGAGCCGGATAGCTGGCTCTCGTGTCGCCATCGTTACCGGCGGCGACGATTACGATGATCCCCGCATCGATGGCGCGCTTTACAGCGTTTTCCATCGTCGTGGTGCCGTCCTCGCCACCCAAGCTCATATTGATAACGCTGATATTCGCGCCCTCTTTGCCGTTCGTCTTGTCAAAATCCTCCCGCTGCTGGCAGGCGTAGTTGATGGCGTTGACGATGATGCTCGTCTCCGTCGTCTCGGCGATGAACACGCGCAGGGGCATGACATAGACCTGGTCCGCGATCCCGGCGATGCCCGTCTCATTGCCGCGGACCGCCGCGATCTGGCCGGTGACAAACGTGCCGTGGCCCATGACGTCCCGGGTGTTCTCCCCGTTGTAGACAAAGTCGTGCCCTGCCAGGACGTGGCTGTAGTCGATATCCTCATGGTCCGGGTCCAGGCCGGAGTCGATGACCGCCACGACGATCTGGTCCATCGGGTTGCCGTCGCCGCCCATATCATAATCCGTATCAATATCCGTGCCGGTGATGCCGTATTTCCAGGCGTCCTCCACCTGCATCAGCGCCAGATGGCGGCCGTTGTCCGACTCGCCGGGGTTGGAGACCCGGTCGGTCATCCGCATCAGATAGTTCGGTTCAATGTACTCGATGGCCGCGCTGTCGCCCAGCGCCTTGGCATCGTCCAGCGTTTCAGCGAGGTAGACGCTGCCGTCCGTCTCCAGCGGCTGAACGCCTTCTTCCGCCGCCTTCTTTTCCAGCGACGCCGCCCGCTTTTTCGAGATGCCGTCCTTGATCTTGACCAAGTAGCCGTTGTAATTCGTATCGTTATCCTGGGCCAGCTGCGCATCGAGCTGCTGCTCCAGCACAGACCAACCATCCGCCGCGGCAACATGCGGCGCCGCGCCAAACAGCATCGCCGCTGCCAGGCACAGGCTCAGCACACCGCGGAGCCCCTGTCTCTTCTTTTTCTTCAAAGTATTTCCCCCAATTCCTGCAGCCTTCCGTCCAGCAAATGATCGCAGCTCACACTGCCCAACGCCCCTACTCCAAAAGCGCCCTGCGCCCACGATCTCAGATGCGTTTATCTATAATAAGATAACACACCGAGCTAGGAAAGTCAATTTGCAAGCTCCCAAATATCTCCATTTCCCACATGACACCCCGCGTATTTTTTCTATTGATTTTTCCGGCAAGGGATGCTATAATTTATATGTATTTTGACCCTACGGA
>CAUBIP010000022.1 GCA_958436045.1 uncultured Oscillospiraceae bacterium | reverse complement strand
TTGAGCCGGTTCTCTTGGTTGACCCGAGTCGCCCCGGCGTCGTAGTCGATGGCGACGATGTTGACATCCGGATTCTTTTCCTTGATGGGTCCCATCATGCCCTTGCCGCAGATATGGTTCGGCAGACAGCCGAACGGCTGCGTGCAGACGATGTTCTTGACCCCGCTGTGGGCCAGCTCCAGCATCTCCGCTGTCAGCAGCCAGCCCTCACCCATTTTGACACCGTTGTGGATATAGCCCTCGGCCAGACGTACGGTGTCCTCAAAGGGCGTCATGGGTTTGAACGTCCCCTCGGCTTCGATCTCCGCGATCATCTCTTGCTTACGCTTGCACAGGAAGCGGTACGCCGCCTGGTAGGGGATGTGCGCCAGCCGGTTCCGGCCATAGAGCCGGTAATCGTTGACGCTGTTGTAGACGCAGTAGAGGCAGAAATCCAGCAGCCCGGGGACTGTCACCTCCGCCCCCTCACCGACTAGGAAGCGCTCCAGATCGTTATTGCCCAGGGGCGAATACTTCACGAAGATCTCTCCGACGATGCCGACCTGGACCGTATCCCGCGCCTCGCGGGGGATGGCAGCGAAGTCCGCTAGGATTCGGCGGTAATTCTCCCGGATGTGGCGGTAGCGAATCTTGCTGCCGGAGCCGAGCTCCCGGCCCAGGCGGGCTGTCCAGGCGTCTGCCAGGCGCTGGGCCTGGCCCTTTTCCCGCTCATAGGGCTTGCACTGGTTGGCCAGGGCCATCAATAGGTCGGCGTAAAGCACGCCGTAGAGCATCCCGTGGAGCATCGGCAGCGTCAGCTGGAAGCCCGGGTGCTTTTCCAGTCCGGCCAGGCTGAAGGAGATGACCGGGACGTCACCAAAGCCGCCCCGCTCCAGCGCCTTGCGCAGTAGCGGAATGTAATTGGAAGCCCGGCAGCCGCCGCCGGTCTGGAATAAAATGAGCGCAACCTTATGCGGGTCATACTTGCCGGAGGTCAGCGCGTCCATAAATTGGCCGATGACCAGGATGGCAGGATAGCAGGTGTCATTATGTACATACCGCAGCCCCGTCTCTGCGATCTCCGGGCCGGAGGTCCGGAGCAACTCCATTTTATAGCCATAGGTCCGCATGACGCTCATGATCAGCTCAAAATGCATCGGCAGCATATTGGGCACTAAAATCGTATAATCCTTTTTCATCTCCTGGGTAAAGGGGATGTATCGCTTCTGTTCCATGCGCTATGCTCTCTCCTCCAATGCGCCGATCAGACTGCGCAGTCGGATCTTCACGGCGCCGAGATTCGTGATCTCGTCAATTTTGATCTGTGTATAGTATTTTCCCGCCGGCTCCAGTATACTGCGCACCTCGTCTGTAGTAATGGCATCAACGCCGCAGCCGAAGGAGACCAACTGCACCAGCTCCGTGTCCGGATGTGCGGCTGCGTAGCGGGCCGCCCGGTAGAGTCGGGCGTGGAACGTCCACTGGTTCAGCACCGCCGTCTGCTGCGGCTGTGCCAGGTGGCAGATGCTGTCCTCACTGACAACGACGAACCCCAGGCTCACCGCCAGCTTATCAATGCCGTGGCAAATCTCCGGGTCGATGTGATAGGGTCTGCCTGCCAGGACCATGATCCGCTTGCCGTGCGCTCGGGCATAGGCCAGCGCCTGCTCGCCCTGGGCCCGCACCTGGGCTGTGTAATCGGCATACGCGGCAAACCCGGCGTCCACCGCCCGGGCGATCTCGCCCCGGGTGATTGTCGCATCGTGCTGATGCAGCGCGGCATACAGCGTCCGCCGCAGCGCGGCCTTGCTGTTGATATTCAAGTAGGGGTACCAGAAATCCGCCTGCTGCAGGTGCTCCATATTGCCCTGCAGCAGCTCCGCATAATAGGCGACAATGGGGCAGTTATAATGGTTTACGCTGGCCTTTTCATCCACATTATAGGTCAGGCTGGGGTAGAAGATTTTCGTAATCCCTGCCTCCAGCAGCGTCTCGATGTGCCCGTGCATGATCTTTGCCGGGTAGCACGCCGTGTCTGACGGGATGGAGAATTGCCCCTTCTCATAAAGCTTCCGGCTGGAGAGCCCGGAGAAGACGACCTCATAGCCCAGGCTCGTAAACAGCGCGTGCCACAGCGGAGCCAGCTCGTACATGCCAAGAGCCAGCGGCAGGCCCAGCCTGCCCCGCTTACCGGGCTGGGGCTGCAGCGTGGTAAAATAGTCCCGCTTCCAGGCGTAGAGATTCGGCAGCTCCTCCCCGCCCCGGATGCCCAGGGCCTTCTGGCACTGATTGCCGGAGATAAACCGGCGGCCGCCGGAGAATTGGTTGATCGTCAGGTGGCAGTGATTCGCGCAGCCCTGACAGATGGCAGATTTTGCCGTATGGACAAATTCTTTCAGCTCTGCCGAGCCCAGCAGGCCGGAGCGTTCCAGCCGCATGGCACAGAGCGCCGCGCCGTAGGCCCCCATGAGCCCTGCAATGGCCGGGCGGATGACCGACGCCCCCAGTTCCTGCTCAAAGGCCCGAAGAACGGCGTCATTGAGGAACGTGCCCCCCTGGACGACGATATGCTGCCCCAGCTCCTGGGGCGAATTGGCCCGGATGACCTTATAGATTGCATTTTTGACGACGCTGATGGAGAGCCCGGCGGAAATATCCTCCACCGTCGCGCCGTCCCGCTGGGACTGCTTAACGGAGGAATTCATAAAGACGGTGCACCGGGAGCCCAGATTCACCGGCGCTTTGGACTGCAGCCCCTTCTGGGCAAATTCCGCCACAGGGTAACCCATGGCCCGGGCAAAGGTCTCGATAAACGAGCCGCAGCCAGAGGAGCAGGCCTCGTTGAGCATAATGGAGTCGATGGCGCCGTTGCGAATTTTAAAGCACTTGATATCCTGCCCGCCAATATCCAGAATAAAATCCACATCCGGCTGGAAGAATTTTGCCGCCGTATAGTGGGCGATGGTCTCGACGACGCCCAGGTCGGCGTGGAATGCGTTCTGGATCAGCTCCTCTCCGTAGCCGGTGCAGGCGCAGCCGCAGATCGTGATCCGGTCGCCGCAGCGGCGGTAGATCTCCTCCAGCTGCGCCTTGACGAGCTGGACGGGGTTGCCCTGGTTGGAGCTATAATACGTATACAGCAGCGCCCGGTCCTGGGAGATCAGCGCCAGCTTGGTCGTCGTGCTGCCGCAGTCGATGCCCAGCCAGGCGGGGCCGGCGTAGGTCGCAAGATCCGCCTCGGGAACGGTCGCCCGGGCGTGGCGCTGGCAAAAAGCATCGTATTCATCCGGGCCTGCAAACAGCGGCTTAAGCCGGTCGCGGCCGAAGACCATTTTGCACTCCCGCAGCCGCCGGACCAGCACCTCAAAGGTCACAGGCGCCTGCCCGACCGTCGCCGAGTACATCGCCGCGCCCAGGGCCACGGCAAAGCGGCCGTACGCCGGGAACACTGCCGTCTCATCATCCAGGCCCAGCGTTTCGCGGAAGCGGGTCCGCAGGCCCTTGCAGTAATACAGCGGTCCGCCCAAAAACAACACCTTGCCCGCGATCTTCCGCCCCTGGGCCAGGCCCGCGATGGTCTGGTTGACGACGGCCTGGTAAATGCTGGCCGCCACATCCGCCTTCCGGGCGCCCTGGTTCAGCAGCGGCTGGATATCCGTCTTGGCAAAGACGCCGCAGCGGGAGGCGATGGGATAGAGCTTCTCCGCCTGCAGGCTGGCCGCGTCCATCTCCGCCACCGTCATATTCAGCAGCACCGCCATCTGGTCGATAAACGCGCCAGTCCCACCGGCGCAGGAGCCGTTCATCCGCTCATCGACGCCGCCGGTGAAGAAGATGACCTTAGCATCCTCGCCGCCCAGCTCAATGACAGTGCTGGTATCCGGCTCCAGACAGCGGACGACCTCCCCGGTGGCATAGACCTCCTGCACAAAGGGGATCCCCGCCGCCTCCGCGACGCCGAGCCCGGCCGAGCCGGACAGGGCAACGGTAAACGGCGCGGCCTCCAGCAGAGGGCGGATTTCCTCGATCAGCTCCAGCGTCTTCTCCCGCACGCGGGACAGATGCCGCTCATATTTTTCATAAACGATCTGGCCTGACCGGACCAGGACGATCTTCGCCGTCGTCGAGCCGATATCAATGCCCAGGGCGTTTTGTGTATTCACAGGAAGCATGCCATAACCTCGGTTCATTCGTCTTTTTCTGCATACAAAAGCAGGCAGGAGCGCCGCGTTTTTTGAACTGACCCCCTCACAATTACATACTATACACGCTATTTGTCAATTTTCATTAACTTTTTTTAAACATTTTCTTTCTTAGCGTTTCCTTAACACCCATCGCTTGCCGACGCGATTTTCTTTTTTTCGCGCGCCGCGTGGCATACAATAAAACCGCGCCCGCAGGATCGCGGCACGCAAGAACAAGCAACAGGGAGATCGCCTATGCTAACCCAGGAACTCACCCCCGCGCTTTATCAAACCTGGCGCAGCGCCTGGGCCGCCCACCGGGACCGCCTGCGGCCCAACCGTATCAGCGGCCCGGCCTTGGACCGATATCTGCGCCATGCCTATCCCCTCGCGCCTCTGACAGATCCCAGCGCACTGCGGATCGTCACGGAAAACGTCGCCCACAACGCCCCCTGGGCCAGCAAGCTCCCTCCGGGCGTACCGCCGCAGCCGGTGGCCTATTGGGTCCGGGACACCGGCGCCGGGGCGGCGCTTTACCGCCAGCAGGAAGCGCCCTTCCAGGGGCGGCCGATCTTCGTCGGCATCGAGCTGCTCTCCGGCTTTTTCTGCGTCGAGGGCAGCAGCCTGCTCTGGGATGAATTATACGTCCGCCGGGGCTTGGACCGGCAGGATCTGCAAAGCCCCTACTGTGTGGCGGAATACCTGGCCTGCCTGCAGCACCAGCCCGCCCAGACCGCCCGGCAGCCCGGTCAAAAAGTCCTTACAAGCGTTTGATCCTTTCGGGCACGCCAAAATAACGTAAAACATCGCAGCCAGGCCCCCAAAAAGGCGCGGGGACTTGGCTGCGGTGTTTTGTCTGGGGGCCGACCCGTGGTCAGCCGCCCAGGTATGCTTTTTTGATGGAATCGCTCCGCATCAGCCCCTCGCCTGTCCCGCTGAGGGTGATCCGGCCGGACTCCAGGACATAGGCCCGGTCCGCGATCTGCAGGGCCATCTCGGCGTTCTGCTCGACCAGGAGAATCGTCGTCCCCGCCTTGTGGAGCTCGGTAATGATATCAAAGATCTGCTGCACCAGGATCGGGGCCAGGCCCATGGAGGGCTCGTCCAGCATCAGCAGCTTCGGGTGGCTCATCAGCGCACGGCTCATGGCCAGCATCTGCTGCTCGCCGCCGGAAAGGGTCCCGGCGATCTGGTTGCGGCGCTCCAGCAGCCGGGGGAAGCGGTTGAACGCGTCCTCCAGATCTGCCCGGGAGAATTTCTTGCAGATATAAGCGCCCATTTCCAGATTCTCCTGCACCGTCATCTGCAGGAAGATCCGGCGGCCCTCCGGCACATGGGCCAGGCCCTTGGCCAGGAGCTTATAGGACTCGACGTGGGTGATATTCTCGTCGCAGAAGGTGATCTTGCCGCCCCGGGAATGCAGGATGCCGGAGAGGGTCTTCAATGTAGTTGATTTGCCTGCGCCGTTGGCCCCGATGAGGGCGATGATCTCTCCGTCGTTGACTTCAAAGGAGACGTCCTTCAGGGCGTGGATCTTGCCGTAGTATACATTTAAGTTTTCCGCTTTCAGCATAAATCACTTCTCCCCCTTCTTGCCCAGATAGGCCTCGATGACCTTGGGATTGGCCCGGATCTCGTCCGGGGAGCCTTTGGCGATGATCTTGCCGTAGTCCAAGACGCAGATGCCCTCGCAGATGCCCATGACCAGGCTCATATCGTGTTCGATGAGCATGATGGCGATCTCAAAGGTATCGCGGATGCGGCGGATGTTTTCCATCAGCTCCGCCGTCTCCGAGGGGTTCATACCGGCCGCCGGTTCATCCAGCAGCAGGATCTTTGGCTCGGTGGCCAGGGCGCGGACGATCTCCAGGCGGCGCTGGGCACCGTAGGGCAGGCTGCCGGCCTGCTCCTTGGCGTGCTCCGTCAGATGAAAGAAGTCCAGCAGCTCCATGGACTTCTCCGCCGCCAGGCGCTCTGCCTTGCGATAGCCGAGGCCGTGGGTCAGGGAAGCGGCCAAGCTCTCGTGGGTGGCGTTGTGCATACCGACCTTGACATTATCCAGCACCGACATATTGGAAAACAGCCGGATGTTCTGGAAGGTCCGGGCAATGCCCATGCGGTTGACCTGATAGGTGCTCTTCCCCGCCGAGGAGAAGCCGTCGATCATGATGCTGCCGCGGGTGGGCTTATAGACATTGGTCAACAAATTGAATACCGTCGTCTTCCCGGCACCATTGGGGCCGATCAGACCGGCGATCTCAGTCTTGCCGACGATCAGGGAGAAATCATCCACCGCCGTCAGGCCGCCGAAGTCGATGCCCAGATGGTGCGTCTCCAGCACCGGAACGTCGTTGACATCCCGCTCCGGCACTACGGATCTACTGGGATAGGGAACCAACCGGGAGGGGCCGAATTTACTCATGACTCGTTACCTCCTGCTCTTCCTTTTTTTGCCGCCCTGCATGAAACAGCTTCTTCAGGGACAGGCGGCTCTTAAACTCCGCAAACTTGGGCGAGGCGCTCATCAGCATAATGACGATAAGGACGATTGAATACAGCAGCATCCGATAGTCCGAGAAATCGCGCAGCAGCTCCGGCAGGACCTGCAGGACGATGGCCGCGATGATCGAGCCGCGGACTGAGCCCATACCGCCCAGCACGACGATGACGAGGATCTCGATGGACATATTATAGTCAAAGGACGCCGCCTTGACATTGGCGAAGCTGTGCCCGTAGACGACGCCGGCCGCACCAGCGAAGAACGCTGCGATGATAAACACGGCCAGCTTGAAGTACGTGACATTGATGCCCGTGGACTCCGCCGCGATCCGGTTATCCCGGATGGCCATAATGGCTCGCCCGTATTTGGACTTCTTTAGGTTCATCATCACAATGATGGTCAGCAGCACCAGGACCGCCGCAAAGGGCAGCAGGACCCGCGGCTTTGCGTAGACTGCGGACATGCTCAGGCCCAGCGCGCCGCCGGTGATATCCAGGTTCGTGATGATATTTTTAATGATCTCACCGCAGGCCAGGGTCACGATGGC
Source organism: uncultured Oscillospiraceae bacterium (assembly GCA_958436045.1). Classification (GTDB taxonomy): domain Bacteria; phylum Bacillota; class Clostridia; order Oscillospirales; family Oscillospiraceae; genus SVMC01. The sequence continues at coordinate 14,703 of CAUBIP010000022.1, read as the reverse complement.
CAGATAGTCGCCCTTGAGGCGCAGCGCCGGCAGGCCGATGAGCAAGCCGAAGACCGCCGCGACCAGACCGCCGACGATCATTGCCAGCGGCAGCCGCACGCCGATGGGCAGCGCGTCCGCCAGGGCAATGGAAACCAGGCAGCCGCTGAACAGGCCGACGGACATAAACCCAGCATGCCCCAGGGACAATTCGCCCAACAGACCGACGACCAGGTTCAGGGAGACAGCCAGGACGATATAGGTGGAGATCGGGATCAGCATATTGGAAAGCTGACGGCTGGCGCCTCCGGAATAGGTCAGGTAGGAGACGATGATGTAGAGAATGACGACCGCCAAAACCGTGACGGTATTTTTGGTGAAAAGCTTTTTCTTATGTTCGATCTTCATACTTTACACCTTCTCACTCATCTGCTTGCCCAACAGGCCAGTGGGCTTGACCACCAGCACCAGGACCAGCACGCCGAAGACGATGGCGTCCGCCCAAAGTGTGGAAATATAAGTTTTGGAGAATTGCTCGATCAGGCCCAGCAAAACGCCGCCCAGCATCGCCCCGGGGATGGAGCCGATGCCGCCGAAGACAGCTGCCGTGAAGGCCTTGATACCAGGCATTGCGCCAGTGGTCGGCTTGATGTAGACGTAAGTCGCACCGTAGAAAATGCTCGCGACCGCCGCCAGCGCGGAGCCGATGGCAAAGGTGATGGTGATGGTCCGGTTTGTGCTGATGCCCATCAGCCCGGCCGCCTCTTTGTCCTCCGAGACGGCGCGCATCGCTTTGCCAAGCTTTGTCTTATTGATAAACAGGGTCAGCGCGATCATGATGATCGCCGTGACACCCAGAGTTACCAGGGTAATGCCGTCGATCGTGACCTGCCCCAGCTTGATGGCCGGAAGCTTCAGGATCGTCGGAAATGCCTTCTGCTCGGAGCCGAAAATCAGCAGCGCCACATTCTGCAGCAGATAGCTGACGCCGATGGCGGTGATCAAAACCGTCAAAGGCTGGGCCTGACGCAGCGGCTTATAAGCCAGGCGTTCAATCACGACGCCCAGGACTGCACATACTATAATCGAAATCAAAATCGCGATCACCGGCGGCAGGCTCAGCTGCATCACCGCCACAATCACCGCATATGCGCCCACCATAATAATATCGCCGTGGGCGAAGTTCAGCATTTTGGCAATACCATAGACCATGGTATACCCTAAGGCGATCAGAGCATAGATACTGCCCAGGCTGAGGCCGCTGATCAAAGTCTGAACAAATGTAATCATAAAAACGCGCCCTTCAAATTTATTTTTCGCACGGCAGCCGTGCCGCCGGATTGCGCTCCGGCAGCGGTCAGGGCTCTTGCCTGCCGTGCTGCCTTTTCTCTTTCCGGCTTTTCCAAAAAGCCGCGAAGGCACAGCGGCGCTGTGCCTTATTTGGGCTGCCAGGCGGCTTGCGCCGCCTGGCGGCTGGTCAGCACCCCGTCTCCAGCCCGGGTTGCCGGGCTGGACGCACAGGATGCGTCATTGCGATAAAAATCGCATTTGCGTGTGCTGCTTACTCTGCGTACAGCTCCGCAACGCCGTTGTGGATGATCATCGCACGGGCAGCCTTGACTGCTTCGTTCGTCTCATCCCACGTCATGGTGCCGGTGACACCTTCGACGGTGATCTCATACATGGCCGCGACCAGCTTGCTGCACAGGTCTGCGTCGTCCGAGGACTCGATGCCAGCCTTTTCGACCGCTGCCTTGATGGCATAGACTGCGTCATAGCCGTCTGCTGCGAACTGGTCAGGCGTGGAGCCGTACTTGTCCTGATAAGCCTTGACGAAGGACTGGACGTTTTCGTCCGGGGCGTCAGATGCGAAGGGGGTCAGCATCATAACGTTTTCGGCATAAGCAACATCGGAGACCTTGGTCAGGATGCCGTCCAGGCCGTCGCAGCCGAAGAAGGTCTTGCCGTCCAGCTTGCCGCTGGCCTGGGTCAGGAACGTGGAAGCCTCAGCCGCATAGATGGGGATGAAGACCAGGTCGACACCGCTTGCTGCGATGGCACTGATCTGGGTGGAGAAGTCCGTGGCAGTGTCCTTGGTGAAGGTCTGCTCTTCTTTAATGGTAATGCCCTTTTCCTCAGCTTCTGCCTTGAAGGACTTGACCAGGCCGACAGAGTAGTCGATGTCGCTCTGATAGAAGATGGCGACGTCTTTGGGCATGTTGTTCTCGTCGATGAAGTCGGCGGCCAGCTTGCCCTGGGCGGAGTCGACGAAGCAAACGCGGAAAGCGTTGGGGTTGCCTTCAAGGACTGCGTCGGCGGAAGCCGTCGTGTTCAGGATCATCATGTCGTCTTCATTCGCCGCGGTGACGATCGAAGCACTCTCGCCAGACAGAACGCCACCCAGGCAGACATTCATGCCGCTGTCGATCAGCTTGCCGTACGCGTTGACTGCGCTCTCGGGATCGCCAACGGAATCCTGATAGTCGACCTTCAGGGTCATCCCGTTGACGCCGCCCGCTGCGTTAATCTCTTCCGCTGCCAGCATTGCGCCGTTCTTGGTGGAGGTGCCGTAGTTGGCATAGTCACCGGTCAGGGGGCCGATGCCGCCCAGGTACAGGGTGGAGGCATCGCCGCCTGCCGTCGTGTTCTGGTCGGAACCGGCTGTTTCCTTCTTGTCGCCGCAGCCGGCCATGCACATGACCAGCATTGCGATAACAAGGACGATGCTAAAGAGCTTTGTGAGTTTTTTCATCTTCGTTACCTCTTTTTAACTGTATATTTTTCAGCTGCGATGCAGCATGAAATCAAAAAAACAAGCGGCTTGCCGGAAAAGCAAAGCCGCAAAGTATGGCAGGCGCCTGTACGCTCACGCCGCCGCTGACGCGGCGCCGGGCATACAGCGTACCACTCGGGCGTTTGCTTTCGGCAGAATAATTCGCAGGAGTATCATCAGAAGCAAGCCGCACAGGATCAGGCCGTGCAGACCAACTCGCCAGCATACAAAAATAGACGCAGCCAGAATGGCCACGTCCAGTACAACGCCGGTCATATTCGCGTTCGGTGCATAAGAACAAGACGATGCAGCGCAATTTGCCGCAGCGTTACAAGACATTGTATTAGAATTAGAATTCGCATTCAACTTCATAGACTGCGCCATTTCGTGCATCTCCCTTCTGCTTATTGACTTTCCCATTTTATTATATTTTCCCCACCCTGTCAATCCGCCACCATTGACAAATCCGGCGGCTTGTTTTTGGCATTTTCTGATGAAATAATACAATTCCTTGTAGATTTTTCCGTCAAAAAATATCGAATTTCCACCATTGGCCGAAAGCGCCAGAACTTTCCGTCGTTTTCCCGGGATAATGCCGCGGCCGCAGGTCATACTAGCACTGAGGCAAGCGAAAGAAAATATCCGCTGCCTGAAATAAGAAGAAAAGGAGATGCAACAACATGAAAAGCAACAACCAGATCAATGTTCCGGAAGCACGCGACGCGATGGACAAGTTTAAGATGGAGGCCGCTTCTGAAGTCGGCGTCAATCTGAAGCAGGGCTACAACGGCGACCTGACCTCCCGCGAAGCCGGTTCGGTCGGCGGCCAGATGGTCAAGAACATTTGGCCCGAACGAACCGCGGTATTCCACCGCCCCAGCCGCACCGCGCCGGGCCACTGCCGGGCCGTACGCTACCTGGCCTTTCTGACTACATAACTGCCAAGCACAGCGCCCGGCGGCAGTCATGGAAAATCTGCAAAACGTTCACAATTTATTTAAAAACAACTATTGACAACAGCGGAGGGCGGTAGTATATTTAGCTTAGCACTCAGAGATGCCGAGTGCTAAATCAATAAGAAAGAAGGCCGCTGGTTTGGAACTGACAGATCGAAAGAAAAAAATCCTTCGGGCTATCGTTGAAAGCTATATCCAGACGGCCGAGCCGGTCGGCTCCAAGTATATCGCCCAGATGCCGGACCTAGCCTACTCCTCTGCGACCATCCGCAACGAGATGGCGGATCTGACAGCCATGGGCTATCTGGAGCAGCCCCATACCTCCGCCGGGCGCGTTCCGTCGCCCGCTGGTTACCGGCTCTATATCGACGAGCTGATGCAGGACTACCGCCTCTCCGTCGATGAGACCCAGAGCATGAATCAGGCCATGCAGCTGCGGATGCAGGAGTTTGACACGATGATCTCCCAGGTCGGCAAGATGGTCTCCAATCTGACGAACCTGCCCGCCTACGCCATGGCGACCCACTGCGGCGCGGTGACAGTCAAACGGTTCGAGATCATTATGGCCGACGCCGGGAGCTTTATCCTCGTCGTCATGACCAGCAATGATGTCGTCAAAAACAAGCTCATCAAGCTGCCCCTCTCCATCACGGAGGCGGATCTGAAGCTGCTCTCGGCCGTGCTCAATGCGAGCTTGGCCGAGGTCGCGCCGGATGGGATCACCCAGGAGCTGGTCAGCCGCATCACCCGCAGCGCCGGTCCGGCAGCGAGCCTGATCCCCATCATCATTGATTTCACGACCCAGGTGCTGCAGCAGCAGCAGCGGGATGAAATTTATCTGACCGGGCAGATGAAGCTGCTCAAGCAGCCAGAGTACCACGATGTGGAAAAGGCGGAGGAGCTTCTGACAAACCTGGACGAAGAGATGCTCTCCAACCTCCCAGCGGCCATTGACCGCAGCAGCCCCGTACAGGTGCTGGTCGGGCCGGAGAACATTGCGAAGGAACTGAAAGACACCTCTGTTGTGGTGACCCGCTTCGACATTGGCGACGGCATGCAGGGCATGATCGGCGTCGTCGGGCCCACCAGAATGGATTACGCACAAATCACAGCGCGGCTTTCCTATTTTGCCGAGGGGCTGGGCAGGATGTTCGGGAAGAACGAGCTGCCGGCGCCCAAAGAACCGGAAAAAACTGAGCAGGAGGATCGTTGATCGTGGCGAAGAAAGAAACAAAAAAAGCGGAAGACGCAGCGCAGGAAACTGCCCAGGCCGAGACGGCCCAGCAGCCGGAAGCAGCCCCGCAGCAGGATGATCCTGCCGCGCAGCTGGCTGCCCTGCAGGCAAAGCTTGACCAGGAGCATGACGCATACCTGCGTCTGGCCGCAGAATATGATAATTTCCGCAAGCGCAGCCAAAAGGAAAAGGACAGCTTGTATCAGGATGCAAAAACAGATACCGTCAGCAAGATCCTGCCGGTATTTGATAATTTGGAGCGCGCCGTCAACCAGCCGACGGAGGACGAAGCCTATAAAAAGGGCGTGGAGATGACCATGAGCGGTCTACGCGAGGTCATGAGCGCCTTGGGCGTCATCGAATTCGGCGAAGCGGGCGACGCCTTCGACCCCAATATGCATAACGCCGTGATGCATATTGAAGATGAGAGCTTGGGCGAAAATGTGATCGCCCAGGTCTTCCAGAAGGGCTTTAAGATCGGCGAAAAGGTCGTGCGATTTGCCATGGTGCAGGTCGCTAACTAAATTTTGTAAATAATAAAGATTTCTATAGGAGGAACAGACTATGAGTAAGATTATTGGTATTGATCTTGGCACCACCAATTCCTGTGTTGCCGTTATGGAAGGCGGCGAGCCCGTCGTTATCACCAACGCCGAGGGCAACCGCACCACCCCCTCCGTCGTGGCATTTTCGAAGACCGGCGAGCGTATGGTCGGCCAGGTGGCAAAACGCCAGGCCGTTACAAACCACGAGCGCACCATCGCTTCCATCAAGCGCCACATGGGCGAGGATTACAAAGTCAGCATCGACGACAAGAAATACACCCCGCAGGAGATTTCCGCGATGATCCTGCAGAAGCTGAAGGCAGACGCCGAAGCTTATCTGGGCGGCACCGTGACGGAAGCCGTCATCACCGTCCCCGCATACTTCAACGACGCCCAGCGTCAGGCAACGAAGGACGCCGGCAAGATCGCTGGTCTGGATGTCAAGCGGATCATCAACGAGCCGACTGCCGCGGCCCTGGCCTACGGCGTCGATAAGGAAGCTGAGCAGAAGATCATGGTCTACGACCTGGGCGGCGGCACCTTCGATGTCTCCATTCTGGACATTGGCGACGGCGTCATTGAAGTCCTCTCCACGGCAGGCAACACCCACCTGGGCGGCGATGACTTTGACGAAGCCATCATCAAGTATCTGGTCGAAGAATTCAAGAAGGCCGAGGGCATCGACCTCAGCAGCGATAAGGTCGCCATGCAGCGGCTGAAGGAAGCGGCGGAAAAGGCGAAAATTGAGCTGTCCGGCGTGACCTCCTCAAACATCAACCTACCGTATATCACGGCGGACGCCACCGGCCCGAAGCATCTGGACGTCACCCTGACCCGGGCGAAGTTCAATGAGCTGACGGCACACCTGGTCGAAGCGACCATGGGCCCCGTGCGTCAGGCCATGTCCGACGCGGGCCTGAAGGCCAGCGACCTGAGCAAGGTCCTGCTGGTCGGCGGCTCCTCCAGAATCCCCGCCGTGCAGGATGCCGTCAAGGGCATCACCGGCAAGGAAGGCTTCAAGGGCATCAACCCCGATGAGTGCGTCGCCATCGGCGCAGCCATCCAGGGCGGCGTCCTGGGTGGCGACGTCAAGGGCCTGCTGTTGCTGGATGTCACACCGCTGAGCCTGGGTATCGAGACCATGGGCGGCGTGTTCACCCGCCTAATTGACCGGAACACGACCATCCCGACGAAGAAGAGCCAGATCTTCTCCACCGCAGCCGACGGTCAGACCTCTGTCGAGGTCCACGTCCTGCAGGGCGAGCGTGAGATGGCAGCCTATAACAAAACGCTGGGCAAATTCCAGCTGACGGGCATTGCCCCGGCTCCCCGCGGCGTACCGCAGATCGAAGTCTCCTTCGATATCGACGCCAACGGCATCGTCAATGTCTCGGCAAAGGATATGGGCACCGGCAAGGAGCAGAACATCACCATCACCTCTTCCTCCAACCTGAGCAAGGAAGATATCGACAAGGCCGTCAAGGAAGCCGAGCAGTATGCGGCGGAGGATAAGGCCCGCAAGGAAGAGGTCGACGCGCACAACGCCGCCGAGCAGGTCATTTACCAGACGGAAAAGACGCTGGGCGAGCTGGGTGACAAGGTCCCCGAAAGCGAGAAGGCCCCGATCCTGGCAGCGGTCGAAAAGCTGAAGGAAGAAAACAAGGGCAATAACGTCCAGGCCATTAAGGACGCCACGGATGCCGTGCAAAAGGCCTTCTACGCCGTCTCCGAGAAGATGTACCAGAACGCCGCGCCGCAGGGCGACGCCGCAGGCGCAGCTGGTGCTGCCGGCAGCGCACCGGATGACGGTGTTGTAGACGCTGACTTCGAAGAAGTCAACGACTGATCCCAGGCAAAAACGCAATGCGCCCCCCGGAGCATCCCGCTCCGGGGGACTGTGCGGTTTGGCTCCCGCCGGACCGCGGCATTGCCAATAAAGCGAGGTGCGTGATTCCATGGCAAATGAGAACAAACGAGATTATTATGAAGTGCTGGGCGTCGAAAAGGGCGCTGCAGATGAGCAGATCAAGCGGGCTTACCGTAAGCTGGCGGCAAAATACCATCCGGATGTGAATCACGAGCCGGATGCGGAGGCAAAATTTAAGGAGATCAACGAGGCCTATGAGGTCCTGTCCGACACGGAAAAGCGCAGCCGGTACGACCAATTCGGTTTTGCCGGGGTCGACCCGAATTTTAACCCCAACGCCGGGTTCGGCGGCGGGTTTGGCGGCGGCTTCTCTGGCTTCGGCGATCTGGGCGATATCTTCGGTGATTTCTTCGGCGGCGGCAGCCGCAGCAGCCGGAGCGCCAACGCTGCCCGGCGGGGCGAGAATATCGTCGCCCAGGTCAGTATTACATTTGAAGAAGCGGCCTTTGGCACAAAGAAGGAGATCAATGTCTCCCGGGTCGAGACCTGTGATAAATGCGGCGGCAGCGGCGCAGCCGCCGGGACAGAGCCGGAGACCTGCTCCAACTGTCACGGCACCGGCACCGTCCGGACGACGCAGAATTTCATGGGCATGACGATGCAGTCCCAGGCCCCGTGCCCACGCTGTAAGGGCAAGGGCAAGATCATCGCCAAGCCCTGCGACCGCTGCAAGGGCAAGGGCAAGATTCGCCGGAGCCACAAGATCCTGGTAGATATCCCTGCCGGGATTGATGACGGCCAGTCCGTCCGGGTCCGGGAGCAGGGCAACGCCGGTGTCAATGGCGGGCCCAACGGCGATGTGCTCGTCGCCGTCCGCATCACGCCGCATCCGCTCTTTGAGCGCGACGGCGCAAACGTCCTGTGCCAGATGCCCATCTCCTTCGCCCAGGCCGCCTGCGGCGCAGAGATCGAGGTCCCGACGCTGGACGGCAAGGTCCGCTATAACATCCCCGAGGGGACCCAGACCGGCACGACGTTCCGTCTGCGGGGCAAGGGTATCCCCTATGTCGGCTATAAAAACCGCGGCGACCAATATGTCACCGTCGTCGTCGAAACGCCGACGCATCTGACAAAGGAGCAAAAAGACCAGCTCCGTCAGTTTGAAGCGGGGGCCAGTGAGGCGGTCCACCCAAAACGAAAATCCTTTTTCGATAAGCTGAAGAAGAGCTTCGAAGGCTGATCGAAAAAGGCAGCAAAATACCGCAGCTTCCAGCGTGAAAACGCCGGAGACTGCGGTATTTTTTCTTTATAAAAGCGTCTCCAACATCGCGATAGCGCTCGCCACGCTGCCGTTACTGCAGGGCGCGACCTCGCAGTACGGCGTTTTGTCGATGCTGGCATCCGCCGGGACAAAGGCAAGATCCGCCGCATCGAGCATGGAGAGATCGTTCTGCGAGTCCCCCGCCACGGCTAGGATCTTTTTGCCCAGCAGCTGGGCAAGCCTGCGGGCTGCCTGGCCCTTGGTCGCCTGGGCAGCCTGGATATCCACGACCCGCGGAGCCGAGCGCACAGCGCTGAGCACCCCGGCATACTGGGTATTGAGATACGCCGCAACCTCGGCAAAAAACGTCTCCTCGTCCGGCGTGATCTCAAACAGCTGCCCCACATCCGGCGACCGGAAGTCCTGATACAGCGCCAGCTTCATAATGCTGCGGGGCATTTTCTCCGGCGGCAGGCAATGGATTGGGCACTGGGAGAGGCGGCAAAATTCCTCCAGATTTGCATCCGGCCGCAGGCAGTAGTGGGCCTCCTCGGCCTGGACCTCCAGCAGCACATCCGGGTAGCGCCGCAGCAGGTCCGCCGCCAACGCCCGGGCGTCCAGCTCAATGGGATAGGAAAACAGGGCCGCCTGCCTGGCAAAATCATAGCAAAGGCCGCCGTTGAACAAAATGACCGGCGCATTGACCGGCAGCTGCGGCAGCATCGACTGAAACAGCGGCAGGGACCGCCCGGTGCAGACCGTCACGCAGCCGCCCCGGGCCGTAAACGCCGCTATGGCGCGGCGGTTGGCAAGCGGGATCGTCCCGTCCGTCCCGGTCATCGTGTGGTCAAAATCAGAGACAAACAATACATCAGAAAAATCAGCCATTTTTATGCTCCATCTTTTTAAAATCTTTCAGACTATTTTTTACGCCCCCTACCTTATCACATCAGGCTGGAAATGTCAAAGGTGAGGGGGCGACCAGACGGGCGGGCTTGAAAATTCTGCCGTTTTGCGAAAAGGGGTCGCTTTTTTCCGCATCTTGTTATAAAATAGGGAAAAACACACCGGTCAGACCGGAAAGGATCGTTTTCCCATGAAAAAGACACTGCGCTGGCTCTGCCTGCTGCTGTGCTGCCTGCTGCTGGCCCCGCCGGGGCGGGCGGCGGATACTGCAGCGGCGCCGAGTTTGGCGGATACCATCTCCCAGCTGCAGGCCCAATACGGCCTGACGGCGGAGAATTTCTCCATCTGCTATTACAATACCGTGACGAAAGAGCGTTACAGCTTCTCCGCCGACCGCTGGATGATCGCCGCCAGCACCTACAAGCTGCCGTTGAATCTCTATTATTACGAGCAGGAGGCCACCGGGGCCATTGACCCGGATACGTGGATCGCCGGGCGACAGCTCTCGGAGATCCATTATGAGAGCATCGTAAATTCCAACAACGACCTCTCCGAAGCGCTGATCTATCACTTAGGCACCTTCCGTCAGTACAAGGAGCGAATGTTTGCCAGCTTCAGTCACCTTGCCCCGGAGGAGATCGCAGATATCGCCTGGACCGGGAATTATTACACAACGGGCTTCCTGTGCGATACGCTCCAGTATCTCTACGAGAACGCTGACCGGTTCCCCCAGCTGCTGACCTACCTCAAGGAGGCCCAACCGGAGGCCTATTTTAAGAAATATGTCACCCAGTACCCCATCGCCCACAAGTACGGCTCCTTTGACGGGGCGGAAAACGATGTCGGCATCGTCTACACCGAGGAGCCTTACCTGCTGGCAGTCTATACCTACGGCCTATCAGACGGTGAGGAGGTCGTCGCCCGGGTCAATGAAGCCGTCTGCCGCTATAATACGGAAAAGGCCACCCGGGCAAGCGCGGCAGCCCGGGAAGCGGCGCGGCTTGCCAAGCTGGTAGCCGATGAGCAGCGCTTTGCCCAAGCCGACCGGGAACCGGCCGAAGCGCCGCAGTCGACGCCGCAGCCAGCCTATCTGCAGGACCTCTCCCCCATCCGCCTGGGCGCACTGCTGGCCCTGGGGGCCGCCGCCGGACTGCTGCTCTGGCAGCTCGTCCACCACCGGCACAAACGGGCGATGCATTCTTGAACGCGAGACACCGCCGCCTTGCGGCGCGCAAAAAAAGACCTGCGGGTGCTCCGCAGGTCTTTTCCTTTTGGGCGGTGCAAGCGCCGCCGGTGCGTTTTCAGCAGCCGCAGCCGCAGTTATTCTCGCAGCCGCAGCCGTTGTTACAGCCATTGCCGCAGCAGTTATTACCGCCCCAGCAGATAAAGATGATAATCAGGACAATGATCCACCACCAACTGTTCCCATAAGCAAAAATGCCGGTATTGCAAGACATAAGCGTACCTCCTCATAAAATTCGCAGCGCCGGTCCAGGTCCGGACCGGATTGGAACCCGCTCATTTCATGTTATGACGCACCGGCATTTTTGTGCATCGCCGCTAGGACGCGGCAAAGAGCTCCTCCAGCGTTCCGAACCGGTAGCCCAGCTCTTCCCAGCGGGTGAGCAGCTCATCCAGGATCTCCGCATTGGTCCGGGAGGTACTGTGCAGCAGGACGATCGCGCCGTTGTGGATCCGGGGGATCAGCTTGGAAAATGCCGCATCGGCCGTCGGCTGCTTGTCGTTGACCCAGTCCATATAGGCAAGGCTCCAGAAGACGGTGTGATACCCCAGCTCCTGGGCCATCTGGAGGTTTTCCTGGCTGTAGACCCCCTGGGGCGGACGGTAGAATTTGGAAAGCTGCTGCCCCGTCGTCTCCTCGTAGAGCTGCTCCAGGCTGCGCAGCTCCTCTGTGAACGTCGCCTTGTCGGCGATCTTGGACATATCGTAGTGGTGATACGTATGATTGCCCACCGTATGCCCCGCTTTGGCCATGCGGCAAACGAGCTCTGGGTTTTGCTCGATATAATTCCCCACCAGGAAAAACGCCGCCTTGACCTGGTGCTTTTCCAGCGTATCGAGGATCTGGGCCGTGCAGCCGTTTTCATAGCCTGCGTCAAAGGTCAGATAGATCACCGGCTGGTCTGTCGGACCCAGGAAGGCGGCGTCGTACTGGGCCAGCGCGTCCTGTGTGGCATTGCCCACCGGGGCCTGCCCGGGCTCGGGGAAGCTCAGGCCCCAGCTATTGGCCTCCACTGCCCGGCATGTGATCACCCGGGCGCAGCAGACCAGCCCCAGCAGACACAGCATCCCGCCCGCCACCACCAGCAGGCGCACCCTTTGCGTTTTTTTCATTGCCATCCCTCCCTGCCCTATCCTATGGGCGGCCTGTCCGGAATATGTACGCAAAAACGCCCTGCCTTTCGTGGCAGGGCGCTTGACAGTATCATGGATCGCGCTCAGAAGAGGTTGCCCAGGAGGCTTGCCAGGTTGAAGTGGCTGAAGACGCCGACAACGACCAGAGAGACTGTGGACATGATCTTGATGAAGATATCCAGGCAGGGGCCAACGGTATCCTTCAGGGGATCGCCGACGGTATCGCCGACGACGGCCGCGTCATGCGCAGGCGTGCCCTTGCCGGTGCCTTCGACACCGCCGGCTTCGATGTACTTCTTGCCGTTGTCCCACGCGCCGCCGGCGTTGCCGGTGAAGATCGCCAGCATGCAGGAGCAGATGACGGAGCCGATGAGCAGGCCTCCAACAAACTCCGCACCGAAGATAAAGCCGCAGCCCACCGGCACGACGATGGCCAGCAGAGACGGGAGCTTCATCTCGCCGATGGCGCCCTTAGAGGAGATTTCAATGCAGGTCTTATAATCCGGCTTGGCAGAGCCGTCGAGGATGCCGGGGATCTCCTTGAACTGACGGCGGACCTCGTCGACCATCTTGCGGGCTGCCTTGGCAACGGCTTCGATCAGAATACCGCTGAAGAGGAATGGCAGCGCGCCGCCGACGATGGCGCCAGCCAGCGTCATGGGCTCGATCAGGTTCAGGACGAGATCCGTCCCGGCTTCATTGTAGGAGTACAGGTAGGAGATCATCAACGCCAGTGCAGCCAGCACGCCGGAGCCGATGGCAAAGCCCTTGCCGATGGCCGCCGTCGTATTGCCGACGGAGTCCAGCGTATCGGTGATCTCACGGACCTTGGGATCCAGGCCGGACATCTCGGCGATGCCGCCGGCGTTGTCCGAAATGGGGCCGTAGGTATCAACGGAGACCGTCGCGGTAACGAAGGACAGCATGCCCATGGCCGCCATGGCCACGCCGTACATGCCGGAGACCTTGTAGGAGACGATGATGCCAGCCGCCAGCACGATGCAGGGGGCCATGCAGGATTTCATACCCAGCGCCATGCCCTGGGTGATCGTCAGCGCTGGGCCTTCCAGAGAAGCCTTGGCTAGGAACTGGGTCGGGCGGTACTCCGCGGAGGTGTAGCGCTCGGCGAACGCGCCGACAATGACACCAGCGGCAATGCCGATGGCCGCCGCGATCCACGGGGAGACAAAGCCGCAGCTGAAGCCCAACGCATTGCGCATGATGGTGCTGTCCGCCGTCCGGAACATCAGGTAGGCGACAAGTAAACCCAAGGCCATCGTCGCACCGGCGGAGACATACGTCGCGCCGTTGAGGTCCTTATGCGGGTCCTTGGACATTTTCGCTTTGAACAGCAGGCTCGCCACGCCGATGCAGCAGGCGATCAGGCCGATGGCCACAAAAACCAGGGGGAAGAGAATGCAGCGCTGCAGCAGATCCGCATCCATCCCTGTGCCCAGGGCCTTGGACTGCATAAACATATGGAACGCCAGAATAATGCCGGAGGTGATCGCGCCAACATAGCTCTCCAACAGGTCGGAGCCGAGACCTGCAACGTCGCCGACGTTATCGCCGACGTTATCTGCGATGGTCGCGGGGTTCCGGGGGTCGTCCTCCGGGATGTGGGCTTCCGTCTTGCCGACGAGGTCCGCGCCCATATCAGCAGCCTTCGTGTAGATGCCGCCGCCGACGCGGTTGAACATGGCGACCATGGAGCAGCCCAGGGCATAGCCGGAGAGCGTCATGGTGAAGGGGACGAATTTCAGACCGATCAGGTTGACATAACTTGCCTCCGTCTCCACCGCCTGGTGCATCCCCAGGCCGAAGATCATATAAACGAGGAACAGGCCCAGCAGCGCAAAGCCGCCAACGCACAGGCCCATGACGGAGCCGCCGCGGAAAGCGACCTTGACCGTCTCGCCGATGTCCTCCGTCTCGCGCGCTTTGTTCGAGACGCGGACGTTGGCATAGGTCGCGATCTTCATACCAATCATACCAGCGCAGCCGGACATGATCGAGCCGATGAGCAGGGCCAGAGCCGCGTGCCACGTCGTCACGATCGCCATAATGACAGCGACGACGGCAACGACGGTATAAAGAACCTTGTACTCATAGCTGATAAACGCATTGGCGCCCACGCGGATCGCGGAGGCGATCTCGCTCATCTGTTCCGTGCCCTCGGGCATCTTCTTGACCTTGAAGAAGTTGAACGCGGCAAACGCCAGCGCCAGCACGGCCGCACAGATCACGAGGATCATCAATAAATTCATGGTTTCTCCATCCTTTCCGTTTTTTCTATGCAAACAGTGCCGGAGCAATGCAATAAGGTAGCAGTGGGCGGAGCGTTTACGCTTGCCGGGTCCCTTCCCCGCCCCCGGAACAAACAAACCAGCCAGTCTTTCTTCTATAGAAAGATTTTAGAAAGAACATCTATCCAAGCGCCTTCATTTCGTGTATTCATCCAAAAAGCAGGCGATTGCAAGGCCGATTTTACATATTTTATTATATATCATGTTTTCCGTTCCAGGTCAATTTGGCAAGTTTTATAAAAAAACCGTTAAGATTTATGCAATTTCCCCAGGCTTTCGTGATTTTACACGAGAGTCCCCCGGCAGCGGCGGCGCATTTCCCCGGCGGCTTTGTGACTATCTCACAAAAGTCACCGGGCCGTCAGGAAGCAAAAGCGCTCTGCACGGTAAACTGCCAGCAATGCAACCCACGAAAAATCGCCATGGCGCGCAGAACGCCATGGCGATTTTGGTTATTATGTTTTACTTCGGTGCGCTTTACCTGGAGAGCAAGGCGCAGG
>CAUBIP010000021.1 GCA_958436045.1 uncultured Oscillospiraceae bacterium | reverse complement strand
TTTGCAGAGGGCCGTTATTCTGCCCAGCGGCCTTCCAGATATTTTCGGGACCAGTCTTCATCGTAAAAATTGGAATCCTTCTGCATCCGGCAGTCACACCAGAGGTCCCGAGCGATCTCGTCGATGACGCCCCGCAGCTCCAGCGGCTCCAGATCATACTCCGGCAGTCCCTCCATGCCCAGCATGGCGCCCTGCAGGTTCCCGCAGATGGACGCGACGGTGTCGCTGTCGCCATCGTGATTGACAGCGGCAATGACGCTGCTTTCAAAATCCGTGCCGTAGCGCACGGCGCAGAAGACAGCCATGGCCAGCGCCTCCGGGCCGTTCCAGCCCTCGCCCAGCATTTGCAGGGCCTGCCGGTCCGGTAGGCTGCTGCGGGCCAAGGACAGAGCCTTCTTTAAAGGTGTGACGATGCCGTCGGCCGGGTAGCTGGAAAAGCCGTGCAGCATCGCGCGGACGGTGTCGTCGATGAGATCCGGCCAGTCGTCGTGGGTCGCACCGCAGTAGATAATGCAGTTGATCATATGCACCAGCGCTGCCGCCGGCATCCACCCGGCGACATTGCCGTGGGTGATGGCTGCGGCCTCTGCGCCCAAGCGGTCGATCTCTGTCTGGGGCATCTGGCGCGGGTCAAAAAAAGCACCGATGGGCGCGACGCGCATCACACCGGCGCTGCCCTTGGAACTGTTGGTCGGATGCTCGATGGTGCCGATGGCCTTGTCCGAGAGCACCTGGACGCAGGTGACTGCCGGGGCCCGCCGGTGATGCAGCTCCGGCACCTGGTTCAGCCAGCAGTACGCCTTTTGCGCGCTGTTTTGCTGGACCATGCGCTGGGTCTTGATCCAGTCCAGGTATGCAATGGTGAGATATCCGGCATACGGGCCCATGACGCCGCGCATGCAGCCCCGGGTCTTGCCCAGCAGCAGGCCGTTTGCAGTGTAGAGCGACAGCTGGGTATCGTCGGAGATCTCCGCATAGCCGTTGGTGAGGTCGTAGCCTAGGATACCGTCCTTGCCATATTTTTTCTGGATCTGCTCAAAGGTCAGAAATTCGACCGGATAGCCGAAGGCGTCTCCGATCGCGCCGCCCAGCATTGTGGCGCGGATTCTGCTCTGGTCGCGCATGGCGGCGCTCCTTTCTATGTCTTGCTACAGGGGGGATTGCCGGATCTGGGCAAAGCGCCGCGGGTACCGCTGCGGCGTCGCGTGCTCCTTGCGGATGACGACGACCCGGTGCACCGCGTCCGCGATGGGGTATTCGGCAATTTTTTCGACTGTGCCGCCCAGCAGGCGGATTGCCCGGGCGGCTTCGTCTGCCTCCTGCTGCGCCGCGGCACCCTTCATGGCCAGAAAGACGCCGCCGGGCTGCACAAAGGGTAGGGCCAGCTCCGCCAAGACAGGCAGCCGGGCGACGGCCCGGGAGACGGCGACCGCATACGTCTCCCGGCAGCCGGAGACATATTCCTCCGCCCGGGCCGCGACGCACTGCGCCTGCAACCCAAGGGCGGGGAGGACCTCTTCCCGCAGCCAGCCGATGCGTTTTGCCGTACTATCCAGCAGGGTCAGGTCAAGATCCGGCTGGGCGATCAGCAGCGGGATGCCGGGAAATCCGGCCCCGCAGCCGATGTCGATGACCTTTTTGCCGCCAAAGTCCGCCAGCTGTAAAAGAGCCAGACAGTCGAGAAAGTGCAGCTGCGCGACTGCTTCCGGCTCCGTGATGGCCGTCAGGTTCATCACCCGGTTTTTCTCCAGCAGCATGGTGCCGTACTGGCACAGCTGCCCGATCTGCGCCGGGGTCAGCTGCAGCTGCCCGCTTTGGACGGCGGCCTCCAGCGTTTTTTTCATAGGCTCAGCGCTTTTTGGAGAGGGCCAGCTTGACCTTCTGGCAAAGGACCTCCGGTGTCAGCCCATAGTGGGCCAGGACGGCGGCAGCAGTGCCACTGCGGCCGAAGCAGTCCTCCACGCCGTGCCGGATGACCGGGACGGGGTAATTTTCCGAAAGGTATTCCGCCACGGCAGCGCCCAGGCCACCAATCACGGAGTGCTCTTCCGAGGTGACGATCACGCCGGTCTCCTGGGCGGCCTGGAGGACCAGGGCCTCGTCCAGGGGCTTGATCGTCGGCATATCAATGACCCGCAGGCTGATGCCCTCAGCCTGCAGCTGTTCGGCCGCCTTGAGGGCCATTTGGACCATCATGCCGGTGGCGATAACGGTCGCATCGCTGCCGCCCCGCAGGGTGCAGCCCTTACCCAGGGCGAAGGAGTAGCCGGGGATCTCGTCCGTGACCGTCTCGACAGCGGGGCGGCCCAGGCGCAGATAAGCGGGGCCGTCATATTCCAGCAGCGCTTCGACCGCCTTCGTCATCTCATACCCGTCGCAGGGGCAGACGACCATCATGCCCGGGACGGCCCGCATCAGGGCGAAGTCCTCGGTGCACTGGTGGGTCGCGCCGTCTTCGCCGACGGAGACACCGCCGTGGGAGCCGACGACCTTGACGTTCAGATGGGGGTAAGCGATGGAGTTGCGTACCTGGTCGTAAGCACGGCCGGTGGCAAAGATCGCGAAGGTGTTCGTAAAGGGCTTGAGGCCGCAGGCAGCCATCCCGGCGGCGATGCCGGTCATGTTGCACTCGGCGATGCCGCAGTCATAGAAGCGGTCCGGATAGGCTGCCTTAAACATCTTCGTCATGGTCGCGTTGGCCAGGTCCGCATCCAGCACGACCAGCTCCGGGTATTTCTCCGCCAGGTCGCAGAGCGCCTGACCGTATGCGTTACGCGTTGCAATTTTGCCTGCCATATTACTTTCCCTCCAGTTGCCGCAATGTCGCTTCCAGTTCCTGCTTTGCCTGCGCAAAGAGCGCATCATCCGGGGCCTTGCCGTGCCAGCCGCACTGGCCCTCCATGTAGGAGACGCCCTTGCCCTTCGTTGTGGCGAGGAGGATCATGGTGGGCTTGCCCTTCGTCTGCCGGGCTTCCGCCAGGGCGGCGAGAATGGCGGCGTAGTCGTGGCCGTTTACCTTGATGACATGCCAGTTAAAGGCGGCAAATTTTGCGTCCAGCGGCTCGGTCGGCATGACTTCTTCGCTGGTGCCGTCGATCTGCAGACCGTTGACGTCGACAAAGGCGCAGAGGTTATCCAGCTTCCACTTGGCAGCGGCCATGGCAGCCTCCCAGATCTGGCCTTCGTCAATTTCGCCGTCGCCGCAGATGGCGTAGGTGCGGTAGGCTTTGTCCTGAGCCTTGGCGGCCAGCGCCATACCGACCGCAGTGGACAGCCCCTGGCCCAGAGAGCCGGTGGACATATCCACGCCGGGAATATAGCGCATATCCGGGTGCCCGGACATGTGCGAATCAATGGAGCGCAGCTTCTTCAGCTCTGCCGGGTCAAAATAGCCGCGCAGAGCCAGGACCGCGTACAGCGCCGGGGCGCAGTGGCCCTTGGAGAGAACGAAACGATCCCGGTCGGCCCAGTCGGGGCAGGCGGGGTCCAGGTTCATCTCGTTGAAATAGAGGCTTACCAGTGCATCCATGCACGAAAGCGAGCCGCCGGGGTGACCGGACGAGGCGGTATGTACCGCGTCCACCGCTAAGAGCCGCGCCTTTGTTGCCACAATGGCAAGGTCGTTTCCAAACAGCTTATCCATAATTATCTCCTTATCCCTGGTGGTGATTGTGATAAATTCAGTATAGCACAAAAGCCCGGAAATAGGAAGGTCTATTCCCGGCAAATTTCGCGTCCTTGGGCCAGCGCGGCGACCTCATCTGCATGGGGAAAGAGAACGCAGCCGCCGGTGTGGGCCTGTGTCAGATAGCCTTGCTCCTGCAGGCGGCGAAACAGCGGCGAGCGCAGTGCCTGCCGCAGCGGCACCTGGGTCAGGTTCGTATCGGAGTAGGGGGAGAAGGGGCAGGGCTCTGCGCCGCCCCGGGGGTTGATGTGGAAAAAGCCGCGCCCGGCTGCTAGGCAGCCGCCGGAGCTCTTTTCATCACCGGGGAAGCTGACGAGCAGGAGCTCCCGCTGCGCGGCGCGCAGCTGTGTCAGTCGGGCCGCCAGCGTGGCCCGGTCTGCATCCGTCAAGGCAAGGGGCTTGCTCTCCTGCGTGACCGGGACGTACTCGACATAGATGACCGCCCGGCAGCCTGCCGCATGCAGCGCCCGGAGAAAGTCCTCTGCCAGGATGGCCGTCAGGTTTTCCCGCGTCACCGTGATAGAAGCGCCGAAGAGGACGCCGTTTTTGTGCAGCAGGGCCATTGCATCCTGCAGGCGGCGGTAAACGCCGCTGCCCCGCCGGGCGTCTGTCGCCGCAGCGTCGCCCTCTAAGCTCAAAACAGGCATCAGGTTCCGGTTCTGGAGAAACAGTGCGCAGGCGTCCGGCGAAAACAGCGTGCCATTGGTGAAGACGGGGAAGATGATCCGCTTTTCCCGGGCCGCTGCGGCCAGAACGTCCGGCCGCAGCAGCGGCTCTCCACCGGCCAGCAGAATAAAGCTGACGCCCAGCTCCACTGCTTGGGTGAAAAGGTCCGCCCACTGGGCGGCGGTCAGCACGTCGTCTGCGCCGCCGTCACAGCAGACACCGCCTGCTCTGGCGTAGCAGCCGCGGCAGTGCAGATTGCACTGCTCTGTGATGCTGACGATGAGAAAGGGCGGGATGTGCTCCCCGGCCGCTGCCAGCTGCGCCCGGCGATGTTTGGCGCTTTGGGCTGCCGGGGCAAAGCGGGCGAGGAATGCGGCGGTTTTAATATTTTTCCCGGCAGCAGCCGTCAGGCCTGTCAAAATATGCCGGACGCCCTGGGCCAGGTACTGTTCCAGATCGAATGCTGCCATGCAGATGCCTCCTGTTTCCCGCCGCTCCATCCGGCGGGGAATTCTCCTATATCATACCACAGATGTGCCCGCTGTGCACGGCAAAGGGGCATGGAAGCAAAAATTTTCCCCCAACGCCACGCCTTCCGGGCGGAGGGGGCAAAAAATTTTCGCCGAAAATTTTGCATCGACGGATTGTGTGGGAAGGTTCCAAAGACTTGTGCTAAACTGGGTCCAACAAAGCAAAACGGAGGGCGCGACATGAGTAAGAATCTGATTCGGACAGGCTTTTTGGTGCTGGCGTTGGCGGCGGCGCTGCTGGTCTCGGTGCTGCTGCTGCGGCTGCCTGCTGTGGCGGCCAGGGCCTCGGCTGCGCAGCAGGCAGTGCAGACGGAAGCGACGCAGCCGCGCTGGCGGGTCTGCGTCCGGGGCACAGGCCGGGCGGTGCTCTATTCCAGTCAAGGTGATTGGATGCAGAATCTGACGTTTTACAACGGCGAAACGCTGACGATGGCCATGCCGCCGGGGGATTATTATCTGCAGCGCGAGGACGGTACGCAGATCGGCTTTCGCCTGGCGCAGAATGCATCGCTGCGTATGGTGGGCGGCAATGGATGGACAGATGGGGAGATCTTGTATCTGGAAAATGAGCCGGGCTGTAGCATCCAGGTGGTTTGCTGGCTGAGCCAGGCGGAATTTGAGAGTGGGCAATATGAGATTTGCTGGCTCAATCTGCGGCGTGGGGAGGTGGTCGAGAGTACGGCCCTCCATTTTGTGCCGGAGCTTGCGCCGGAGGACAACGGTTATTATCGCAGCAGCTGCAGCTTTCAGGGGTTAGTACCCGGGACATATATGCTGGAAAGGGACGGGCAACTAGCAGCGACCGTGACCGTCACGGCGGAGGAGCCAGAGTATATGGTCGTGCTGGGAGGCGAAAAATAAGCACACGAAGGGAAAATGAAAATGCAAGAGCAGTTATTGCTGCTCTTGCATTTTTTGTGTTATTCACTCGCCTTGGGTGCGTCGCCGCTGGGGCGGGGTTTGCGGTGCCTGCGGCGGCGATGGGGCTTGCTGGCAGGAGCATCGCCCTCCGCAGTGGGCGCGGGCTTGCGCTGCGGCTGGCTGTCCTGCCGGGGGGCGGACTGCTTGCCGCTGGATGCTCGGGGCTCCTTGGCCTGCGGCTTGGGGGCGGCGCCATCCTTGAATTGCCCGCTGCGCTTGCCGCGGCTGCGGCTGCGGCGCTTTTTCGGCTCCGCCGGCTTTGCTGCGGGCTCGTCCGGCAGCGCCGTTTTGATAACGACGTCCTCCAGGACGGGGAAGGACTCCTCCTCGTCCGGATTGCGACGCTTTACGCTGTTGCCGGAGATGGGGGCGAGGTCGTCCGGGATCGGCGGGTCATTTTTTCGGGCTTTTCCGTTGCGCAGGACGCAGATCTCGTCGTTTTTATAGCAGCCGATGGTATCGGGCTGCTTTTCCATGGAGACCTTGACGCTCTGGCGCAGCAGATTGACCTCTTTGACTGTGCCGCGCCCGTCGGGGGTGTCGACAAAGGATTCCTGCTTGGGGCTGTGCTTGATGAGGTCCTCATAGGCGTCCTGCTCATATTTCAGGCAGCACATCAGCCGCCCGCAGGTGCCGGAGATTTTTGTGGGGTTCAGGCTGAGGTTCTGCACCTTCGCCATTTTGATGGAGACGGGCTGGAAGTCCGCCAGAAATTCGCTGCAGCAGAAGGGACGGCCGCAAATGCCAAGCCCGCCGACCATCTTTGCCTTGTCCCGCACGCCGATCTGACGCAGCTCGATGCGGGTCCGAAAGGTCGAGGCCAGGGTCTTGACCAGCTCGCGGAAGTCGACACGCCCGTCAGCCGTGAAGAAAAAGAGAATCTTGCTGCCGTCGAAGGCGCACTCCGCCGAGACCAGCTGCATATCCAGCCCATGCTCGGCGATCTTCTTCTGGCAGACAGCGAAGGCGCGCTTTTCCTTCTCGCGGCTCTCCTGCATCATTTTTTCATCCGCCGCAGTAGCGATTCGCAGCACCGGGCGCAGCGGCGGGACGATATCCCGCTTGGGTACCGCGTGGACGCCGGAGGCGCAGATGCCGTATTCCAGCCCCCGGGCAGTGCTGATAATGACATGCTGCCCGCTTTGCAGCGTCAGATCGCCAGGGTCAAAGAAATAGACCTTTCCGCCAGAGCGGAAATGAATGTCGACTACGTTCACAGTCGCGGGTGGGGCGGGCGGTTCGGGCATCGGCGGCAGTGTCAGCTCTTTCCGCGCGGCCTCCGCCGTGGAGAGGATGGTATTTTGTTCGTCCATAGTAACTCCTGTCTCGTTCTAAAACGGAATGTGTATCAAAGCAGTGTGGCGGCCAGCATCCCGCACAGGTGGCCGATGCCCACATTGGCCTGGCAGGCCTCTGCCGCCTGGCTCAGCTGGGCAATGGCCTGGGAGAGTTCCGCCATGGTCCGCCGCCGGGCGATCTCGCGGCTCTGGGCCAGCGGCGTATCTATACCGCTCTGTGCCTGCAGCGCCTGGACCAACAGGGCCCGCCATTGCAGCAGCAGCTGGCAAAAATCGTCCCGCTGGGTCTTTTCCAGCTTGACCAGCAGCTCCAGCAGCTGCAGCCGGTCACCCTGGGCAAATGCTTCGGCAAATGTCAGCGTCTGGGGTGGGAGTGCGGCCTGATCCTCCAGCAGCGCCTGCGCCTGGCCAAGGAACCCGCCGCTGCGGCGGCAGGCGGCTTGCAGGTCCGCCTGGGGACGGTCCGGGTACCGCGTCTGCAAGGCTTGCAGCA
Organism: uncultured Oscillospiraceae bacterium; assembly: GCA_958436045.1. Taxonomy (GTDB): domain Bacteria; phylum Bacillota; class Clostridia; order Oscillospirales; family Oscillospiraceae; genus SVMC01. The sequence goes on along the minus strand of CAUBIP010000021.1, from coordinate 15,954 downwards.
GCAACGCCTCCGGCAGCGGCACCAGCTTCAGCTCCACGCAGCGGGAGCGGATTGTCGGCAGCAGCCGGTCCGCATTCTCGCACAGCAACAGGAAGGTGACCGCCTCCGGCGGTTCCTCCAGGATCTTGAGCAGCGCATTTTGCCCGGGCAGGCCGAGATCCTGCGCGCGGGGCAGCAGATAGATCTTGCGCCGTCCCTCATTGGGGCGGATATACGCGTCGCTGCAGACCTGGCGGATTAAATCCACCGGGATGGTCTTGCGACTGGTGTCGTCCACAACGGCAATATCCGGGTGAATGCCCTGCAGGGCCTTGCGGCACTGGCTGCAGCGCCCGCAGGGGCGCTGATCGGCGGTACACTCCATGGCGGCCATGAGGAGCTGCGCCAGCGTATGCTTTCCGCTGCCCTTCGGGCCGCTGAGCAGGTAGCAGTGGGTCAGACGCTGGGCGTCGATCGCTGCAGAAAGCTGCGCTTTCAGCGTGTCGTTTCCCAGAAATTGCCCAAAATCCATCTGCCGCCCTCCTTGCTGGAATATTTGCTTGTGTTATCCTATTATTATACAGTGAATTCTTCGGTTTTTCCAGAAAAATTTTTGAAAAACTGTCCTTTGGCAGAAAAATACCCTGGGCAGCGGCGGGAAAGCCCCGCGTCCGCCCAGGGGGTGGCGCAAAATGTGGACGATCCGGCCTGCGGCGCGCTTGCGGGAAGCGTTCCCGCGTGCTACTGCATCAGGCGTCCAGCATGGCCAGGATCTGTTCCTTGGGCCGCGCGCCCATGGCAGAGGCGACGACTTTGCCGCCGCGTAGGACCAGAAAGGTCGGAATGCTGAGGATCTGGAACCGGGACGCCAGGTCGCGCTCTTCGTCCACGTTGACCTTTCCAACTTTGATGTCCTCACGCTCTTCGGCGATCCCGTGAATGACTGGCATCATCATCTGGCAGGGGCCGCACCAGGTTGCCCAAAAGTCCAGGAGGACTGGCTTGTCACTGTGCAGGACCTCGGCGTCAAAGTTATCTTTTGTAATGGTAAGGATCTCCATTGTCTGCATCTCCTTTATCTGTAAAAAGATCCGCGCCGGTGCGCGGGTGGGGCAGCAGGCGCCCCGGTACCTATATTATAACACATTTCTTACAAAAATGCGCGGCTTTTCCGTATTTTTTGCAAGGCGGTTGTAAATCCGTCCCCGGCGCGGTAAAATGGGGGCAGAATAAAAGACCGGGAGGCGCGGCATATGGAAGGAACGGTGCGGCAATATATCGCGGAACACCAGCAGGAGCTGCTGGAGCTGACGCTGCAGCTCTGCCAGATCCCAGCGCCGACGGGGCAGGAGGACGCCCGCGCCGCGTTTTGCAGAGATTGGCTGCGCCGCAGCGGCGCGGGGGATGTGACGATCGACAGGGCGAAAAATGTGATCTGCACCATCGGCGTGACGCTAGGGCGTCCGGTGGCGGTTTTTCTGGCGCATCTGGATACCGTTTTTCCGGATACCGCCCCGTTTACGCCCCGGACTGAGGGGGCGCGCCTGTATTGCCCCGGGGCCTTTGACGATACGGCCAATGTGGCGGCGCTGCTGATGGCGGCGCGCTATGTCCTGCGTAGCGGGCGGCAGCCGCGCTGCGGCGTCGTTTTCGCTGCCAATACCTGCGAGGAGGGTCTGGGAAATCTCAAGGGCAGCCGGGCGCTGCTGGATGCGCTGGGGGAGGATGTCTGCCAGGTCGTCTCGTTCGACCTGGGGCTGGATACGGTCTTTACCGGCGCGGTGGGCTCGGCCCGGTATCGCATCTGCCTGGAGACGGCCGGGGGCCACTCGTATTTGGATTTCGGCAAGCCCAATGCCATTGCCCAAATGGCGGAGCTGATCTGCGCACTCTATCGCCAGCCCGTCGCGCCGGGGGCGACGTTTAATGTGGGGCAAATCAGCGGTGGGACCTCCGTCAATACCATCGCCCAGCGGGCAGAGCTGCTGTACGAGTACCGGGCGGAGACGGCGGCTGCCATGGCGGCGATGGAGGAAAATCTGCGGCGCATCGCCGCGCCGTTCTCGCCGGAGATCACGCTTTTGGGCCGCAGGCCGGGGACAGGCGCGTGCCGGGACCCGGAACGTCAGACATCATTGCTGAACGATATCTGCGCCGCCGTCACGGCGGAAACGGGGCACGCGCCCCGCAGGATCATCGGCTCGACGGATTGCAATATCCCATTTTCCCGGGGAATCCCCGCTGCCTGCGTGGGGCTTGTGTACGGGAGCGGGGCGCATACGCGGCAGGAGTATATTCTGCCGGAGAGCCTGGCCCAGGGCTTGGGTGTGGCGCTGCGGCTGATCTGCCCGCTGTTTAATCTGCCGGCATAAACGCAGCCGCGGGCGGCGTCCTGGGATGGGCGCCGCCCGCGGTTTTGCTTTTCTGTGTTTTTATTTCCAATAATACCGGTGCGGGGCCAAGGCTTCCTCCCGCAGAGCGGGGATGGGCCCTTGGATGACGATGTCTTTTTGACCAGTGGACAGTATCGTGCGGCAGTCGCTGTGGAACGTGGGGTTGTCCTCATGGTCGCCGGTCAGCTCCAGCAGGTCCTGCTCCGTCGCGGCGAAGACGATACGGCCGACATTGCCCCAGTAGACCGCGCCGCAGCACATGCAGCAGGGCTCGATGCTGGTATAGAGGGTGCAGTCCCAGAGCTTGGCGCGGTCAAAATCATGGGAGGCGCGCTGCATCAGCGTCGTCTCGGCGTGGCCGGTACAGACCCGGCCGGTGACTTCAATATTGCCCTGCTCCATGAGGATTTTGCCTTCCAGGTCGACGAGAATGCAGCCGAAGGGGTGGTTCCCGGCAGCCTGGGCTTCCTCTGCCACGGCCATGGCCCGGCGGAGGAATTTGGCGTCCATCTCAGGGGTGAAGTGGGCAAAACGGGGGTCGCTTGCTTTGATCATCGTTGGCTCCTTTCTGGCGGTGGGGTGTGCCTGCTTCTGCGCCCAGAATACCACAGGCAGGCGGGGTAGACAAGGGAAAACGAGAAATTCGTAGCTTCTGCCGACGATCGCACCTGAAAACTGTGCAAGAAAAACAAAACCATATAGCAACAAAGCCAATGTAGTAGTATTATGCGTTGGCCGCAACAGCTTGCTCAAAAAGCCTCGCAGAGTTTGCGCCGTGCACGGCGCAAATCAAGCCAAAATTATTTTCTCCGGCGGTAAGTGGGTGAGACGCCAAGAGCGCAAGCGTAGCGCAGCGCGATTGACTACGAAGCGAGAGTCAAAAGCTTAAGCGAGAGTCAAAATCTCTGATTTTGCGCCTCGAGTTTACACAGCGGAGTCGTGTTTGAGCGCTTGTCAAAAATGTTTTTTGACAAGCACAACAAGGCTGGCGCATTTTTATGCGTCAGCCTTGAAAAGCTTTATGGAATCAAGCGTTCTTTTCCAGCACCAGGGTGAATTCGTCGCCGTGGGCTTCTTTTTTTACGCTGTAGCCATGGTTCGAGGCAAAGCGCGTGACATTTTCCACCGCGCAGCTATCGTCCACCAGGATCTCCAGAGAAGTGGGCTGAGAAGCCTTGATCTCATTTTGGACCATCAGCACCGGCATGGGGCACAGCTGGCCTCTTGCGTCGACCTGTTTCATTCTTTTGCCCTCCTTGTGCAGACCAGAGATACGAGCAATGCAACAACGAACCCGATGATCACAGCGACCTTGCCGTTGGCGGTGGGACCGTTTGCAGAGGAGGCCAGGCCAAAGTTATGGCAGAAGGCTGCGCCGGCCAGCATGCCGAGAACGGCCATGGCAGCGTCGGAATTGCCTTCGCCGCTGAGGACCAGCTGACGCAGCGGGCAGCCGCCCAGCAGGACGGAGAGCCAGCCGACCAGGGCCATGCCCAGGAAATTCCAGACACCGTCCGTATGGGCGATGGGCTGTCCTTCGAAGCCAAGGTTGAATTTGCCCAGGATCAGGTTGCCGATGATGACGGCGATCAGGATGGCCAGGAAGCCGGAGATCAGGCCGAAGTCACGGAACATGACACTGTTGCGGATGCCGCCGACCATGCACATACGGCTTCTCTGGCAAAGAATACCAACGATCACGCCGATGGCCAGAGCGACGCCGATGGCGGCGTGCATGCTGCCGGGGCCCTCTTCGGAGGCCTTGAAGGCCGTCTTAAAGAGCAGATAAACGACATAGAGCCCGACCAGGACCAGCGGGAACGCCGCGCCTTCCGCCTTCATCTGGCGATAGGAGCGCTGCAGGCTGAAGCCCTTCTTCAGGAACACGATGCCGACCAGGATGCCGACGATAAAGCCGACAAGACCGACCAGCGCATTCAGGTCGCCGCCGCCCAGGCGGATGACCATACGCAGCGGGCAGCCCAGGAACATCAGCGCGCCGATCATGACGAAGGCGCCCAGGACGAACCGCAGGACCGGGGAGGAGCCGCCGTGGCCCTTAAACTCCTTGGCGGCGATGGCCGCGATGAGAGCACCCAAGACGATGCCGACGATCTCCGGACGGAAATACTGGACGACCGGGGCACTGTGCAGGCCGAGGGCGCCAGAGGTATCGCGCAGGAAACAGGCGATACAGAAGCCCATGTTACCCGGATTGCCCAGGGCTGTCAGCGTCACAGCTGCCGCGCCAATGACCAAGCCAGAGAGCACAATGAGCCAGTTCTGGGAGAACCATTTTTTCATTGTAAGAAATCTTCCTTTCCTCTTAATAGAATAACGTGATACTGAGCTAAGAATCACGTATTTCTATTATACGGGGCCAGGGAAGAAATGACAAACAGGTTTTTGCGATAGAAAATCAGGAAACATCGGTTTTTTCGACAAAACTGCAGACAAGGTCCTCCAGAACAGCCACCATCGTATGCAGGCTCTGTACCGGGATAAACTCCCGGACACTGTGGAACTGATAGCCGCCGGTGGAGAGATTGGGGCAGGGCAGGCCGAGGCGGGAGAGGGTCGCGCCGTCGGTACCGCCGCGGATGGGCTGGCACAGGGGTGTGATGCCGTGGGCCTCGAAGGCGGCCTTGGCCCGGTCAATCAGGTGCGGGTGGGGCAGGATGTATTCCTTCATATTGTAATAAGTGTCTGTGCAGGTGGCCTCTGCCGCGTCGGGGCCGTAGCGGTCGCAGAGAGTCTGGGCAGCGTCGCAGAGCAGCTGCTTTTTCGCTTCGAATTTTTCCCGGTCGTGGTCGCGGATGATATAGTGCAGCCGCGCCTGGGAGACATCGCCCTCCATATTGTGCAGGTGGAGGAAGCCTTCGTAGCCGCTAGTGCGCTCCGGCACGGCATCCACCGGCAGTAGGCGGTGAAATTCCATGGCCATGGTCAGCGCGTTGCGCATGATCCCCTTGGCAGAGCCGGGGTGGACATTGACGCCGTGCAGGATGACATCTCCATCGGCGGCGTTGAAATTCTCAAATTCCAGCTCGCCCAGGGGGCCGCCGTCCACGGTGTAGCCATATTGGCAGCCCAGCCGCGCGACATCGAGCCCGCGGGTGCCCCGGCCGGTTTCTTCGTCGGTGGTGAAAATGACGCGGACCTCGCCGTGGGGGCGTTGACCGGCCCGTAGATTCTGCACGGCGGCCAGAATTTCTGCGACACCGGCCTTATCGTCTGCACCCAGCAGCGTGGTGCCGTCGGTCACGATGAGGTCCTGCCCAGCCAGGTCCTGCCAGCCGGGACAATTGGCCTGGCTGATGGTGACGCCGTCGCACAGCGTCAGCGGCTGGCCGGTGCAGGGGACGATACGGGGATGGACGTCCTTGCCCGGGGCATCGGGTGAGGTGTCCATATGGGCGATGAGGGCGAGAACCGGTGCGCTGGCACAGGTGGCGGGCAGTGTGCCGATGACATTCCCGGCGGCGTCCATTGTCACGTCCTGCAGGCCCAGCGCTTGCATTTCGTCGACCAGCAGATGGCCCAGTGTTTTTTGCCGCGCTGTGCTGGGAGATTCCAAGCTGGCGTCGTCAGAGGTCGTCCAGTAGGCGACGTAGGTGAGAAAGCGGTCCAGTACGTTCATAGTTCCTCCTTTTGTGTGCCCCAGGTCGCGAGGACCTGGCAGACATAGCGGTAAACGCGCTGTGTGGAAGCGATGCTCAGGCGTTCGTTGACGGTGTGGACCTCCTGCATCTGAGGCCCGAGCGAGACAGCGTCCAGCCCCGGGATTTTCCCGGCGAACAGGCCGCATTCCAGCCCGGCGTGAATGGCTTCTACCTTGGGAGCAGCGCCGAACATCTGCTGCCAGGTCTTGACCATATGATCCCGCAGCGGCGAGTGGCGCAGGAAGGCCCAGCCGGGGTAATTGCCGTGGGTATGGATCTTGCCGCCAGCCAGGCCGAACAGCGCGCCCAACCGGGCGACCAGCATGTCCTTCTGGCTTTCGCAGCTGCTGCGGACGGAGAAATCTACCTGCAGCTGTTCGCCGCTTAGCTGCAGGATGCCGAGGTTCAGGGAGGTCTGCACCAGGCCGGGCAGGTCCTGGCTCATGGCGATCACGCCTTGGGGGCAGCTGGCCAGCAGCTGCACGGCGCGGCGGGTATCTTCCAAAGTGAGGGCGCTGCGTTTTTCTGCGGGCAGAGCGTCCGCAGTGACGGTTACGCCCGGGTCGGTGGCGGCAAGCTCGGCCTGGAAGGCAGCTTGCAGCTGGGCTGCTGCCTGCTGGATAGCTGGCAGTACGTCTGGCTCTGCGGCCAGTGTAGCAGTGGCGTGGGCAGCGATGACATTGTCCCGGCCGCCGCCGTCTAAGCCGACGAGGGCAAACGGGGCTGCCGTGCTGCAGTGCAGCAGGAGCCGGGCCAGCAGCTGGGTCGCGCTGCCGCGGCCTTCGTGGATCTGCGCGCCGGAGTGCCCACCCCGCAGGCCGCCGACGGTGATGCGGAGCCCGGGCAGCGTGCAGCGCGTGCGGCGGACGGGCAGGATGCCTGTCACGCGGATGCCCCCGGCACAGCTGACGGTCAGGACGCCTTCATCCTCCGAGTCAAGATTGATGAGCGTCTTGCCCCGCAGGCAGGACGTGTCCAGCGCAGCGGCGCCGAAGAGGCCCGTCTCCTCATCCGTTGTGAAAACGGCTTCCAGGGCCGGGTGGGCCAGGGTCGTGTCCTCCAAAATGGCCAGGATCATGGCGATGGCGATGCCGTTGTCCGCGCCGAGGGTCGTCCCATCGGCGGTGAGCCAGTCGCCCTCCAGCTGCAGGTGCAGCGGGTCTTTGGTGAAATCAAAGTCGCTGCCCGGCAGCTTTTCGCAGACCATATCCAGGTGCCCCTGCAAAATGACCGGGTCCGCCGCCTCGTGGCCTGGGGAGGCAGGCTTGCGGATGATGACATTATCCTGCTTGTCCCGCGTGGCGTCCAGGCCGTGGGCCTGGGCAAACTGCATACAATAGGCACTGACGCCTGCCATATTGCCGGAGCCGTGGGGGATCCGGCTGAGCTGTTCAAAGTAATAAAAGACCCGCTGGGGGGTGCATTGGGTTAGGTAATCCATAGTAACATCCTCTTGTGGTATGATTTTGCCTTCTGCGCCGAGGCTTGGGCGGCGCAGAAGAACGCAGGTCTATTATACTCCGGCATAGCTGCTTTTTCCAGCGCAATTTTGCAGGTTCTGCCGTACCAAAAGCCGCAGAAGAGCGTCCGTCTGCGCTGCCTTAGCCTGGGCAAGGCGGGAGAATACAGCACCATAGGGACCACCAATATGCCGGAGATATGCCGCTTGAGCGGCCTGCGCTGCCTGGATGGTCTGGCGCAGTTGAGCGGGGCCGCAGCAGAGAGAGTCAGTAGGCGCAGCGTCAGGACAGCAGCACTGGCCGGTTAGAACGTAATAGACCGCTTGGAGCTGGCGGGCGTGGTCTGCCGATCGGCGGGCGAGGCAGCAGAGCGTTTTGGCCTCCTGCGCCCCGGCGCAGCGGGCCATGGCCTGGCAGCGGCGACAGGAGGCCTGCTCCGCGGCGATCCACTGGGGCAGGCAGTCCGGCAGTGCGTCCGGCGTGCCTGGGGTGATGCTTGGCGCACTGGGCGTGGCACTCGGGGTGCCCGGCTGGGGCGTAAGGCCGACCCGCTGCCAGATGCGCTGCACGGCGGCAGAATCAGAAAGATCCATGGAAAACCCTCCTTTCTCCCAGTCTATGCCCGTCATGCCCCGCCGGTGCAAGATAAAAAGCGCCGACATCGTGTCGGCGCGGCAGACAGTCAAAAAGCCTCGCAGAGTTTGCGCCCGCAGGCGCAAATAGGGTCCAATCATTTTCTCCGGCGGCAAGTGGGTGAGACTCCAAGAGCACAAGCGCAGCGCAGCGCATACGTCGGGGAAAATACTTCTCGCCCTGCAAGTTGGGTGAGACTCCAAACACGCAAGCTTTGCGCAGCGCGTTTGGTCAAGTCGAACCTATGCAGCGCTGTGGAATTTCTGTGCCGAAGGCGCAGAAATTATGCGCGCAGCAGGGTGCAAATCCCTTCAAACGCGAGCCCAGCGTAGCGGTAAGTGAGAGTCAAAATCTTCGATTTTGTTACTCGAACTTATACAGCGTTGTCGCGTTTGAGAGCTTGTCAAAAATACTTTTTGACAAGCTCAAGCGCCGACATCGTGTGACCGATGTCGGCGCGGGTAGGCGCGATTATTCCGGCTTGTCGACCGGTTCCGCGTTTGTGAGCTTGTCGTTTTCCTTCGGCAGGATCAGGTTGAGGACGATGGCAAGCAGTGTCGCGATGACGACGGGGGATTTGCCGAAGATGACCGTGACGGCCTCCGGGAACTGGCTCAGCGCGGTCGAAGCCTGAGAGATACCGACACCCAGCGCGGCAGACAAGCCGACGATCGTCGTATTCCGGGGGCTGATGCCCTCAGACGCAATGAGCTTCATGCCTGTCATGGCGATGGTGGAGAAAACCGTAACGGTCGCGCCGCCCAGCACGCACTGGGGGATCGTCGTCAGGATCGCGGAGAATTTCGGCACGACGCCTGCCAGCAGCAGGAAGCCACCGGCCAGAGCAAAGACCGTTCGGTTGACGACCTTGTTCGTCGTAACGATGCCGACGTTCTGGGAATATGTCGCCGTGGGCAGGCCGCCGAAGAGGGCAGTGAGGATATTCGTTGCACCGTAGGCGATAATGCCACCCTGCAGCTCCCGGTCCGTCGGCTCCCGGTTCAGGCCGCCGATGGTCGTGGCGGTCAGGTCGCCAATGGCCTGGATTGAGTTGATGGCAAACAGCAGCCCCAGCGCGATGCAGGCCGAGGGCTCAAAGGTGATGCCGAAGTGTAGGAAGCGAGGCAGGGAGAACCATTTTGCGTTGCTGATCTCGGATAGGTCGACCATGCCCATCACAGCGGCGACGGCATACCCGGCGGCCATGCCCAGCAGGATCGAGGCCAGCTTGCAGATGCCCTTGCCGTGGTTGGAGAGGAGCATGACGACGATCAGGGTGAAGATGGCTACGGCCCAGTTTTGCCAGGAACCGTAGACCAGCGCTTCGCTCAGCCCCTTCTGGCCCACGACGAGGTCGTAGGTGTTGCCGGAGCCACCTGCCATATAATGGATCGCCGTGGGGTACAGGGAAAGGCCGATGGTGAAGACGACAGTACCTGTGATGACCGGCGGGAACAGCTTGCGGATCTTCTTGACGAAGATGCCGACGATCATGGCGATCACGCCGCCGACGATCATCGCTCCGGCAATGCTGGCAATGCCGCCGCCACCAGCAGCGATGGACTGCATACTGGGCAGGTAAGCAAAGCTGACGCCAAACATGACCGGCAGTCCCGCGCCGAATTTGCCCCCGATGGGGAACAGCTCCAGCAGCGTCGTTACAGCGGACATGACCAGGGACGCCTGAATCAAAAGAACACGCTCCGCCTGGGGCAGGCCGACGACATTGGCGATGATAATTGCAGGCGTGACGCAGCCGACGATCATGGCGACCAGATGCTGCAGCGCCATGGACAGGGAAATGCCAATGGGCGGGATGCCGTTGAGCTGGAAAAGTGCTTGGGTGCTATGGGGGGGATTTTTCATAGTGGATGCCTCCGAAAATGTGGAAAACCTGAACATTATCTTTACAGAAAAATAGTATAACACACAAAATGCAGGATTTCAATCATTCTTCGCTATCTTTGCAGCGAAACGTTCAAAGTGACAAGAAACCTCTGGAAAAAACAGTGCGCATCTTGCATTTGCCCGGCGGGGCTGTTATAATGAGAAAAATAATGAGAAAGATTGTCTGTCTGGCCGCGGCGCGGCACATGGAACGGGGCAAGAACCCACGAGCAGGTCACTGGGAGGCCTTTCTGGAAGAGGCTAGGTCAGGAACATGGGGCAGACGGCATATTTTCTGCCGTAACCGGAAAATGATGCAGCAAAGCTGTGGATCTGCGGGCGGGACCGCGGATTTTTTCTTTCTCAGGTTCTATTTTGGCGCGGAAGAGGTGAGCGCATGAATCGGGATACCTTTGCGGGCTATCATCCGGTGGTGAATTTTTTGTATTTTCTTGCAGTACTAGGACTTGGCATGTTTATTATGCACCCAGTGTGCCTGGGGATCTCCCTGGTGTGCGCGGTGGCCTATAGTGGCTATCTCAAGGGGGCGAAAGCGATGCTATTTCAGCTGCGGTTCATGCTGCCGCTTTTGCTGTTGACGGCGCTGCTCAACCCGGTTTTTAACCATGAGGGCGCGACGATCCTGCTCTATATCGGCGATGGCAACCCCCTGACGCTGGAGGCGATCTACTACGGCATCGCGGCAGCGTCGATGATGGTGGCGGTCATCACCTGGTTCTCCTGCTGCAATGTCGTGATGACGTCGGATAAATTTGTTTATTTATTTGGCAAGCTGATCCCGGCGCTGTCGCTGATCCTGTCCATGACGCTGCGGTTTGTGCCCCGGTTTACGGCCCAGATTAAGGTCGTGACCCAGGCGCAGCGCTGTGTGGGGCGGGATGTCTCCTCCGGGAGCGTGCGCAAGCGCATCCACAATGGGCTGACGATTCTTTCTATCGTAATCACCTGGGCTCTGGAAAACGCCATCGAGACGGCTGACAGCATGCGCAGCCGAGGTTATGGCATGGCGGGGCGTACGGCCTTCTCCATTTACCGGCTGCAGCGGCGGGATCTTATCGCCCTAGCGGCGATCGTTCTGCTGGTGGCCTATGTGATCGTCGGCTACGCGACGGATGGGATCTATTGGCAGTATTATCCCCTGGTATCGGGGGAGCTGACCGGCGCGTATTCTATCAGCATTTTCGCGGCGTATCTCGGGCTGTGCCTGCTGCCGCTTCTCATCAATTTCGGGGAGGATCTCAAATGGAAATCTTTAACCTCCAAAATCTGACATTCTGCTTTCCGGAGCAGACGGAGCCAGTCCTGCGGGATATCTCCTTTTCCGTCACGCCGGGAGAATTTGTCGTTCTGGCCGGGCCCTCGGGCTGCGGCAAGTCGACGCTGCTGCGGCAGCTGAAAACGGTCTTGGCCCCCCACGGGGAGCTGACGGGTCAGCTGCAGTTCATGGGCAAGCCCCTGGCGGAGACGGACCTGGCTGTGCAGACGGCGCGGATCGGCTTTGTCCAGCAGAGCCCGGAAAACCAGATCGTGACGGATAAGGTCTGGCACGAGTTGGCCTTCGGCCTGGAGAGTCTGGGTTACGATACGCCGACGATTCGCAGCCGTGTGGCGGAGATGGCCAGCTTTTTTGGCATTCAGACCTGGTTTTATAAAAATGTATCGGAGCTGTCCGGTGGGCAGAAGCAGCTGCTGAATCTGGCGGCGATCATGGCGATGCACCCCTCGGTGCTGGTCCTGGACGAGCCGACGAGCCAGCTTGACCCCATCGCCGCGACGGACTTTCTCTCGACCCTGGGCCGAATCAACCGGGAATTGGGGACGACGGTCCTCATCACGGAGCACCGGCTGGAGGAGGTCTTCCCCCTGTGTAGCCGGGTTCTGTTGATGGACCACGGCGCTCTGCTGGGCGACGGTACGCCGGAGCAGGTGGGCAAACAGCTGAAAAACAGCGGCCACGGGATGTTCCTGGCCATGCCCGCGCCGATGCGGGTCTGGTCGGCGGTCCCCAATGACCTGCCTTGCCCGGTGACCGTCCGGGAGGGGCGCACCTGGCTCGATGAGCTGGCGGCGGAGCGGGAGCTTGCGCCGGTGCCGGAGCATCCGGTCAAGGATTTCAGCGGCCAAAAGCCTGCGGTCTCCATTGAGGAGACGTGGTTCCGGTATGAAAAGGACGGGCAGGACATTATCAAGGGCCTGAACCTGCAGGCGTATTACGGGCAACTGTTCTGCATTTTAGGCGGCAATGGCACGGGAAAGTCTACGACGCTCGGTCTGCTGACCGGCGCGAACAAGCCATACCGCGGCCGGGTCACGCTGGACCGGGGCTGCATGGCAGCGCTGCCCCAGAATCCTCAGACACTGTTTGTCAAAAACACCGTCCGGGAGGACCTGGAGGAGATGCTCTCGGATCAGAAGCTTTCCAAGCAGGAAAAGAACGAGCAGATTGGCGGCGTGGCGCTGCTTTGCGATATCATTCCGCTGCTGGATCGGCATCCCTATGACCTATCCGGCGGCGAGCAGCAGCGGGCGGCCCTGGCGAAGGTGCTGCTGCTGCGGCCGAAGATCCTGCTGCTGGACGAGCCAACGAAGGGGCTGGACGCGGAATTTAAGCAGACCTTTGCCTCCATCGTCCGGGGGCTGCTCAACAGCGGCGTGTGCATCGTCATGGTGAGCCACGATGTGGAATTCTGCGCCGAATATGCCGATCGCTGCGCGTTTTTCTTTGACGGCGGCGTTGTCTCGGAGGATACGCCGGTGCGGTTCTTCTCCGGTAAAAACTTCTATACGACAGCCTCAAACCGGATGGCGCGGCACCTGCTGCCCAGCGCCGTCACGGTAAACGATGTCATTGCAGCTTGTGGCGGGCAGCCAAATCCGGAGCCCCCGGCCAAGGACGCCGGAAGCTTCTTCCTGCCGGAGCCCACGGGAAAGAGCGCGCCAAAGCAGGAGAAAAAGCTGCCCTGGTGGCGGCGGATTATCGCGCTGATCTCCGGGCTCTCGGCGCTGGGTATTTTTATCTATATCATCAGCAGCGTTAATTTGACGGAGCTGGTGACAGCGGAGCGGCTGTCGGATGTTTCCAACAGCTATACCAGCATCTATGCCTGGCTGCTGACGGCGCTGGCGGTTTTCGCCGTCTCCATCACGCAAAAGGGAGCGGGGACGACGGTGCCGACCCGGCAGAAGGGCAAGCTTTCAAAGCGGACGATCGCCGCGGCGGTGATGATCGTACTGCTGATCCCGCTGACGTTTATCCTGGGCTATCATTTCTTTGGGGACCGGAAGTATCTGCTGATGTCCCTTCTGATTATTCTGGAGACGATGGTACCCTTTGTGCTGGTCTTTGAGAGCCGCAAACCCCAGGCCAGAGAGCTGGTCGTCATCGCGGTCCTGTGCGCCATTGGCATTGTCGGCCGGGCGGCGTTTATTGCCGTGCCCAGCTTTAAGCCGGTGGCGGCGGTCGTGATCGTCGCTGGCGTCGCCTTTGGCGGCGAGACGGGCTTTTTGGTGGGCGCGATGACGATGTTTGGCTCTAATATGCTCTTTGGCCAGGGGCCGTGGACACCGTGGCAGATGTTTGCCATGGGGCTGATCGGTTTTTTGGCCGGCGTTTTGTTCCGCAAGGGCGTGCTGCGGCGCAGCCGCTTTGCCCTGTGTGTCTATGCGGCGCTGACGATTATTATCATCTACGGCGGCTTGATGAACCCGGCGTCTGTTTTGATGAGCCAGAACGATCCGACGCTGCCGATGTTCTTCACTGCGTACCTGACGGGCTTCCCGGTGGATATGATGCACGCGGCGGCGACGGTCTTTTTCCTCTGGGTGCTCTCCCAGCCGCTGCTGGAGAAGCTGGATCGCATTAAAGTCAAATACGGCCTGATTGAAGCCTGATCGGGCCCGCAGAAGAGGGCGCGCGATGAAACTATTGATCTCTGGCGGCTGCAAAAACGGGAAATCCTCCACGGCGCTGCGTCTGGCAGCGCAGCTGGCCCGCGGGGGCCCCGCATACTATGTCGCGACAATGCTGCCGCGGGATGCGGAGGATGAGGCGCGTATTGCATACCATGTCCGCCGCCGCCAGGGGCTGGGCCTGCAGACCATTGAGTGGGGGCGGCGGATCGACCGTTGCCAGTTGCCCCGGGCTGGAGCGACAGTCCTAGTTGACAGTGTCACGGCATTGGTGCAAAATGAGCTGCTCCAGGCGGACGGGGTATTTCCCGCAGGGCCGACGCAGGTTGCCCAGCAGCTGCTGGCGTTTTCCTGCCAGGCGGCCCATGTGATTTTTGTAACGGATTACATTTACAGCGACGCTGGCCACTATAACACGCTGACGCAGCATTATTGCAAATGCCTTGCCCAGACAGACCGGGCCCTGGCCGCCGCCTGCGATACCGTGGCGGAGATCTGCGGTGCGACGGTGACGCTGCATAAGGGGACGCTGCCGCTGCTGCTGGAGCCGTCGGTGGGCGCCGCAGTGCGGGAGCTTGTCATTGCCGGTACCGGGCAGGGCGCGCTGGACTATGTACAGCAGACCTACGGCGTCGGACGGGAGCAGTTATATTTCTGCCGGGACGATGCGCCGCCGGATTTCTCCGCGCACTATGTCTGTGGTCTGGAGCATTATGTCCGCTATTGTCTGACAGCGGGGCAGACGCCCCGGCTTGGATTTGACCCGGCGGCGGTGCTGGTGTGCAGCGATCTATTTTGCGGCGTGGTGCCGGCAGATCCGGCGCTGCGGGCCTGGCGCGAGGCGACGGGGCACTACCTGGCGCGGCTGTCCAGCCAGGCGGCGCGGGTGACGCGTGTCTTTGCCGGGCTGCCCCAGCGGTTAAAATAACGCATTACGGAAGCGGCAGGAGGGTCGGCCAATGAAAAAAATAATGAATATCACCACCTGTGCGGAGGATACGGGCCGCTATACGGACCGGGCGGATCTCCGGTCGTTTTTCCGTGGCTACGGCCTGGACGGGCTCGAGGTTATGCAGGCGGGTGTCTTTTCTCCGCCGGTGATCGCCCCGGCGGATGTCATCGGCGTGCATCTGCGCTATTGGCCAGGGTGGATGGATTTCTGGCGGCAGGATGTGCCGCGCCTGGAGCTGGAATATGGCGATCTGGAGACCTGCTGGCGGCATTACGGCGGCAAGACACCGTCCGTCCTGGAGGACGCCTGCCGGCAGGATATTGCGTTTGCCAACACTATGGCGCCGGAATACTTGGTTTACCATGTCTCCGACTGCTCGATGATCGAATCCATGCGGCGGAATTATCATTACCGCGACGACGAAGTGATCGACGCAACGGCAACGCTTTGCAATGCCGTGACCGGTGGAATCAAAGGAGAACCCTGGCTGCTTTTTGAAAACCTTTGGTACCCCGGCCTGACGATGCTGGATCCGGAGATGACAGCCCGCCTTCTGGCACAGGTGCGCTACCCCAAATGCGGCGTCATGCTCGACACCGGCCACCTGATGCACACGAATCCCGCGCTGCGCACGCCGGACGAGGCAGTGGATTACATCCACCGGATCCTGGACCGGTATGCGGACCTCTCCTTTATCAAGGGCATTCATCTGCACCAATCCCTGACCGGTGACGTGGCGCTGGACCTGATGCAGCATTGGCAGCCGGTCCCGGGCGATTATCAGACCAGGATCTGGGAGGTCATCGGCCATATTTTCCAGGTGGATCGGCACCAGCCGTTTGCAACGCCCCGCGTCCAAGAGCTGATCGACAGGATTCAGCCAGCGTACCTGGTGCTGGAGCTGATCAGCAGCGATCGCCCGATGCACGCAGAGCTGCTGCGGCAGCAGGTGAAAATTTGGGGCAAATAAATATTCTACGGCAAAATGGACCCGGCGCAAAAATGAACTGCTCCCCGTCAAGAGGGACAATGAAATAATATAAAATTTTTCTCAGCTG
>CAUBIP010000020.1 GCA_958436045.1 uncultured Oscillospiraceae bacterium | reverse complement strand
TCTTGCAATCCGGATTTCCAATTCCTTGCAGTCTGGATTTCCAGTTTCTGGCGTCCCTTCGCCGTTTTCACTTTGTTGTAATTTTTTGCTGTACGCTTGGAGAATTCTTTCTTGCTTATTTGCCCTCATCCGTCGTATCCGTCCCGATGCCTTCGGTCCGGATGAGGAATTTCACATGCCCCTCGGCGCCGTCCGGCATACCGGAGAAGCTGCCATAGTCCTTTGCCAGGTCCCGGAGGGCCGTCAGACGGTCGATGAGCGCCGGGATATTATCCCGGTAGAGGTTGCAAAGCTTTTCAATGCCGTCGGCCTGGAATTCTTCCATCCCGTCGCGCAGCGCCTCAGCGCCGGACTGCAGCGCAGCCGCGCCCTCGGCCAGGCTCTCGGTGCCGTCATAGAGCGTCTTGGAGCCTGCCTTGAGGCTGGCACTGCCAGCGGCCGCCTGACCGATGCCCTGCGCCAGACTCTGGGCGCCTGCGTTCAGACTGGTCGCGCCAGCCTGCAGCGTACCTGCGCCTGCCAGTGCATCCTCCAGACCAGACTGCAGCGCACCGGCGCCAGTCAGCAGCTCATCTGCACCGCCGACCAACTGGCCCGCCCCAGCCTGCAGCGCGCCAACGCCTTTCTCGCCCAGAACACCGACGAAGCCGCCAGCCACCTTCATCTGCACAGCCGAAACGCTCGCGTCCTTTGTCGGCGCGCGCAAGCCCCTCAGAGCCGTGATCTGCGTCTGCAGTCCGGCAATGGCGTTATCGAGATCCGTGGTATCCGCGTCCGGCGTTGCGGCAAGCAGTGCCGTCTTCGCCGTCTCCAGCGCCGTGACAGAATTCGTCAGTTCGTCGACAGCACTGTCGCGGGCTGTTGTGATCTTCTCCCCGGCGGCGTAAGCGTCGTCAAGGTCGCTGGACATGGTCTGCGCAAGCTGCTGCAGCCCCGTCAGGCTCGTTTTCAGATCTGCAAGACCGGCCTGCAGCGCTCCTGCGCCGGTCTTCGCATCCGCAAGCCCTGTATACAGGCTAGCTGCGCCTTCCTTTGCCGCGGCAATGCCGTCTTTCAGGGTACTGGTGCCATCCTGCAGGCTCAGGGTATACCCAGCCAGCGTGCCAGCACCGGCTTTTAATGTGCCAATGCCCGTGTCCAGGTTAGCGGCACCGTCGGCCAGGCTCGCCGCGCCATTTTTCAGGGTCACACTGCCGTCGGCCAGTTCCGTTGCGCCGTCCAGCAGCTCTGCGGTACCGTCAACCAGCTGCTGCGTCGCGTCCTCCAGCTCATTCAGGGAGCTCTCCAGTTCATCGGCAGTCGCATCGGTGTCCACGTCCAGATCGTTGAGCAGGTCGCTGCTAGCCATGGTCAGCGTCATATCCAAGGAGAAATTTTCCACATCCGCCGTCACAGTCACAGAGTCTGACAGCTCCGGGATATCAAAATCACCGCTCAGCTGCAGGCTGTCAGCCAGGCCCGGCAGGCCATAGCCCAAGATGATCGTCCGGTCGCCGTCGTTTTCCACCATGCCGTGGTCAATTTCCACATTGCTAATGCAGTCGCTGTCCAGCAGCAGGCCCGTCACCATCAGAAAGGGGACATACATCGTCTGCTGCGTGCCGCCGACGTCCACAGTCTTTTTCTCATTGTTGGTATACTGGATCTGAATGGTCAGCTTTCCGCTCTTGCCCGCCAGATCCTCCGGGGCGATCTTCTTGCCATCCAGTAAATACGTGAAGCTGACGCCCACGGGCAGCGCATCCGTTGACTTGCCCTGGTAGTAGACATCGCCGCCCTTGGTATCCCAGGAGAGACTCTCGCCGCTGCCGGACATCGTCGCATCACCCTTGACGACTTCGATCTCGCTCAGACTGGAGCTGTCCTTCAGGACATCCTCTAGGTTCGTATTTTTCAGCCAGTCGGAGACGATCGTCTCCGTTACGCTGCCGTCTGCCCCTGCGATGGCGTAAACGGTCTCATCCTTTTCCACCGGGCTCTGGGCCGCCATTGCGCCGATGCCCAGCGTCGAGATCAGAAATCCGGCAGCCAACAGGCCGCTGCCCAGCCGTTTCCACTGCATTTTCATCGTAATCATACCTCCTGCTTTTGCTCATGCGCACGCATCGCGCGCTTTGCACCATAGGTCGTTGCCAGGATGGGCCGGTCGAACACATACAGGGCCGACGGCAAGATCAGCAAGACCACTGCCATACTAATCAATGCACCGCGCGCCATCAGCGAGCACAGGGCACTGATCAAATCTACTTCGGAATACAGGCCGACGCCGAAGGTCGCGGCGAAGAAGCCCAGTGCGGAGACCATAATGGACTTTGCCGAGGTCTCCAGCGCAATGCGGACCGCGTCGCGCTTGCCCTGGCCGCTCTTCCGCTCTGTCAGATACCGGTTTGTCATCAGGATCGCATAATCCACCGTGGCGCCCAGCTGAATGGTGCCGATAACAATGGACGCGATGAAGGGCAGGACCGTTCCGGTATACGCTGGGATTCCCATATTGATGAAAATCGCAAATTCGATGATCGCCACCAGCAAGATCGGCAACACGACCGACCGCAGCACCAGCGCAATGATCAGGAACACCAGGCCGATGGACACGGCACTGACCACAGCAAAGTCATGGTCGGTGATGGTGATCAGGTCCTTTGTGCACGGGGCCTCGCCGATGAGCATCGAGCCGTCATCATAGCGCTTGGCAATCCTCTGCAGCTCGGTGATCTGCGCGTTGACCTCGTCGCTGGCCGTGGCATACTGAGAGCCGATCAGGACCAGCTTGTAATCCTTGCTCTGGAGCATATCCTTCAGCTCATCCGGCACAAAGTCCTCCGGCACCCGCGAACCCAGCAGACTATCCATGCCCAGGACATAGCTGACGCCGTCGACGTCCTCCATCTCTTTGGACATCTGGCGCACATCCGTCGCCGATGTATCGGCATCCAGCAGCAGCATGTGAACCGCACCCATATCAAAGGTGTCGCTCAAGGCCGCGTTGGCCTGGACACTGTCCAGATCCTCCGGTAGGGAGGAATCCAAGTTGTAGTATACGCTGGTGTGGGTGTAGCCGTAAATGGCCGGGCCCAACAGCAGCAGGAAGATCACCAGGAATACTTTATAATGCTTCGTCACACCGCCGGCAATCCGCCCAACGTCCGGCAGCAGCGGCTTATGGGTCGTTTTCTTGATTGCCTTATGGAAGAACAGCACCAGAGACGGCAGAATCGTGACGCAGGCGATGACGCCCAGCACGACGCCCTTGGCCATCACAATGCCCAGATCCAAGCCCAGGGTGAAGCTCATAAAGCACAGGGCGATGAACCCGGCGACCGTCGTCAACGAGCTGCCGAGGACGGAGGAGAAGGTCTCTGCGATGGCGTGGGCCATGGCCTCCTCCTGGTCGTCGTACCGCTCCAGGTTTTCTGTGAAGCTGTGCCACAGGAAGATGGAATAGTCCATCGTGACGCCCAATTGCAGGACCGCCGCCAGCGCCTTTGTGATGTAAGAAATTTCGCCCATGAAGACGTTCGTTCCTAGGTTATACAGGATGGCCATACCGATGCTCACCAGAAACAGGACCGGCAGCAGCAGCGATTCCATTGTCAGCGCCAGCACTACACAGCTGAGGGCCACGGCCAGCAGCACATAAATGGGTTCTTCCTTCTCGCACAGCTCCCGCGTATCGGCGATGATGGCCGACATGCCGCCAACAAGCGCCTGCTTTCCGGCCAGATCCCGGATGTCCTGTACCGCTTGAAGCGTCCTGTCGCTGGACGTGCCTTCTGTGAAGAAGACCAGCATCAGCGTGCTATCACCATTCTGGAATTTATCCAAAAGATCCTGGGGCAGGATCTCCTTCGGAACGGACAGGCTCGCGATACTGTCATACCACAGCACATCGGCGACGCCATCCACCTTGGAAATCTTCTTCCGCAGCTGGGAGACATTCTTGTCGTCCATGCCCTGCAGGACGACCATGGAAAATCCGCCCTTGCCAAACTCATCCATCAGGATGTCCTGGCCGACCATCGTATCAATGTCATCCGGCAAATAAGTCAGCACATCGTAATTGACCCTGGTGGAGATGTATCCCAGCACAGAAGGGATCAGCAGCAGTACTGCCAGGATCAGGATCAAGACGCGATGCTTGGCTATAAACCGTCCAAACTTAATCATCGGTTGTTCCGCCTCCTCGAATTGACTATCGGTCATTTATCGTCTCGCATTGTACCGCACTATTTCCAATTCGTCAAGAGAAAAAATGACGAAACGTCATATTTTTTTCAAAAAGTTATTGCATATTTTTTCTCAGTCCTCTATAATAGCGGCGTTGGGGCTTGCGAAGCCCCCCTTGCACCTGGCAATCCGCCTGGCGCAACGCACAACTAATTTCAAGACTGTTGGCCGAGGGCCGACGGTCTGCAGGGGGAGATTCGATGAGCAAAGTCGAGGAAAACAAGCGGCTCAAGCGGAACGCGATGCTGGACGCTGCCCAGAAGCTGTTTACCGACAAGGGCCTGGCCAAGACCTCTGTCTCGGATATCGTAGAAAATTCCGGCGTCGCCAAGGGGACGTTCTATCTCTATTTTAAAGACAAATACGATATCCGGAACTGGCTGATCTCTCACCGCTCCCATCAGATCCTGAAAGACGCCTACCTGGCGATGGAGCAGACCCCGCTGCAGAAGCTGGAGGATCAGTTGGTCTTTATCTGCAATCACGTGCTGGACTATCTGGCCACGCACCAAGATCTGCTGGGGCTCATCGCCCGGAATCTCAGCTGGGGCATCCTCAAGCGGCAGCTGACCCGACCGGAGCCGGATGATGACTTTGAGTTCACGCAGGTCCTGATGGAGCTGATCGCAGCCAACGGTGTCGGGCGGGCGGAGGCAGAGATCATGCTCTACCTGATCGTCGATCTCGTCGGCTCCAGCTGCTACAGTGCCATTCTTTACGCCGACCCGTGCACATTGGAAGCACTGAAGCCCCATCTGTTCAGTGCCGTCCGGCACATTGTCCGGCAGTTTACCACCCCCGCAGCAAAGTAAGCAAAATACCCCGGCTTGTCTCCAGATCAGAAACAAGCCGGGGCAGCGTTTTGCCATAGGGGAAAACAACAGCGTGCCGCTGCTTGCGGCACGCTGTTTGATTGCAATGAAATCAGTCTGCGACGTAGGGCAGCAGAGCGATCTGACGCGCTCTTTTGATTGCCACGGTCAGCTGACGCTGATGGGCAGCGCAGGTACCGGTGGTACGGCGGGGCAGGATCTTGCCGCGCTCGGACAGGTAACGGCGGAGCTTCGCGGAATCTTTATAGTCAATGTGCGCAATCTTATCGACGCAGAAGCTGCATACCTTCTTACGCTTGCGCGGACGAACACGATCGTTAGCCATGGTGATTTCCTCCTTCTTCGAGTATAGTGAAAAGTTCAAATTTGCAGATCAGAACGGGAGCTGGTCGTCGTCATCCTCCAGCATGGCAAAATCCGATGCCGGTGCCGGAGCAGCCGGGGCACTCGGTGCGCCGAAGGACGCTGCAGGCGCTGCCGGAGCAACCGGAGCCGCGCCATAGGACCCTGTGCTATAAGACGCGCCAAAGGAATCGGCCTGCGTATCGCGCTTGGAATCGCCGAAATAGATATTATCCGCGACGACCTCTGCACTGCGGCGCTTATTGCCTTCCTTATCTGTCCAGTTTCTGATTTGCAGGCGGCCAGAAACCACAGCCATGCGGCCTTTGGTAAAATACTTGCTGACAAATTCCGCCGTGTTGCGCCAGGCAACGATGTCGATGAAATCCGTCTCCTTTTCGCCGGTCTCACGGGAACCGAAATCCCGGTCGACTGCCAGCGAGAAAGACGCGACAGCAATACCGCTTCCTGTACGGCGCAGCTCGGGATCCCGGGTCAGACGCCCCATCAGGACAATGTGGTTCAGCATAATGGGCCTCCTTATTCTTCAACAGCGGTGATCAAAGAACGCATGACGCCTTCTGTGATCTTGAATACGCGGTCGAGCTCTGCAGGCAATTCGGGCTTGCATTCGCAAGTCATCAGGACGTAGTAGCCCTCCGGCAGATCGTTGATGGGATATGCGAGCTTGCGCTTGCCCCACTCTTCGATGCTGGTCAGAGTACCTTCTGCTTCCACCATTGCCTTGAACTTTTCCACCAATGCTGCCGTCTCATCCTCCGCCAGATTGGGGTTGATGATATACAGGACTTCATACTTTGCGGAAACCTTAGCCATTGTGTTGCACCTCCTTATGGTCTTTATGGGCGTCGCACCCAGCGACGCCAAGGATTTGTCCGGTTAAACAGACTAAATTATAATACCTGTTTTCAACCGAAAAGTCAACTAAAAAATGCGAAAATTCCACATTTTTACAGAATAATGATCGCCAAAAAGCTCATGGGCGCGTCGGAACGGTTATAAATCGCGTGGGAATGGCCATCGGTGCAATACTCGCAGTCGCCAGGGCGGAGCGTATAGGCCACGCCGTCCTCCTCCACGACGGCCTCGCCGGAGAGGATAAGATACGCCTCGCCCTCGCCGGTGTGGCTATGACAGCCGATGGAGGCCCCCGGCTCCATGGTATTGCAGGCAAACAGGCGCGTTTTCGTCACCTCTTCCGGGGAAAACAGCATCTGGCTGCTGTAGCGGCCCGTTCCGCCCATTACATTTTCCCGCTGCGTCACGGGCATATCCTTTGCAAATTTGATCATTGCGGCTGCCTCCTTTTAGCATTCCGTATGCGTTTGGTGGTTTCTTCCAAAATCAGTATAGCAAGTTTTTGCACAATGTCAATCGCCCGGCATTTGACGCGGGGCGGCGCCATCTGGTATGATGCAGGTAGCAAGAACCCGGGGGTGGTGCTATGACGCGGGACCGTTCGTTTTACCGGCAGTTTTTCACGCTCTGCCTGACCCTGATGGCAGAGCGGCTGGTCGTCTGCAGCGTAAATCTGCTGGACAATATCATGCTGGGCAGCTACGCGGAGACGGCCATGGCCGCCGCGGCGGCGGTCAACCAGCTGCAGTTTCTCTTCCAGCAGCTAATCTATGCCACCGGCGCCGGGATGGTTATCCTCGGCGGCCAGTACTGGGCCCAGGGCCAGTGGGACCAGGTGCGGCGCATCGTGCCCATCGGGCTGCGCTGGGGCGCCGGCTTTGCCCTGGTGTTTTTCCTTCTCGCCGCACTGCTGCCCCGGCAGCTCGTCAGCCTGTTTACAAAAGACCAGACCATGATCCAGCTCGGGGCAGAATACCTGCAGATCATCAAATACACCTGTCCGCTTTTTGCTGTGACGCAGCTGCTGCTGGCCAGTCTGCGGACCGTCAAGGTCGTGCAGATCTCGCTGCGGGTCTCGCTGCTTTCGCTGCTGGTCAACTGCGGGCTCAATTATATCCTGATCTCCGGCCGCTTCGGCGCACCGGCACTGGGCGTGACCGGCGCCGCCATCGGGACGCTGACTGCCCGGGGGCTCGAGTGCACTGTTGTGCTGTTTTACGTACTGCGGCGCGACCGCATCCTGCGGCTGCGGCCTGCGGACCTCCGGCAGGCCCCCGGGCCGCTTGCCCGGGATTTTGCCCGCCTGACCGCGCCGATCTGCCTGATCGAATTTCTCTGGGGCTGCAATATGGCCATCCAGACGGCGGTGATGGGGCACCTGTCCGCCGCCGCCATCGCCGCCCAGTCCATCTCCGTGACCTCCTTCACACTGCTAAAAGTCGCAAGCCTCGGCAGCGCATCTGCCACGACGGTGTTGATCGGGCAGGCCGTCGGCCGGGGTGACGAAGCGACGATCCGCGCCTATACCCGAACCCTGCAGGTGCTTTTCTGCGCCCTGGGTCTCGTCCTGGCGGCGATCATGCTCCTGCTGCGCCGCCCGCTGCTGCAGCTCTACACGCTGCGGCCGGAGACGGCGGCCCTCGCCCACCAGTTTATCCTGATCCAGGCGGCGGTGGTCTTCCTCAACGCCTACCATCTGCCGACGAACACCGGCATCATCCGGGGCGGCGGGGATACGAATTTTTCTGTCAAGCTAGACCTATGCGTGATCTGGTGCTTTGCCGTGCCGCTGTCACTGCTGGCGGCGTTTGTCTGGCACTGGCCGCCCGTCGCGGTGCTGCTTTGCCTGAATGCGGATCAGGCAGTCAAGTGCATCCCCATTGCCATCCGGGCCAACCGGTACCACTGGGTCAAGCATCTGACCCAGCCAACGTCTAACCTCGATACCACTGCCCCTGGCGGACATCCTGCCGGATAAATTCCTGCCGGATGGCGTTGAGCACCCGCTTTTTATCCCCGCTCCATCGGGGCGCCAGCAGCAACCGCTTTGGCCCGTCACCGGTCAGCCGGTGGATGACCATCTCCGGCGGCAGCAGCCGCACGCAGTCACACAGGAGCAGAATATATTTCTCCAGTGTCAGCACCGGGACTCGCCCGGCGCGCCAATCCGCCGCAAGATCCGTCCCCTCCAGAACATGGAGCAGCTGCAGCTTGATCCCGTCGACCCCGGCGTGAGCGATATATGCTGTCGTCTGGCGCATCTGTGCGGGTGTCTCCCCGGGCAGGCCCAAAATCTGGTGGACAATGACAGTCAGTCCCGCCGCCTTGAGCCGGGCCACTGCGTCCGCAAAGACCGGCAGCGCATAGCCCCGGCGGATATACCGGGCCGTCTCGTCAAAAACCGTCTGCAGGCCCAGCTCTACCCAGACGGGCTTGATCTGGTTCAGCCGCGCCAGCAGCGCCACCGTCTCCGGCGGCAGACAATCCGGCCGAGTCGCAACGGAGAGGGCGACGATCTCCGGTGGTGCCATCGCCTCAGAAAACAGCGCCTCTAAATACGCCGTCGGCGCATAAGTATTGGTAAAGCTTTGAAAATAGGCGATGTACCGGGCGTCCGGCGCTTTTTGCGCCACCCACGCCTTGGCCCGGGCCAGCTGGGCGGCCAGATCCGCACTGTGGGGCGCGGCAAAATCGCCGCTGCCCTGCTCGGAGCAGAAAATACAGCCCCGGGTCCCACAGGTGCCGTCCCGATTCGGGCAGCCCATGCCGCCATCGAGCGCCAGCTTATAGACCTTGCCGCCGAATTGGCTGCGCAACGCCTCATTTAATGTATGATACCACACACTGCCGCCTCCTGACTTTCTGATAAAATGCCGATTGCAATTTCCCGCCCCCTATGGCATAATAGCCGGTGGACTGCGGCATTTGCCGCCGCCTTGTTTTCTGGCTGGGAGGGATGCCTATGTACTCGGTTCTGCGCCGCTTTGTGCGCTTGAAACAGATACGATACTAGAATATAGAGGAAGAAAGGCTTCGCACAACCCATGAAGAAAATCACCATTCATCAAGTCACCTTCTGCGGCATTCTCGCCGCTGTTTACGCCGCGCTGACCATCTGCACCTCCGCCATCTCCTACGGGCAGATTCAGTTCCGGCTGGCGGAGGCGCTATGTATCCTACCGTATTTTAACCCGGTCTCGACCATTGGGCTGACTCTGGGCTGCCTGATCGCAAATCTGTTCTCGACAGTCTCGGCGCTGGATATCATTGTCGGCACCGCCGCGACGCTGCTGGCCTGCCTGCTGGTGCAGCGCTGCCGGAAGCCCGCGCTGGCCCCGCTGCCTGTCGTCCTGGTCAATGCAATCTTAGTTGGCGCGGAGATCGCCATTGTCTCGACACCGGACGCCTTCTGGAAAAGCTTCCTGCTCTTCAGCGCGCAGGTCGGCGGCGGTGAGTTGGCTGTCATGTACCTGATCGGTCTGCCGCTGCTGCTTCTGCTCCGGAAGAACGAGCTCGGCGACCGCATCGCCAAGCTTTGACGCGATGCGCACGAAACGTTTGACGCGCCTGGCCCTGCTGAGCGCCGTGGCCCTGGGGCTGTATATGCTGGAGGCGCAGCTGCCAAACCCTATCCCCGTCGCCGGGGTCAAGCTGGGGCTGAGCAATATCGTCAGCATCTACACGCTCTTTGCCTACGGCCCTTGGGCCGCGCTGGGCGTCCTGCTGATCCGGGTGCTGCTGGGCAGTCTGTTCGCCGGGCAGCTCATCAGCCTGGCCTATTCCCTGGCGGGCGGGCTTTTGAGCCTTGCGGCCATGCTGGTCCTGCGCCAGGTCCTGACCCTGCGGCAGATCTGGGTCGCCAGCGTGTTGGGCGGTATTTTTCACAACATCGGCCAAATCCTGATCGCGATGCTGCTGACGGCGACGCCGCGGCTCATCTACTACCTGCCGGTCCTCATCGCCGCTGGAATGCTGGCGGGGCTCTTTACCGGGCTCTGCGCCCAATTTTTGCTGCAGCATATGAAAAAGCTGCCGCCAGGTTAAACTTCAAAAATCGCCAGCCCTCTGTTCGAGGTCTGGCGATTTTTCGTTTTTTCTGGACTAACTCATGCCTTCCCGGCGCAGCCCAGGACGTCCACCAGCTTGTGACGGACCAGCTCCTTGATATTGGCGCGGGCGGGCTTGAGGTACTCCCGCGGGTCAAAGTGGGCCGGGAACTGGGTGAAGTGCTCCCGGATGCTGCCCGTCATGACCAGGCGCAGGTCGGAATCAATATTGATCTTGCAGACGGCGCTGCGGGCCGCTTCACGCAGCTGCTCCTCCGGAACGCCGATGGCGCCGGGCATCGCGCCGCCGTTGGCATTGATCTTCTCCACATACTCCTGCGGGACAGACGATGCACCGTGGAGCACAATGGGGAACCCGGGCAGGCGCTTTTCGACCTCGTGGAGGATATCAAAGCGCAGCTGCGGCTTCGTGCCGGGCTTGAATTTATACGCGCCGTGGCTGGTGCCGATGGCGATGGCCAGGGAGTCGCAGCCGGTCTTCGTCACAAATTCCTCGACCTCTTCCGGGCGGGTGTAGGACGAATCCTCTGCGGAGACCTTGACCTCGTCCTCAATACCAGCCAGTGTCCCCAGCTCGGCTTCAACAACGACACCGTGGTCATGGGCATAGGCGACGACCTTCTTCGTCAGCTCAATATTCTCTGCAAAGGGCTTGCTGCTGCCATCGATCATGACGGAGGTGAAGCCACCATCAATACAGGCCTTGCAGGTCTCAAAATCCGGGCCGTGGTCCAGATGCAAGGCGATGGGGATATCCGGGCAATCCAGCAGTGCCGCTTCGACCAGCTTGACCAGATACGTATGGCTGGCGTAGGCGCGGGCGCCCTTGGAGACCTGCAGAATAACGGGAGCTTTCTCCATGGCGCAGGCTTCCGTGATGCCCTGCACGATTTCCATGTTGTTGACATTGAATGCGCCGATGGCATAGCCGCCATCGTAGGCCTTGCGGAACATTTCCTTTGTGGTTACCAGTGGCATAACTAACGCTCCTTATCTATTACAATGATATTGCTATTATAGCCCCTGGGGCCTCGTGCCGTCAATGGCCGCGACCGGAAAATCTGGCAGACCGCTGAGATTTTCAGCAGAAGTCACAACTTCCCCCCATCCGTTTTGCGCAAAGTGCCACAATCCCTGCAAATGGGATTGCACCCCCCGCCCAGCTGTGCTATACTGGATTTGTAGCGCCACCAGCGCAAAAATTAGGAAGAGAAACAACTGTGAAGGAGAAACGTTATGTCTGATAAGAAATTAGTTGGCAGCTGCCTGATCGGCCAATCCGGCGGTCCCACCGCAGTCATCAATGCCAGCGCCTATGGGCTGATTGAAGCCGCGCTGCAAAACGAAGCAATCACCAAGGTTTATGCAGCGCACTATGGGATCAGTGGCGTTTTGAACGATCAGCTGATGATTATGGACGAAGAGGACCCGGAAAATCTGCGTCTGATGCTGCAGACCCCTGCCGCCGTCCTCGGCTCATGCCGGTATAAAATGACCGAGCCGGAGGAGAATGACAAGGACTACCGCCGCCTGCTGGAGCTTTTCCAGAAATATGATATCCGCTATTTCTTTTACAATGGCGGTAACGACTCCATGGATACCTGCAACAAGATCTCCCGCTTTATGCGCGAGGCTGGCTGGGAGTGCCGGATCATTGGCATCCCCAAGACGATTGACAATGACCTGATGGAGACAGACCACTGCCCCGGCTTTGCCTCGGCAGCCAAATATATCGCGACCTCCATCATGGAAGTCGCCCGGGACAGCCAGGCCTATGAGGCGGGCATGATCACCGTCATCGAATGCATGGGCCGTCATGCGGGCTGGTTGACCGCCGCGTCCGTCCTGGCCTCTTACGCCGGGTGCGGGCCGGACCTCATCTATGTCCCGGAGGTCGATTTTGATATTGAGCAGTTCCTGGCCGACGTCCGGGAATGCTGCGACCGAAAGGGCGGCTGCGTCATCGCCGTCTCCGAAGGCATCCATTATGCCGACGGCGCCTTTGTCTCCGCCGCCATCTCCGCCAACGACGGTTTTGGTCACGCCCAGCTGGGCGGCCTGGCCTCCCGCCTAGCAGATGTCTTGAAGGAAGAGATTGGCGGCAAGGTCCGCGGCATCGAACTCTCCCTGCTCCAGCGCGCCGCCGCCCATTGCGCTTCGGCGACCGACGTCAAAGAAGCCTATGAGATCGGCCGCTTCGCGCTGGAATCCGCCATCGCCGGTGAGACTGGCAAGATGGCTGGTTTCCGCTGCCAGCGGGGCCCAGCGGGCTATCAGTGCGAGTACGCCCTGTTCGACCTGGCCGCTGCCGCCAATACGGAAAAGCTCATGCCCCGGGAATGGATCAACGAGACGGGCAACTTTATTAACGCCCCCTACATCGACTACTGCCTGCCCCTCATTCAGGGCGAGCCGGAGATCCAGCGGCGCGACAGCCTGCCCCGCTACTGCACGCTGAAACGGGTCTATGCCAAATAAGAAGAGGTGCTTTTTATGAAAAAAGTATTGCTGATCAACGGAAGCCCCCATAAAGCGGGCTGCACCTTCACCGCGCTGGAGGAGATCGCCCGGCAGCTGGAAAAGGACGGTGTCGCCAGTGAGATCGTCCACATCGGCGATGGGCCCCATTACGGCTGCATCGGCTGCGGCGCCTGCCGCAAGACAGGACACTGCTTCCGGAACGACATTGTCTGCCAGCTGCAGGAAAAGATGGCCCAGTGCGACGGCATGATCGTCGGCTCCCCGGTACATTATGCCTCAGCAGCCGGGGCGCTCTGTACCGTACTGGACCGGCTGTTCTACTCCTCGGCCGCCTCGTTTGACGGCAAGCCTGGCGCAGCCATCGTCTCTTGCCGCCGCGGCGGCGCCAGCACTGCCTTTGACCGGCTGAATAAATACTTCACCATTTCCAATATGCCCATCGTCTCCAGCAAATACTGGAATTCCGTCCACGGCAACACGCCGGACGAGGTCCGGCAGGATCTGGAGGGCCTGCAGGTCATGCGTACGCTGGCCGACAATATGGCCTGGATGCTGCAGCAGCTGGACGCGCCTGTCCCCGCCCGGGAGACCCCGCAAAAAACGAATTTTATCAGGTGATACCATGTTTACCTTTTTGGATTACTACCGCATGAAGCCCGCGCTGCTGCCGGAAGGCGTCGAGGTCATCCGCGGCCAGACCCCGGCAGGCGGCGCTTACGCTGTGGT
Organism: uncultured Oscillospiraceae bacterium; assembly: GCA_958436045.1. Classification (GTDB taxonomy): domain Bacteria; phylum Bacillota; class Clostridia; order Oscillospirales; family Oscillospiraceae; genus SVMC01. The sequence continues at coordinate 10,269 of CAUBIP010000020.1, read as the reverse complement.
CCTCTATCTGGACAGCGCCGGGCGGAAAACCGCCAAGGAAAAAGCCACGCGCATCGACGTCGTCGAATGCAGCAGCGAGGGGCGCGAAATCTTCCGTACACATCTGAACAAAAAGTAACCCCGGCGCAAGCTGCCGCTGGATTTTCCCCGGTCCTTTTGCCGCGCCGCGCGCAAAAGCCGGGGATTTTCCCTTAACACAGGAGGTCAATATGCAGAAGAAAACAGAATTTACCCCAGAACAGCTTCATTTCCTACGCCTTTTGGGTAAGCAGTACCCGACGGTCCAGGCCGCCGGTGCGGAGATCATCAATCTGCAGGCAATCATGAACCTACCCAAGGGGACGGAACACTTTATCTCGGATATCCACGGCGAATACGAGGCGTTTTTGCATCTGCTCAACTCCTGCTCCGGTGTCATCCGGGAAAAGCTGGACGAACTCTTTGCCACGACCCTCTCCCAGCATGACCGCAATGAGCTGGCGACACTGATTTATTACCCGGAGGAGAAGCTGGCCCTCGTCGCCGAGGAGGCGGAGGACCTGGATGAATGGTACCGGATCACCCTGTACCGGCTGCTGGAGCTTTGCCGCTTCCTGGCCTCCAAATATACCCGCTCCAAGGTACGCCACGCCCTGCCCCAGGGTTATGCCGACGTCATCGATGAGCTGCTCCACATCCGCTATGAGGAGCCGGACAAGCGGGATTATTATGACATCATCATCAGCACCATCATTGATATCGGCCAGGCCGCCGAGGTCATCCAGGCCGTCTGCCAGGTCATCAAGCGGCTGGCGGTGGACCATATGCACATCGTCGGGGATATTTACGACCGCGGCCCCCGGGCGGATGTCGTGATGGATTCTCTACTGGACTACCACAGCGTGGATATCCAGTGGGGCAATCACGATATTCTCTGGATGGGCGCCGCCTCCGGCTCCCGGGTCCTGGTAGCAACGGTGCTGGCAAATTCCATTCACTACAACAACCTCGACGTCATCGAGACGGGCTACGGTATCTCCTTGCGCCCACTGTCCATTTTCGCCAACGAGGTCTATCGCGACTGCGATACCCACTGCTTCCGCGTCAAGCTGACCGAGCTGGATGGCGATACCTCAGAAAAGGACAAGCTGCTCTCGGCCCGCATGTACAAGGCCATTACGGTCATCCTCTTCAAGCTGGAGGGCCAACTGCTACAGCGCCGACCAGAATTCGGCATGGCCGACCGGCTTCTGCTGGATCAGATCGACTACGACGCAAAAACGGTCTGTATCGGCGGCGTCACATACCCGCTGGAGGACTGCGACTTCCCGACCGTCGACCCTGCCCAGCCTTACCAGCTGACGGCGGAGGAGGATGCGGTCATCAACCAATTGACGGCGTCGTTCCGGCGCAGTGAAAAGCTACAGCGGCATATCCGCTTCCTGTACTCCAAGGGCGGGCTGTATAAGATCTACAATGGGAATCTCCTATTCCACGGCTGCATCCCCATGACGAGCGACGGCAAGCTGCTCTCCTTCTCCATCGGCGGAAAGGAGCGCTGCGGCCGGGCCTTCCTGGATTATGCCGAGCAGACCGCCCGAAAAGCCTATTACGACAAGCCCGGTTCCCCGGAGCGGCTCTTCGGCATGGACTTCCTCTGGTGGCTCTGGGCCGGGCGCAACAGTCCCATCTTCGGCCGGGACCGCATGACAACCTTTGAACGCCGCCTAATCGCCGACAAATCGACCTGGGACGAGCCGAAAAACGCTTACTACACCTGGTATCACGACCCAGCTGTCTGCGATATGCTGCTGCAGGAATTTGGCCTGGCCGGACCTCACTGCCATATCGTCAATGGGCACATCCCCGTCAAGACGAAAAAGGGCGAGAGCCCCATCAAGGGCGGCGGCAAGCTGATCGTCATCGACGGCGGCTTCTGCAAGGCCTATCAGCCCACCAGCGGCATCGCGGGCTATACCTTGATCTACAACTCCCACAATATCCGTATCGTCTCCCACCAGCCCTTCTCCGGCCGGCAGGACGCGCTGGTCAATGACCACGATATCGCCAATCACACCCTCGTCTTTGAGCACATGGAGTCCCGGGTCAAGATCGCGCAGACCGACCAGGGACGGGAGCTGCAGGCCCGGATCGACGATCTGCGGCTGCTGCTGGAGGCCTACCGCGCCGGTGCTGTCACAGAAGATCACCGTCCCTGAACGGGCAATAGGAGTGTTCACCCTTGCTGTTTTATGTATTTCTGGTGCTTGCCATCGCTGGCAGCGCCGCACTGACATATGGACTGGGCTGGTACGCCCATGCCGCCGCACTCTGGCAAGCACCGCTGGCGGCGCTTGCCCTGTTTCTGGGCCTGACCTTTGTTTTTCTGCTCTTTTTTGCCATTGCTGCGCTGCTCGTCCCCATGGGGCGGCAGCAAACGCGGCGGAGCGCGTTTTACGGCGGCCTGCTGCGGGCCTTTTGCGGCTTGGTCTTCCCGCTGGCGGGCATCCACCTGGAGGTCACCGGTCTGGAGCAGTTGCCGCCGGACGGGAATTATCTGCTGGTGTGCAATCATCTAAGCGTTTTTGACCCGGTCCTACTCATCCGCGCCCTGCCCCGGCAAGCCCGGCTTAGCTTTGTCACGAAGCAGGAGAATTTTGACCTGCCAGTCGTCCGGCAGTTTATGCACAAGCTGCAGTGCCTGCCGCTGGACCGGCACGACGACCGGCAGGCCCTGCGGGCCATCCTGCAGGCGGCAAAGCAGCTGCAGGAGCAGCCCCTTTGCATGACGATCTTCCCCGAGGGGCAGACGAGCAAATCTGGCCAGCTGCTGCCGTTCCGCAACGGCGCGTTCAAGATCGCCCAGCGGGCAAAGCGCCCCGTCGTCGTCTCCGTGCTGGAAAATTCCCGGGCGATTTATCACAATCTCTTCCGGCGACGCACCCGAGTGCGGGTCCGAATCCTCGGCGTGGTTCCCACCGAAGACGTCGCCACCCTACGCACAGTACAGATTGGCGACCGCGCCCACGCTATGATAGCGGCAGCCCTACAGGCAGACGGCGCCTGAGGGCAATGCCGTTTCTGGATATCGCGGCGAAAAACTGCAAGCTTTTTTGCAAAAAGCCTGCAGTTTTTCCCATCATTTCGTGTTTTTCGAAGCCTCCAGTTGACAAAATGATCTTTTGGCGGTATTCTAATCTATAGCGCTCTACAGATACCTGCCGCCTGCGCTGCGGCAAAGAAGAGGAGATCATCTTCCATGAACCAACCCGCTCTTTTGATTATGGCCGCCGGGATGGGCAGCCGCTTCGGTGGCCCCAAGCAGATCACCCCGGTCGATGCCAACGGTCATATTCTCATTGACTTTTCCCTTTATGACGCCTGGCGTGCCGGGTTCCGAACCGTCGTTTTTATCATCAAGCCCGAGATGGAGCCGGATTTCCGGCAGGCCATCGGCGCACATATCGCGCCATTCTTCGAGGTCCAATATGTCCATCAGCGGCTGGACTGCCTGCCCCAGGGCTATGGAGTCCCGGCAGGCCGCGTCAAGCCGTGGGGAACGGGGCACGCCGTCGCCTGCGCCGCTGAAGCGCTGCGGGGCCAGCCCTTCGCCGTCATCAACGCCGATGACTATTATGGGCGCGACGCCATGCAGGCCATTTACCAATTCCTGGCTGCCAATGGCGCACCCAATGCCCACGCGATGGTCGGCTACCAGCTGCGCAACACCGTCACGGAATTCGGGTACGTCGCCCGGGGCGTCTGCCAGATGGAAAACGGCTTCCTGACGGGCATTACAGAACGCACGCACATTGAAAAACGCGGCGCAGACGCCGCCTACCTGGAGGGTGACCGGGAATACCCCCTGCCGGGCGATACCGTCGTCTCCATGAACCTCTGGGGCTTCCGTCCAATGATCCTCGATGAGCTCTGGCGCCGGATGCCCGCATTTTTGGACAAGACGCTGGCGGAAAACCCCCTGAAGGGGGAGTATTTCCTCCCCAGTGTGGCCGACGCACAAATCCACGAGGGCCTGGGCACCGTCCGCGTCCTCAAGACAAACGCCCAGTGGCACGGGGTCACTTACCGGGAGGATCTGGAATCCGTCCAGGCTGCCCTGGCAGAGATGACCTCCCAAGGGATCTACCCGACGCACCTTTGGGATCCGGCAAACCTGAACAAAGCATAATTCAAGTTTCAAAACAGGCATGGCCTCTGAACTGCCCCCATTTGTTAGACAGTATGATATAATGTCTAACAAATGGGGGTCAGTTCACCGTACCAAGGATCGGTTTTTTCTTTTTGAATAAAATGATCTGAACGCCAAAGGCGGCAAAGTGCAAGAAAGAGGACAGCTTCATATCGCACCTCCGTCACTTGATTGCAGGCTGTTTCGGTGTGTACATTCCCATCATATCCAAAATATTCCAATTTTTCAAGATAGTATTACATATTTTATATAAAACGATGCCGAATATCTGATTCGGCATCGTTTCTTGTCTTCTTACTCCCTCCGCATCAGACAGATGCTGTAAGACTGCTGTTTTTTACAATGGCCGTCATATCAGCACCTGTCTGCCCTGCGGGTTCCTTATTTATGCCGTGCCCAGCTGGGGTCACAGCGCCTCCGCACGCAGGATATCAATGATATTATCCCGCCGCAGCTTGTGCATCGCATAGAGCATCGTCGCAAAAACGACGGCGAACACGCTGACGACTGCAATCGCCACACTGACCCAAGGGATCGTAAAGGCGGTCTCATAGCCGGTGTCCACAGAGCGATAGATTAGCCAGCAAACCGCAGCCGAGACCGGCAAGCCCCAGAGCAGCGATTTCAGCCCATAGCGCAGGCATTCAAAGTTCATCATCCGGTACACATCCCGACGGGACATACCGACAGACTGCAGCACAGCCAGCTCCCGCCGCCGCAGCGCAATATTCGTCGAGATCGTGTTAAACACATTGGCCGCCGCAATCAGCGAGATCAGAACGATAAACCCATAGGAGAACACGTTGACGACGGTGATGACCGCCCGGCGGCCTTCCGCGTCGGCGGCATTGTCATGCACATAGCCGGAGATCTGCTGCTCTGTCAGATGCGCCTGCAGCGTATTATAGGCCTGTTTGTGATTCGATGCCCGGAACAGGAACCGGATTTCCCCCTTTTCCTGTGCCACGCCCGCAATCTTGTCCCAGGCAGAATAGGGATAGATTAAAAACAAACCGTCGGAGACGTAATACGGCTGTTCATTCAACACAGTGCCCAACTGCAGCTCCCGCATTTCGCTATTGCCATCTGCTGGCAGCTCCAGCCAGCCGTCGTCGGCGTCCTCCTGCTCCCGTGTCCCGTTGCTCACGGCATCTTCCAGATAACTCAGCTCCAGCTGCCCTGCTCCAACGTAATACGCGTCGGTATAGGTATACCCCGTACGCGGCTCCGCGCAGAGCTGCGTGATCGAATCCGGCAGTGGATCGTGCCGCAGTGTCGCATAGCTGACAAGTTTCGAGGAATCCCCAGTCGAATAATACTCCCGCGTATTATCGTAGACCAATGCCACCGGCTCTGCCGTCTCCGGCACGCCGCTCTGCTTCCGCAGCGCCTGGTAGTCTGCGTCGCGGAGGAAGATAAGATTTGTCTGCAGTACCGGCAGATCGTTAAACAGGTCCTGGTATTCCGGCGACAGGTCTGCCTTTTCCGGCAGCAGCGTCACCGGCGCACTAGCGAAAAATACCCCTTCCTGAACACCTTCCAGCGGCAAGAAGCTCTTCAGCATCTGCTCCGGGTCCCCGGTGTCCTCTTCCGAAAGGGTGACGGCAATATCATAGCCATCCGGCCGCATCGCGCTGTTCACGCCCTGTTTGAGATACCAGGAAAAAGCCGAAGCCGAGAGAAACAGCACCAGACTCATAAACAAGGAGAGGACCGTGGCGCGGTATTGGCGCCGGTTTCGTTTGAAATTCTTCGCCGCCAGGGTCCCGGTATAGCCGAAGAGCCGCTCTGTCAGCGCACTGGTCCGGACCTGCCGGGGACGGATCCGAATATCCGTCGTCTGGCGCAGTGCCGCGATCGGACTCAGCCGCATGGCCCGCCGCGCCGGGAGCCAAGCGGAGATCAATGTCGTAACAAGCCCAATGGCTGCCGACAACAGCAGGGCCCACGGCGCCAGATGCAGCCGGATTACCACCGCCGGTGCATCGACGCCGAAAAAGCTCTGGAACGTATCGCGCAGGCAGTACAGTGTCACGCCGATCCCGGCGCAGCCGACAGCCAGCCCGATGGGGATCGCAATGCAGCACAGCACCAGTGCTTCGTACAAAACACTGTAGCGGATCTGCCGCCGGGTCGCGCCGATGGATTTCAGCAGGCCAAATTGCTTCGTCCGCTCTGCCACAGAGATGGAGAAGGAATTATAGATTAGCGCAATGGATCCAAACATGATCAGCCCAAGTAAGATCGCCATCATCCCATAGAGGACGGCAAGAACACTCTGATTGCCGGATGCGCCGTAGTACAGCAGCAGGTTGCTGTTGGTCTTCCACTCGTCACACTCTGTCATACTGTCCAGCAGCTGATAGATCTGCCGCGGCTTTTCCACGGTAAACAGCGCCAGATACGTACCATCGCCCGCCCCGCCGGTCAACGCAGTATAAGCCGGTGCGTCATACCACTCCAGGATATAATCCAGCGGCTGGAACAGGCCAACAACCGTATAGGTGTGCTTTTCCTGCGGCGTAAACGTCTCATCGTCCCGCAACGGGATATCCTGCCAAAGCGTTTGGCCACCAGCTTGACGGATGCCGGTCTCCAGCTCCAGGGTGCTGCCCAGGTGATACGGCTTCCCGTCCGGCTGCAAACAGCTGGTGGGCAGAGCGATCTCGTCTTCCGTGAACGGAAGACGTCCCTGCTCCAAGTGCACAGCAAGCAAGTCCTGCAAATTGGCCGAGGCCGCCGCCAGGTACAGATAGGGCCGCTGGGCGTTCAATTCATTTCCCTGCGCATAGCCGATGCGCTCAAGCGTCGCGACGGATGTCACTTGTGCCTCATTTTCGAGCTTCGCCAACGCTTCCCTGCTGAGCTCCTCACCAAAGGCGTGATAATTCCCTTCCATCGCCTGGCAGACCTCCACCATATACTGCTGGCCGCTATAGGCCCCCGCCGCCACCGCAGTCAAGAGGGCAACGGACAGGATAATCCCGATGATCGTGACCAAAGTCCGGGAGCGGTTTGCTTTGAGGGACCGCCAGGTAAATTGCCGAAACAGCTTCATTTCCGCAGCACCTCATCTCTCGTGATCCTGCCATCTTCAATGGCGATGATGCGGTCTGCCTGCAGCGCGATATTCTCATCGTGGGTGATGATGATCAGCGTCTGCCCATACTTCTGGTTCGAAAGGCGCAGCAGCTCGACGATCTCCTGGCTGTTCTTGGAATCCAGATTACCGGTCGGCTCGTCCGCCAGCATTACAGCTGGCGTATTCATCAGCGCCCGGCCAATGGAAACGCGCTGCTGCTGCCCACCGGAGAGCTGGTTCGGCAGATGCCGCTCCCGGCCCTGGAGCCCTAAGATCTCCACCATCTCCGCCAAGCGCTGGGGGTCGACCTTCCGGCCGTCCATCCGCAGCGGCAGCGTCATATTCTCCGTCACATTCAGAACAGGGATCAAATTGTAAAACTGGTAAACCAGCCCCACCTGCCGTCGGCGGAAAACTGCCAGCTGCTCCTCATTCTGGGCATAAACATCCTGCCCATCGACCCAGACCGTGCCGCTGGTCGGCCGGTCCACCCCGCCGAGAATATGCAAGAGCGTCGATTTGCCAGACCCGCTGGGGCCAATGATCGCCAAAAACTGCCCCTTCGGGACGGAAAAGCTGATATCATCCAGCGCCCGCACTTCATTTTCTCCGCTTCCATACACCTTTGTCAGATGTTCGATCCGTAATAATTCCATATTTGCCTCGCTTTCTTGCAGGATCATCTTCTTCCTCTTTAGTATAAAGGAAATCACCGCCCCGTGCGTGACGAGGCGGTGACAATTATGTCACAAAGTGCAGCGCTCAGCCGCCGCACAGCACTCAAATCGTGCCATGGTAAAACCGGACCGTAAACAGCGCACCACCTTCCGGGGCGTTTTGGGCCCGAATGGTCCCGTTCTGGGCGGAAATAATGCGCTGCGCCAGGGCCAGGCCAATACCAAAGCTATTGGCCGCCGCGTTATGTCCCTTATAAAACCGCTCAAACAAGTGCGGCAGATCATCCGGCGCAAAGCCCGGGCCAGTATCCTGTAGGCAAAGCTGCGTATAAAGGGGCGTCTGCGAGATCTCCACCAGGATCTTGCCGCCTTGCGGCACATGCTCCATACAGTTCTTCAGGATATTCCCCAGCGCTTCGGCAGACCAGGCGCCATCGCCGGTATAGCTGCCGGAGCCCGTGACCTGCAGCGTGATCTCCCGGATCTCCAGCGCAATCTCCAAGGGCTTCGCCGCTTGCCGCAGGACCTGCGCCGCATCCAGCGTGTTGCGCCGAAAATAGGCCGTGCCTGCATCAATTTTGGCCAGATTCAAAAGCGCGTCCACCAACCAATCAATGCGCTGCAGCAATTGATTGAGCTGCTGCTGCAGCTCCCGCTGCCGGACCGAGTCCACCCCGACCTCCGGCAGCATCGCAGCGATCAGGTTGAGGCTCGTCATCGGCGTGCGCAGCTGATGGGAAATATCCGCGATGGAGTCTCGCAGAAAGGCCTTGTCCTCCTGGTCGCGCACACTGTTCTGCCGCAGCTTGACAAGCAGCTTCCGCAGCTGCGTCTGCAAAATAGCAAGCTCCCCCTCCTGGCAAGCGGAAAGGAGCGCGCCATCCCGCCCATAGAGGGCCTGGTCGATACACTGACTCAGCTCCTCCATCTGGCGGTCTCGCCGCAGGCTCGTCACTAGATAATACAGCAAGAAAAACAGACAGACTACAAGGGTCAAAAAACCGCAAGCAGGCTGTATCACAAAGCCAACGGCGCAAGCAATCACACTCACTGCCAAAAGCAGAAGTGACCGCCGCCGAAATTCCACGTTCTGCAGCAACTGACTCATAGCATCCGATACCCCGCACCGCGGACGGTCACGATATACCGGGGAGCCTGCGGATTATCCTCGATCTTTTCCCGCAACCGTTTGATATAGACTGTCAACGTGTTGTCATTGACAAATTCCCCTGCCGCATCCCAGATCTCCTCCAAAAGGCGGCTCCGGCTCAGGGTCTGCCCCCGGTTTGTTGCCATAGCTGCCAGGAGACGATATTCCAGCGTGGAAAGAAACAGGTCCTGTCCCTTCTTCAAGGCGCGGCCCTTAACCAGGTCCAGCGTGAGGTCGCCACAGGATATCTGCCGCACACCGCCGGACCGGCGCAGCACACTGCGGATCCGTGAAACAAGCTCCCGCGGCCGGAAGGGCTTTGCGACATAATCGTCGGCTCCCATATCCAGCCCGGCGACAACGCTGTATTCATCGCCGGAAGCCGTCAGGAAGACCACCGGCAAATTTTTGTCCTTCGCTGCAGAACAAACGGCAAAGCCATTGCCATCCGCCAGAGAAATATCCACCAGCAGAAGATCCACAGCATCCTGCGCCAACAGTGCCAGCGCGCCCTGCTGGCCCACCGCATGGCACACGGAAAACCCTTCCTGCTGCAAAAATGCCCGCAGCATCTGCACAATATCCGGGTCATCCTCCACCAAACAAATCCGCTCCATAAGACACCCCCCAATTTATTTACCTTAAGTATATCAGCATTCCACGCATAATACCAGCCTCAGTATGACACGCAGGTACGGAAAAGTCTACAATCTATGGACAGATTTTAGCATAAGGAATAGAATAAAGCTACCCATTGGATAATGGGTGAAAAGTAAGCATGCATCTGGATAGGTTCTGGAAATACGGAAACCTTAAAGTAGATTAGGGCCAATCCCAAATCCTGTGTAAACGCTAAATCGGGGTGCAAAATAGAGCAAAAAATTTTAAGGCGGGCGCTGCGCAAGCTGCCGCCTTTTCTATAAAATAACAGTGCTTCTTGGGTATGTCAAGCGCAGAGGCATCAGCCACCATTCACATCGGCCGGTCCCGGGTCCCATGGTCCCGGTCCCGTCAGGTACTGTCAAAAATTATGCGCAAACTCATTCGCAGACTCAAGCGGATGGTCAAATGCGTGCAAAAAGGAAAACCCACCGAGGAATCTCGGTGGGCATGTAGATGTTGGCGTTACCTATTTTCACGGCCAGTCGCCCGGCAACTATCGTCGGCGGTC
>CAUBIP010000019.1 GCA_958436045.1 uncultured Oscillospiraceae bacterium | reverse complement strand
GGGGCCCGATTCTTTCTTCAGCAGCGAAGAAAGAATCGGGGAAGAAAGACGCCGCGAAAGGCGGGGGGCGGGCCGTCCGCAAGCGTCCGGCCCCTGGCATTTGCTGCGCAAATGCCTTTTTGATTGAACGCGAAAGGGGCTCCAAGACCGCCCCTTTCACACTTTCCCAGCCAGGGGCTCGCCTGGGCTGCATCAGGTATCGTCGCCGCACACTGTACGGAGTACCAGGCAGATTTGTGCGTGCGTCCGTACCTTGTAGGCTGGTGAGCAGACCGCTTGCCGCTTCGCTGTTGCTTACGCACTGCCGTGGTGACTTGGGCGCTTTTGTTTTTGGGGGCAGGGGAGTAATGTGGCGTTTTCGTGCTTGTTGCTGCGGCGGTTGGGCTTTTGTTTTTGGGCAGCGTTTAGCGTTGGATGCGGCCGGAGGTGTCGCCTTGGGACAGGCGTTCGACTTCTGGGACGCTGACGCGGTTGAAATCGCCGGGGATGCTCTGCTTGAGGGCGGAGGCTGCGGCGGCAAATTCGATGGCTGCTGGGGCGTCGTCGCCTCGGAGCAGGGCGTAGATGAGCCCGGCTGCAAACGAGTCGCCGCCGCCGACCCGGTCCACCAGCTGCAGGCGGTACGTCCGGGAGAAATGGCTCTGGCCGCCGGTGTAGAGCAGGCCGCCCCAGTCATTTTCGCTGGCGGAGCGGGAGCGGCGCAGCGTGATGGCCACCTGGGAAAAGCCGAAACAGTCTGTCAGCTCCCGGGCGACGGTAGTATACTGCTGGGGGTCCAGCTCACCCCGGGTCAGATTACTGCCGGGGGCAGCGATGCCGAAGACATCCCGTGCATCGGCCTCATTGCAGATGCACACATCCGCCAGCTGGCACAGCTCCCCCAAGACCCGGTTTGCCTGGGCACGGCTCCAGAGCTTCTGGCGGTAATTGAGATCGCAGGAGACGCGCACGCCCTGGGCCTTTGCGGCCTGGCACGCCGCCCGGCAGGCCTCTGCCACTGGCGCGCCCAGGGCCGGGGTGATGCCGGTGAAGTGGAACCAGCTGGCGCCCTGCAGCAGCTGGGGCCAGTCAAATTCCTTCGGCTGCGCCTGGCTCATGGCCGATCCCGCCCGGTCGTACAGGCAGACCGACGCCCGCTGTGACGCGCCTTTTTCCAGAAAATACAGCCCCATCCGCGCACCGCCCCGGACGATGCCGCCGGTCTCGACGCCCAGAGCCCGCAGGCTGTTTACCGCTGCCTGGCCCAGGGCATTGTGGGGCAGCTTTGTGATAAACGTGCTTTGCAGCCCAAAATTTGCCAGCGAGACGGCGACGTTGGCCTCGCCGCCGCCGAATGTCGCCTCCAGCCGGGGCGACTGGAGCAGCCGCTCATAGCCCGGCGCACTCAGGCGCAGCAGGATCTCCCCGAAGGTCACGACCCGGGGCGGGTCCTGCTGCGTTATTTTTGTATTGCGTTCCTTATCCATTTGATACCTCCTCCGCGATGGCCCTGGCCTGGCGGCAGAGCCGGATGACCGCCGCCCAATCGCCCCGGGCCAGCACATCTGCCGGGGCCAGGAACGAGCCGCCGCAGGCCAGGACGGCGGGGCAGCGCAGATACGCCGCCAAATTCTCCAGCGTGACGCCGCCGGTGGGCAGCAGCTGCAGCCCGGGGAACGGCCCGTGGAGCGCCCGGATCGCCGCCGGGCCGCCGGACTGGGCTGCGGGGAAAAATTTCACGACGCCCAGCCCCAGCCGCTGCGCCGCCTGCAGCTCCGTCGCCGTCACAGCGCCGGGATAGACCGCCAGGCCCGCCGTCTGGGCTGCCTGGACAATGGCCTCATCCAGCCCGGGGGAGACGATAAACTGGGCCCCGGCCCCGGCGGCCTCCCGCACCTGGGCTGCCGTCACGACGGTCCCGGCGCCGACGAGAAGCCCGGGCTCCGTCCGCCGCAGCCGGGCGATGGCCGCCAGCGCGGCAGGGGTACGCAGTGTGATCTCCGCCACGGGGACGCCGCCCTGCACCAGGGCCCGGGCCAGGGGCGCGGCCAGCGCCGCATCCTCCAGCTGCAGGACCGGCAGGATACGGACGCGTGCCAGGGCCGCATCAGCAAAAACCTGCATTGCGCCGCCCCCCTTCAGACGCCCGCGTAGGCGGCAAAGCCGCCGTCCACCGGCAGCACGACGCCGGTGACGAAGGCGGAAGCCTGCGGGTCGGTCAAAAACAGCAGCGCGCCATCCAGGTCCTCGCTCTTTCCGAAGCGGCCCAGGGGCGTGGCGTCAAGAATTTTTCGGCTCCGGGCTGTGGGCGTGCCGTCGGCCTGCCAGAGCAGGGGCTTGTTCTGCGCCGTCGAGAAAAAGCCCGGGGCCAGGGCGTTGACCCGGATGCCTGCTTTGGAAAAATGCACCGCCAGCCACTGGGTGAAATTCGAGACGGCGGCCTTGGCCCCGGAGTAGGCGGGAATCTTCGTCAGGGGCCGGTAGGCATTCATGGAGGAGATATTGACGATGCTGCACCCCGTCCGGCCCAGCATCTGCCGCCCGAAGGCCTGGCAGGGCAGCAGCGTTCCCAAAAAATTCAGATGGAATACAAAGCTGACCCCGGCGGCGTCCAGGTCGAAAAAGCTCGGCCCGTCTCCGGCGGGCGCATCGGGCAGGGCGTATTCCGACGCCGTTGTCGCCTTGGGGTGGTTTCCCCCGGCGGCGTTGATGAGGATATCGCAGGGCCCCAGCCGCTGCGCAACAGCTTCCGCCGTCTCCACCACCTGGGGCTGATCGAGGACATTGCAGCCGAAGGCTGCCGCCGGGCAGCCCGCCGCTCGGAGCTCCGCCGCGACGGCCTCCGCCTTCTCCCGGTGCAGGTCCACCAGGGCGACCCGAGCCCCCGCCCGGGCCAGGCAGCGGGCAAAGCTGCTGCCCAAAACGCCGCCTGCGCCGGTCACGACGGCGACACGCCCGGCCAGGGCCGGGGCTTTTTCTTGGTTTTCCATGGTTCAACGCTCCTTCACTATGATAAAAAAATCAATTCTGTTCCGCAGCCCGGTCTGCTTTTTCGCACGCTTCGAACAGACCCATCAGATACGCCGCGCCCAGGGCCCGGTCGTAGAGCCCGTAGCCGGGGCGGCCGGTCTCCCCCCAGATCATCCGCCCGTGGTCAGGGCGGACGTAGCCGTCGAAGCCACAGTCCGTCAGGGCCCGGACGATGGCATAGAGGTCCAAGCTGCCGCAGGCCGACGGATGCGCCCGCTCCTCAAAATCTCCGCCGGGCAGCAGGCCGATATTGCGGATGTGCATAAACGCGATGCGGCCCGCGGCGGCGTAGTGCCGGACGAGGGCGGGAACATCGTTGCCAAGGCCCGCGCCCAGGCTGCCGGTGCACAGGCACAGGCAGTGGGCCGGGCTGTCAGACAAGTCTAAAATGCGGTCCAGCTGCGCGCGGCTTCCGGCGATGCGGGGTAGGCCGAAGACCGACGCCGGGGGATCGTCCGGGTGCAGCGCCATCCGAACGCCGCACTGCGCCGCCACCGGCATGACCCGGGCGCAGAAGCGGGCCAGGTTCTCCAAAAGCCCCTGGGGGCCCAGACGCCGGTAGGACACTAGCAGCTCCTGCAGCTCGGCGGGGGCATAGCTCTCATCCCAGCCCGGCAGATGCAGGTCCGTGCGGGTCGGGTCCATGGCCGCCAGGCGCTGCCAGTCGAGGGCCAGTGCCGTCGCGCCGTCGGGCTGGGGCTTTGCCAGGTCCGTCCGCAGCCAGTCGAAGACGGGCATAAAGTTATAGGTAATGCACCGGACGCCCACGGCGGCGCAGCGGCGGATGTTCTCGCAGTACGTCTCCAGCAGCGCGCTGGCATCCGGGCCGCCCAGCTTGATGTGCTCATGCACCGGCAGCGATTCAACGACGTCAAACACCAGCCCGTAGGCCTGGCACTGGGCCCGCAGCTGCTCCAGCCGTGCCATGGGCCACAGCTGCCCCGGCGCAGCGTCATAGACCGCCGTCACGACGCTGCGCATGGCTGGAATCTGGGCAATATAAGCGAGCGGCACCGGGTCGTCCGGGCCAAACCAACGAAAAGACAGCTTCATTACGTGCCTCCTTGCAAATTGTTCCGCGCCCCCGCTTCCGGCAGGCGGAAAAAGCGGCAGGCATTTTCATAGCAGACCGCCCGGACGATGCACCCCAGCGCCGCTTCGTCCGGTGGGCACAGCCCAGCAGATGCCCAGCGGCCCAGCAGACCGCACAGGACGCGGCGGAAATAATCATGCCGCACGAAGCTGGTGAAGCTGCGGGAATCGGTCAGCATGCCGATGAAATGGCCCAGAAGCCCTTGCTGGGCCTGGCTTTCCAGCTGCGCGGCGATCCCGGCGGCGTGATCGTGGAACCACCAGGCGCTGCCGTGCTGCAGCCAGCCCGGCTCCTGCTGGGGGAAGGACGACAGGAGGGTGTCCAAATACGTGTTGTCCCCGGCGTCCAGGCTATAGACGATCATCCGGGGCAGGGCGCGGCGGCGTTGGAGCGTATCCAGCAGCGCTGCGAGGGACGCGCAGCCGGAGGGGCCGATGCAGTCAAAGCCCGTATCCGGCCCCAGCGCCTGGGCCTGGACGGTATTGACATTGCGCAGGCAGCCCAGATGCAGCTGCATGGCCCAGCCCCGCTGCTGATAGGCCGCGGCACAGAACAGCAGCAGATGCGTCTGCAGCCGGGCCGCCTGCCGGGGCGTCAGCGTCCGGCCCGCCAGCGCGCGGCGATAGAGGGCCGCAGCCTGGCGCGCATCGCATGGGGCAAAGGCGAGGCGGGAAAGGGCGTGGTCGCTGGTGCGGCACCCGGCGGCGGCAAAGGCATCCATCCGCCGCAGCAGCGCCTGCTGGGTGCCTGCCAGCGTATCTGTCCCGCAGCTTGCCGCGCCTGCCAGGCGGGCAAGGTAGCGTGGCCAGTCAGGCTTTGTGCAGTCCAGCGCCCGGTCGGGGCGGAACGTCGGGCTGAGGATCAGGTCCAGCGCCGGGTTTTGCTGCCAGGCCAGGTGATAGCGCAGGTCGTCCGCCGGGTCGTCCGTCGTGGCAAGATACCGGACGCCGCTGCGGGCCAGCAGCCCCTGCACGCCAAAGTCCGGGCGGTGCAGCCGCCGGGCCGTCCGGGTCCAGACCTGCCGGGCCGTTTGCTCGTTCAGTACGCCGGTATAGCCAAAATAGTGCCGCAGCTCCATGTGGCACCAGGTCGCCACCGGGCTCCCCGCCGCCTGGGGCAGGGCGCGGGCAAAGGCCAGGAATTTTTCCCAGTCCGGCCCGTCGCCGGTGATGTCCGCCTCCCGGACCCCGGCCAGGCGCAGGATGCGCCATTTATAATGATCGTGCGCCAGCCAGAGGGCGCTGAGGTTTTCAAAGTGCCGGTCCTCGCAGATGTCCCGGGCGTCCACATGGCTGTGATAATCGACGATGGGCAGCGATGCGGCATAGCGGGTATAGAGCCGCCGGGCCAGCGGCGTATCGAGCAGCAGCGTCTCGGGGGAAAAAGCGTCCAAGCGTCTCGCCTCCTTCGGAATTTTTATTAGTATGCGCCTGCTGCCCGCAGGCTATGCCTGTTTGCGCCCCGGCTGAAAAATTCTTCCCCGGCGTGCAAATTCTCCCGTCGGACGGGCATACTGAGAGAGGAAAGGATGGTTTTTATGGAAAAAACAGCGCAGCCCCGGCCGTTTGGCCTGCGGGATAAGATCGGCTACCTCTTCGGTGACTTCGGCAACGACTTCACCTTTATCCTCTCGACGGTCATCCTCTCAAAATTCTATACCGATGTCATGGGCGTCTCCGCCGGGGTTGTCGGGACGGTCATGATGCTGGCCCGGGCCGTGGACGCAGTGACGGACCTGAGCATGGGCCGCCTCTGCGACCGCAGCCGCCCCACCCCGGTGGGGAAATTCAAGCCCTGGCTGCTGCGGCTGTGCGTCCCGGTGGCGGCAGCGTCGTTTTTGCTCTACCAGAGCGGCTTTGCCGGGCGGCCCATGGGCTTTAAGATCGCGTACCTGGCTGTGACGTATATCCTCTGGGGCTCGTTTTGCTACACGGGCATCAATATCCCCTACGGCTCCATGGCCTCGGCTATCTCCCCGGAACCGGCGGACCGGCAATCGCTGTCCACGTTCCGGACCATGGGCGGGATGCTGGCGGGGCTCATCATCGGGATGCTGGTGCCGTTGCTGTGCTACCAGGCCGAGACGCTGCCCAGCGGCGGCGTCAAGCAGGTCCTCGTGGGCAGCCGGGTGACGCTGGCGGCGGGGGTCTGCTCTGTGCTGGCCATCGTCTGCTATCTGCTGTGCTACGCCCTGGTCACAGAGCGGGTCCGGCCAAAGGCGACGCGGCGGCGTCTGCCCTTCGGGGCCCTCTGGCGCTCAGCGCTGGAGAACCGGCCGCTGCTGGCCATCATCGCCGCCTCAACGCTTATGCTTCTGGCCCAGCTGACGATGCAGAACATGAGCTCGTATATCTACCCCGATTACTACGGCAGTGCCGCCGCCCAATCGGCCTCGACGGCCCTGATGCTCGTGGGCATGGCCCTGGCCGCCCTCACGGCCAAGCCCCTGGCCCAGCGCTTCGGCAAGGCAGAAATATCCGCCGCCGGGGGCTTTTTTGCCGCCGCCGTGTGCTTGGGGACGTTTTTCCTGCGGCCCGGCAGCGTCTGGGTCTATTGCGTGCTGCAGATGCTCTGCTGGCTGGGGCTGGGGCTGTTCTCCATGGTCAACTGGGCGCTCATCACCGATGTCATCGACTATGCGGAGCTGAAAAACGGCGTCCGGGAGGACGGGACGGTCTACGCTCTCTACTCCTTCGCCCGGAAGGTCGGCCAGTCCCTGGCCGCCGGGCTCTCCGGCTGGCTGCTGCAGCGCATTGGCTACAGCACCGCCGCCGCGCAGGCCGGGCAGCCGCAGCCGTCCCAGGTCCTGGCGGGCATGTTCAATATCTCGACACTGGTGCCGTTTTTCGGCTTTCTCGCCCTCTCGCTCGTTCTGGCGTTCTGGTATCCGCTGCGCAAGGCGCAGGTCGAGGCCAATGTCGCCGCCCTGCGGGAAAAGAACGGCGACGCGTAAGGCGCGCTATTTTACTTTACACTTTTTAAGGAGGAATCCCCGTGCGCAAGATCATTCCCCTGAACAAAGACTGGGCTTTTACCCGGCAGGCGGACGTACCGCCGACGCAGATGCCCCAGACCTGGCCCCTGGTCGACCTGCCCCACACCTGGAATGCCCTGGACGGCCAGGACGGCGGCAACGACTACGACCGGGGCACCGGCTACTACGCCAAGACCTTCCCCCGTGCAAGCCTGCCGGACGCCTGCCGCTGCTACCTGGAGTTACAGGGGGCCAATGCCACGGCGACCGTCTATCTGAATGGCCGGTGCCTGGGCTGCCATCACGGCGGCTACAGCACCTGGCGCGTCGAGCTGACGCCAGCCCTGGCGGCGGAGAATCTCCTGGTTATCGCCGTCGACAACAGTGATAGCGACGCCGTTTACCCCCAGATGGCCGATTTCACGTTCTACGGCGGACTGTACCGGGCAGTTCAGCTGCTCTGCGTCGACCCCACCCACTTCACCCTGGACGATCACGGCGGCCCCGGCTTGGTCGTCACACCGGAGGTGCAGGGCGATACCGCCCGCGTCCATCTGGAGGCCGCCGTTACCGGCAGGCACGACGATTGCGAGATTACGTTCCGGCTCTATGACGCTGCCGGGGCCATCGCGGCGGAGACAACCGGCAGCGCGCGCACAGCGACACTGACCCTGGACCCGGTGCATCTGTGGCAGGGCAAGGCAGACCCCTATTGCTACCGGGCCGAGGCCACGCTGCACTGCGGCGGCAAATGCCTGGACCAGGTTAGCCTGCCCTTTGGCTGCCGGACCATCGCCGTCGACCCCGAGCGGGGGTTTTTGCTCAACGGAAAGCCCTATCCCCTGCGGGGCGTCTCCCGCCATCAGGACCGCTGGGGCCGGGGCAACGCCCTGCTGCCGGAGCACCATCGGCAGGATATGGACCTCATCTGCGAGCTGGGCGCGACGAGCGTCCGCCTGGCCCATTACCAGCACGACCAGTATTTCTACGACCTGTGCGACCGGCGTGGCCTGGTTGTCTGGGCGGAGATCCCCTATATCTCCCGCCACAGTCCGGCGGCCCGGGAAAACGCCGCCCAGCAGCTGCGGGAGCTTATCATCCAGAGCCGCCATCACCCGTCCATCGCCGTCTGGGGCCTGTCCAACGAGATCACCATCGGCGGCGACCCCGGCGATGTCTACGACACCCACGTCCTGCTCAACGATCTGGCCCACCGGCTGGACCCGACGCGGCTGACCGCCGTCGCCTGCCTGAGCACCTGCCCGCCGGACGCGCCCTATGTCCACCTGCCGGACCTGGTGGCCTATAACCACTACTTCGGCTGGTACGGCGGCGAGCCGGAGCAGAACGGCCCCTGGTTCGACCGCTTCCACGCCCGCTATCCCCAAACGCCCATCGGCTGCAGTGAATACGGCTGCGAGGGGCTGGACTGGCACGCGTCTGACCCGGTTCAGGGGGATTACACGGAGGAGTACCAAGCCCGGTACCACGAATCGCTCATCCTGCAGTTCTTCTCCCGGCCCTATCTCTGGTGCACCTATGTCTGGAATATGTTCGACTTCGGCGCCGACGCCCGGAGCGAGGGCGGCGAGAACGGGCAGAATCACAAGGGCCTTGTGACGTTCGACCGGTGCTATAAAAAAGACGCGTTCTATGCCTATAAAGCCTGGCTCTCCGACGAGCCCTTCGTCCATCTGTGCGGCAAGCGTTATCCGGACCGGGCCGAGGCGGTGACCCGGGTGACGGTCTATTCCAACCAGCCCGCCGTTTCGCTCTATGCCAACGGCCAGCTGCTGCAGCAGCAGCGGTCTGAGACCCACTTTTTCTATTTTGATGTCCCCAACGAGGGGGAGACCGTTCTGATTGCCACCGCGGGCAGCTGCCGCGATGAGAGCCGCCTGCGCCGGGTGGCAGAATTCCCGGAGCACTACCGGCTGCGGGAGAACGGCATCGTCAACTGGTTCGAGATCACCGCCCCGGCGGGCCGCTTGAGCCTGCACGATAAGATCAGCCGCATTCTGGAAACGCCGGAGGGCCGCCGAGTCCTTGGTCAGCTCCGGGCGCGCATCAACCACGCCGCCGGGCCTGCGGGCTTCGACGCCAGCGACGCCATGACGGCCCTGCTGCCCGGCTTCACGCTGCTGCGCCTGTGCAGCATGCTGGGTACCATGGGCGTCACCGTCACAAAAGACGAGCTGCTGGCCCTCAACCGCCAGCTCAACGAGATCCCCCAGCCCGACGCCCCGCAGGAGCCGTCCTGAGAAACGGAAAAATGCGGCGATGCAACCGCAAGTTGCTTGCCTGCCGGGCCGTTTTGTGATACAGTGACGGCGAGGAGGTGCGCTGCATGGATACCAAAGAGATTTTACACGATTTGCGGACGAAGCACGGCCTGTCACAGGAGGAGCTGGCGGAGCGGGTCTTTGTGACAAGGCAGGCCGTCTCCCGCTGGGAAACGGGCGAGACGACCCCGAATGTCGAGACCCTGAAGCTGCTCTCTCAGCTCTTTAACGTCTCGATCAATACGCTCCTGGGCGCGCCCAGGCAGCTGGTCTGCCAATGCTGCGGCATGCCGCTGGAGGACGCCACCACCAGCAAGGAACCGGACGGCACGTTCAACGAGGACTACTGCAAGTGGTGCTACGACGGCGGCGAATTCCGTTACACCAGCCCTGCGCAGCTGATCGAATTCTGCGTCGCCCACATGGCAAATGAGCAATGGCCCCCCGAACAGGTCCGCGCCCATATGGAAGCCGTCGTGCCCAACCTGAAGCACTGGAAAAAAGAATAGAAAATAGTCCGGGCCAGGAATGAAGCTGGTCCGGACTATTTTCTGCAGAGCTTCCATTGCACCCGCCGCGCAGCGAAGCTGCATCGGAGTGACGCGCAAGTGCATCGAATTGCATCCGATTGCACGCGGGACGCATCCAATTGCAACCGATTGATATCCGTTTGCAACGGATTGCAAAAACGGAAGGGTAAAAATCGCATGATCATGCGGTTTTTGGGGGTCGCTCTGTTTACACAGTATAGGATAGGTAAGATAAGTAAAGTCTAGTCTAGTTTAGTATAGATAAGAGACGCCCCCGCGCAAGCGCAGGGGCGGATGGGATGACGAGGATGAGGAGAAAATTTTTGCAAGCACTACAAGCAAGCTCAGGCACAAAAGGCGCTCTTGTGTAAAGGGAGCCTTTGGCTTGGCGCAGCCCTGGGCGTGCTGTGCTAGTACTCCAGCCGCAGGCTGCTGCCTGTGGCGTTTTTTTCGACTAGGATCTTTCGGTCGATGCGCTGCTTGAGCGCGCTGACGTGGGAGATGATGCCGACGAGGCGTTCGCCGCCTGCGAGCTTGTCCAGCAGCTGCAGCGCCTGGTCCAGCGCTGCTTCGTCCAGCGTGCCGAAGCCCTCGTCGATGAACATCGCGTCCAGCCGCACGCCGCCGCTCATGGCTTGGACGATATCCGACAGCCCCAAGGCTAGGGCCAGCGACGCCAAGAACGATTCGCCGCCGGACAGGGTCGAGACATCCCGCCACAGGCCGGTGTTCGCGTCCAACACATCAAGGTCCAGCCCGCTCTGGGCCCGCAGGTCCCGGACGGCCGGCTTGCAGCGGAGCCGGTACACACCGCCGGACAGCGCTGTCAGCCGCAGATTCGCCGCCGCGACGACCTCCTGAAAATAATACTGCTGGATATAGGTCTCCAGGCTCAGCTTTGCCCGCTGGCTCTGCTGCCCGCTGACGGTCCGGTACACATCCTCCGCCACGGCGCAGCGCTCCATGGCTGCATCGTATGCGGCGGCGTTTTCCGCGATCTGCTGGGCGGCGGCTTCATTGCGCTGCAGGGCAGCGTCGGCCTGGCGCAGCTGCGCCTGCAGCTGGGTCTGCCGGGTCTGGGCGGCCTCCAGCGCCTGCCGCAGGGCCGTCTCGTCGGCGGGGGCGAGCCCCTCCGTCGCCCGGGTCAGCTCTGCCGCCGCGCCCTCGGCCTGGGCAAGCCGCTGTTGCCGGGCCGTGATCTCCCGACGCAGCCGGTCAAGCTCCGCCGCAGGGAGAAATGCCGCTTGGGCGGCTGCGTCATCGGCAAAGCCCGCGGCAAGACAGGCCGCATGCAGCGCCGCCTGCTGACGAACCAGGGCATCTGCTCCATCTGCCTGGGCAGTCGTCAGCTGCTGCAGGGTAGCATCCAGGGCCGCCTGGCGGGCCTGGGCCTGCTGGACGGCATGGGCCGCCGCATCCGCTTCTGCCTGGATGGCCCGGGCCGCCTGCTCCAGCTGATCGGCGCGCTTTGCCAGCTCCGCCGCCGTGCAGGACGCAGCACCTGCCTGCGCAAGGCTCTGACGGGCCTCTGCCAGCCTGGCGCGCAGGGCGGCGGTCTTCTGGGCCTGGGCGGCAAACGCATCTCCTGCCTGCTTGGAGGCCCGCTCCGCCCGGTCGACCTGCTGCCGCTCCGGGACCGCACCATCGAGCGCCGCCGGGGCCGGATGCGCCGTCGCTCCGCAGACGGGGCAGGGCTTTCCCAGCTCCAGCTGCCGGGCCAACAGCCCCGCCTGGCCAGCCCAGAAGGCATGATACAGCGTCTGATACGCGCTTGCCGCCTGCTGGGACAGGGCCTGCAGCCGCGCGGTCTCCCGCTCTGCTTGGACAAGCTGACGGGCAGTTTCCTCTGCGCGGCGGCACTGGGGCAACAGCTGGCGCAGGGCTGCCGCCTGGGTTTGGGCCTGCTGCCCTTCGGAAAGCCGCGCCTGCGCCTGTGTCTGCCGTGCCAGGGCCTGTTCCAGCGCCGCCTGGCAGGGGATGCGCTGGGCCTGGGCGGCCGCTAGCTTCTCCGCCCCCTGGGCCTGCCGCAGCTGCGCAGCCTCGTATTGAGCCCGCACTGGGGCGACGGCCTGGGCCCGATCTGCCAGCGCCAGACGCGATGCTTGCCCCGCCTGGGCCTGCATCTCTGCCCGGACCGCGGAAAGCCGCTGCTGGGCTGCGTCCCGGGCAGCCAGCTGACGGTTCCCGGCCTGGGCGGCGGCAAGGCGGGCAGCGCAGTCCGCCCGGGCCTGCCCTGCGGCAAGCAGGGCTGTGTGCAATGCCTGCTGCACCTGCCGCTGCTGCGTCAAATATCTATCCAGCACGGCCTGCAGGTCCTGGGCTGCCGCGATCTCCCGCTCCGCCGGAGCTGCATTCTCAGACCAGACGATCTGCCCCCGGGCGGCGGCGATGGCAGCAGCGTATCCGGCAGCCTCGTCCTGCAGCTTTCCCACCTCCTGCCGCAGCCGCTCCTGCAGCTGGGCATACAGGCCGGTGTGAAATAGCTTCTGGAATAATGCCTTGCGGTCTTTGGAGCTGGCGTTGAGGATCCGCAGGAAATCCCCCTGGGCGATCATGACCGTCTGGGCAAACTGATCCCGGTCCAGCCCGATGATCTCCCGCACGCGGGCGTTGACCTGCTCCAGTCGCGCCAAGACCGTGCCATCCGGCTCCGTCAGCGACGCCTGGGGCGGGACGGTGATCTCCCCCTGCCCCCGCTTTTTGGGCCGCGTGTATTCGGGACTGCGGCGGACGGTATACGTCCCGCCCCGCTGGGTGAAGACCAGCTCGACATAAGTCTCCTGCCCCGGCGCTGCGTAATCCGACCGGAAGGACCGCCCGGACCGGCGGCCCCGCCCGCCGCTGGCCTCGCCATAGAGGGCAAAGGAGATGGCATCGAAGATCGTTGTCTTGCCCGCGCCGGTGTCCCCGGCAATGAGGAAGACGCCGCCTGCCCCCAGCGCTTCAAACGAGAGCTCCGTGCAGCCGGCAAAGGGCCCGAAGGCCGATAATGTCAAGCGCTCCGGTTTCATTCCGTTTCCTCCAATTCCCGCAGGATTTTGGCGACCAGCGCCGTCCGGGCCTCACCCGGGGCGACGCCGCCGTTCTGTGCGGCGTAAAACGCCTGGAAGAGGTCCAGCGGCGTCTGCCGCTCCAGCTGCCGCACGCCCTGCACGGCGATATCCGTCGCCGTCTTGCTGTTTTCCACGCCGAAGCGCAGCATATTGGGAAACACCGGCAGCAGCGCCACCCGGGCGTCGGACCGGACCTCCTCATCCGTCAGGATGACACGGACAAAATCCTCACTGTAGGGGGCGCGCCGCAGCGCCTCCAGGCTGCCCCGGATCTCCCGCATGGGGTGGGGCGGATGCAGCGGGACCGTCTGCACGTCTACCTGCCCCTTGGGGCCAAGGTCGACGACGGTCACGGATTTTTTCTGCCCGCATTCCGAGAAGGAATACGGCAGCGGCGAGCCGCTGTAGCGCACCGTGGGGCTGCCCACCTGCTGCGGCCCGTGCAGATGTCCCAGCGCGACGTAGTCGAACCCGGCAAAGACCTCCGCCGGGACCTGATCTAGCCCGCCGACAGCCCCCTGCTCAGAATCGCAGGTTGCCGCCCCGGTGATGAACTGATGGCACAGCAGCACATGGCGCGCCTCCGGCGCCCGGGGCGTCGCTGCCAGCGCGGCCCGGACGGCGTCTTCATATGTCCCGATTGTCTGGCTTGGGAAAAAGCGCCGGACGGTAGCTGGCCGCAGAAACGGCAGCAGATGCAGCACGACGGGGCCGTACGCATCGCGTAATGTATAGCACCGGGCCGCACCGGTGAATTCCCCGGCAGAATAGACCTGGCAGTGGGCCAGCAGCGGCGAAAAATACGAAAGCCTGCGGCTGCTGTCGTGATTGCCGCTGATGAGATACAGGGCGATGCCTGCCTCGTGCAGCCGGGCGGCAAAATCGGAAAAGACCGCCATGGCCGCCGCTGGAGGGTCGGGCTTGTCATAAACATCCCCCGCCAGAAGGATGGCCTGGACCTTTGCGTCGGCGGCGATAGATAGGATCTCCTGCAGAATGATCCGCTGGTCCGGCAGCAGGTCAAAGCAGCCCAGCCGCTTGCCAAGATGCAGGTCCGCGCAGTGTAAAAGCTTCATGGGGCCTCCTTTACGGGTTGCACCGGGCGCAGGGGCTATAGCCTGCGTCCAGCGCCTGCTGCCGGGTCTGGAACGTGACCTGGTTCTGCGGCTCCGGCAGGCTGCCGCAGGTGGGTCGGTGGAATTTTTTGCTGCTGGCATTGCCAATGTACCCAGCAGCCATCTCCGGCGCTACCTGGGTGGGCCCCTCGGACTGGGGCGCGGATTTTTCAAAGGCGAACGTCACCGTCTTGCCGTCGGACGCGCAGCAGACCGTCCCCTGTTTGTCCGTCCGATAGACCGTCGCACCGACTGCTGCCAGGCGCGACAGGACGGCGTCGTTCGGATGGCCGTAGGAATTGCCCGCGCCGACGGAGATGACGGCATATTCCGGCCCCACCGCCTGGAGAAATTCTGCGCTGGAGGAGGTATCGCCGCCGTGGTGGCCGACCTTCAGCACCGTCGCGTCCAGCCGGGCCCCGGCCTCCAGCAGGTCCTGCTCCGCCATTTTTTCCATATCCCCGGTGAAGAGGAAGGACGTCTGGCCGTAATCTATCCGCAGGACGAGGGAGGTGTTATTGACCTCCGTGTAATTTTCCAGCGGGCCAAGAAATTCGACCGCCGCGCTGCCCAGGGAAAACTGGTCACCCGGACTGGGGACGGTCAGCGTGACGCCCTGCTCGGCCAGAAAACGGGTGAAGTCCTGGAACGTCTTCGTCTCCGCCTGGGTCACTGGGGCGTAGGCCGCGGCAACGTTGGCATAATGCAGCGCACCGGACAGCCCCCCGGCGTGGTCCTCATGGGTGTGGGTGCAGACCATGGCGTCGATCTGGTCTATGCTGTGTTCTTTAAGCCAGGCGTAGATAAAATCACTGTCGGCCGCGTTGCCGCCGTCGATCATCATCGTTTGCCCGTCGCATTGGAGCACCGCCGCATCCGCCTGGCCCACATCGAGAAACCAGACCGTCAGCCCAGTGCTGTCCGCGGGCCGCGCCGTCTGCGCCCCGGCCCCCATATCGCACCCGGCCAGGCCCAGGATCAGCACCAGCGCCAGCAGCAGGGAAATGATCCGCTTTTTCAAACCCATCGCCCCCTCCAAACACCCCACCGCCCACCGCGGCGGATTTTTCTATACTTTACCACAAATCCCGCCCCAAGTCCACCAAGGCCGCCCGGCTCTTGCCATTGGGCGGGCAATCGCGTATAATAATGAAAAGTACGCGCCTGGGGTAGGGCAAAGGAGGTAGGAGGCCGGATGAAACGATTGGTCATCGGTGTGCTGGCACATGTGGACGCCGGGAAAACGACGCTGTGCGAAGGGCTGCTCTATACTGCAGGCCAGCTGCGGCGCTTGGGCCGGGTCGATCACGGCGACACCTGCCTGGATCACGAAGCCCTGGAGCGGCGGCGCGGCATCACGATCTTCTCCAAGCAGGCCCCGCTGCGTCTGCCGGAGGCGGAGCTGACGCTGCTCGATACGCCGGGCCACGTGGATTTTTCCGCTGAGATGGAGCGGACGCTGCAGGTGCTGGATTATGCGATCCTCGTCATCAGTGGCACAGACGGCGTCCAGGCCCATACGGTGACGCTGTGGCGGCTGCTGCGGCGATACCGGATTCCGGCGTTTGTCTTTGTGACGAAAATGGATCTGCCCGGGGCGGACCAGGCGCAGCTGCTTCAGCAGCTGCGGCAGAAGCTGGACCCGGGCTGTGTCGATATGACTGCGCCGGGCTGGCAGGAGGAGTTGGCTCTGTGTGACGAGGGCGTTTTGGAGAGCTATCTGCGCGTCGGCACCCTTTCTGATGAGACGGCAGCGGGGCTGATTGCCGCCCGGCGGGCTTACCCTTGCTATTTTGGCGCAGGACTGCGCCTGGAGGGACTGGAGCCGCTGCTTTCCGGCCTGCAGCGTTTTACGCTGCAGCGCACGCCGCTGCCCGCCTTTGGTGCTAGCGTATTTAAGATTAGCCGCGACAGCCAGGGAAACCGCCTGACCTTTCTCAAGGTCACCGGCGGGACACTTCAGGTCCGGGACGCCGTTGGCCCGGAGAAGGTCAGCCAGCTGCGGGTCTATACCGGGGCAAAATTTGCGCCCGTCTCCCAGGTCGGGCCCGGCGGCGTCTGCGCCGCCCTGGGTCTGCAGGAGACGCACAGCGGCCAGGGCCTGGGCCTGCAGCCGGACGCGCCTGCGCCCCAGCTGCGCCCTGTGCTCCGCTATCGCCTGCGCCTCCCGCCGGACTGCGACACCCAGACGGCGCTGCGCCGCCTGGCGGAGCTGGAGGAAGAGGACCCGCAGCTGCACATCGGCTACGACCCGGCCCTGCGAGAGATCTATCTCCAGCTGATGGGCGAGGTGCAGATCGAGGTGCTGCAGCAGCTTATCCAAGCGCGGTTCGATCTGCCGGTGCAGCTGGACGAGGGGCGCATTCTCTATCAGGAGACCATTGCCGCCCCGGCGGAGGGCGTCGGCCATTATGAGCCGCTGCGGCATTATGCCGAGGTCCATCTGCTGCTGGAGCCGCTGGAGCCGGGCAGCGGCGTCGTGCTGGATGCCGATTGCAGTGAGGATGTGCTGGCCCGCAGCTGGCAGCGGCTCATTCTGGCGGAGCTTGCGGCAAAGCAGCACCGGGGCGTCCTGACCGGTGCGCCGGTGACGGACTTGAAAATTACACTAAAAGCGGGCCGCGCCCATCTCAAGCATACCGAAGGCGGCGACTTTCGCGAGGCGGCTTGGCGGGCGGTCCGCCAGGGCCTGATGCAGGCAAAGAGCGTGCTGCTTGCGCCGGTCTACGCCTTCCGGTTGGAGCTCCCCCTGCCCCAGCTGGGCCGGGCGATGCAGGATATCAAGCGCATGGCAGGCCGCTTTGATCCGCCGGAGACAGGGCAGGAGACGGTGACGCTGACCGGTACGGCCCCCGTCAGCACGATGCGGGGCTATGCGCGGGAGGTCGCGGCCTATACCCAGGGCCGCGGCCAGCTCCAATGCCGGGTGGACGGCTATGCCCCGTGCCATAATGCAGAGGCGGTCTGTGCCGCCATCGGCTATGACCCGGCGGCGGACCTGGAAAATCCACCGGGCTCCATCTTCTGCGCCCACGGCGCGGGCTTTTACGTCCCATGGGACAAGGTGCCGGACTATATGCACCTGGGCAGCATTCTGGAGCAGCGGCAGCCGGATACGCCACCACCGGTGCGGACCCGGAACCTGCGCCTGGACGACCGGGAGCTGGAGGCGATCATGGAGCGGGAGTTTGGCCCCGTCCGCCGCAGGCAATATACCGCGCCCACCCGGTCAGACCGGGCAGCCCCGGCGCAGCCGTCTCCGCCGCCCCACAAGACGCTGATCGTCGTCGACGGCTATAACTTGATCTTCTGCTGGCCGGAGCTTGCTGCGCTGGCCGCCAGCGACCTTGCCGCCGCCCGGGAAAAGCTTTTGGAGCGCCTGGCCAATTACCGGGCCTTTACCGGGCGGGAGACGCTGGTCGTCTTCGATGCCTATCGCGTCCGGGGCGGCCGGGGCAGCCGGTCAGATCACCATGGGGTCCATGTGGTCTATACGGCAGAGAACGAGACGGGCGATCTGTATATCGAGCGCCTGGCCCATGAGATCGGGAAAAACTACGCCGTCCGCGTTGTGACGTCGGACGCGCTGGTGCAGCTGTCGGCACTGCGCAGCGGTGTGCTGCGGGTCTCAGCCCGGGAGTTTCTGGAGGAGGTCGCCGCCGCCGAGGCGGGCATTACGCAGACCATCGCCCCGCGCCCGAGCAAAACGACCATCGGTCAGCAGCTGGGTTGGAATGGGAAGGAGAACCCATGAACGAGAAAGACGAACAAGCCGAGCTGGCGGCCCTGCTGCGCCGCGCCCAGGACCTGGCCGACCGCTGCGACCGCGCCGGAGTCCCGACGTCGACGACGTTTCTGACCCCGGCACAGCGCTGCGCTCTGGCCCAATGGGCGCCGCGCCACAGCGCCGTGCAGCCGGTGTTTTCCGGCGGCTATCCGGACGCCGAGCGCCAGGTAGCCTTTTTCCTGCCTGACTGGATGGACGAGCCGCCGATTGAGGAGACCCTGCGGGCCGTGCAGATCAAGCCCGGCTTTGGAACGCCGGGCCACCGGGACTATCTCGGTGCGATCCTGGGCCTGGGCGTCAGCCGCCCCTGGCTGGGGGATGTGCTGGTGACGGAGGACGGAGCCTATGTCCTCTGCCTGCCGTCCGTTGCCGTGACGCTGCTGGACCAGCTGACCCAGGTGGGGCGGACGGGCGTCCGGCTAGCGTCTGTGCCGCTGGCCTCTGTCCCTGTGCCGGAGCGACAGCAGAAGGCGGTGACCTTTACCGTCCAGAGCCTGCGGCTGGATGCGGTGACGGCGGGGCTGTTCCGTCTTTCCCGCACCCAGGCGGCCGAGCGCATCCGCGCCGGGCTGGTGCAGCTCAATTACATGCCCTGCCTGCGGCCAGACGCCCCCGTCGCGCCGGGGGATATCCTATCCCTGCGCGGCGCTGGAAAGGCCAGCCTCCTGGAAGCCGGCGGCAGCTCCCGCAAAGGCAGGATATTTCTCAAAGGCGCCCTCTGGCTGTAACAAAGCATCGCACATCACAGCGCAGCCGAAAACGCCGCAGCTTCGCCCAGCTTCCCAGTGCACCAGCGGTGGATCTGGGCGACAGCCAAAGGCTCCCCTGAAAGGGGAGCTGGCAGCGCAAAGTGCTGACTGAGGGGGTTCGCCCAAGGCTCCACTGCACCCGCAAGCGCCGCTCCAGCCCAAAGGTTCCCTTGTGTATGGGTGAGACGCCAATCGCGCTTCGCGCTTGGAGCCTCACCCATACACAAGGGCGCCTTTGCCGCCCCAGAGCCCTAGGGGCGGACACGGGGGATATTGCAATACACACATATCTGCAATCTGCGAAACAAGAAAGGAACGGGACAATGGAAACGACGTATACAGATGCCCAACTGCGGCGGCTGCTGTTGGAGACGCTGGAGAAAACACCCCGGCTGCGGCGGAAGGCGCTACTGGAACGCTGCGTTGCGCAGCTGGACTTTTCCCAGACGCAGCTGTCCGACCGCACGGCGGGCAGCCCCGTCATCCGCTGCAAAAGCCGCCTGGGTGCGCTGCTGAGCGAGCTCATCCGCAGCGGCGATATCGCCGAGAGCGAGAGCGGCTATCTGAGCGTCCTGCAGGCGGCGGATGCCGTCGCCCAGCGGGAGCGGGCTGCGGCCTTTTTGCTTGGCGAGCTGCGCCAAGGGGCGGCGCTGCCCCGGCGGGAGCTCTTTGCCCGGGCCGACCGCGCCTTTGCCCCGGCGACAAAAGAGCAGTCCGCGGCGCTCCACGCACTGCTGGGCGAATCGCTGCGCGCCCTGGAGCGGACGCGGCAGATTGTCGAGTCGCCCGGCGGCTATTGCCTGCCCCAGGGGCCGTATCCCAATTCTGAGCTGGGCTATTGGCTCCAGGCGGCGGAAAATGGCGCGGATGCGCAGGAATGCTTCCTCCAAGCTGTCCACGCCAAGGGCGGCGAATGGCTGGAGGATTATGCGGTGCACCTGCTGGCGGATTACTTCCGCCGCTGTGGAAAGACCGTCACTGCCGCCCGCGTCACCGGTGGCTCCAATGACGGCGGCCTGGACGGCGTCATTGAAACGACGGACCCCATGGGTTTCCGGGAGAAAATGCTGCTGCAGATGAAAAACCGCTACAGCCCCATCTCCCCGAAGGACGTGCGGGAGTTTTACGGCGCAGTGTGCATCGCGCGGGGTAGCCGCGGCATTTTTGTAACGATCTCAACGTTTCACCCGGAGGCGCAGCGGCTATTGGAGCAGGTGGATAATCTCATCGGCGTGGATGGCGCGAAGCTGTTTGCCATCGCGGCCTACTGCGGCATGGGCGTCCGGTCCACCCCGGCAGGCGCGCGGCTGGACCCCGCCCTATTCCTGGAAAAATCACTGTGAGCGGAGGACCTATGGAGATTTTATATGCCGACGCCACCCTGCTTGTGGCCAGTAAACCGCCCCGGGTTTTATCGACAGACGAGCCTGGCGGGATGCCCGACCTGCTGCGTCAGGCCCTGGGGGACCCGGCGGCCAATGTCCGCACCGTCCACCGGCTGGACCGGGTCGTCGGCGGCGCGATGGTCTTCGGCCGGACGAAGCGGGCGGCCCGGGAGCTTTCGACCCAGATCACGGACGGGGGATTCGGGAAACGCTATCTTGCCATCGTCCACGGCACGCCTACGCCGCCTGCCGGGCGGATGGAGGATGAGCTCTGGCGCGACAAGGCCCGGCGCATGACGTTTGCCATGCCCACGCCCGGGCCGGAGACGCAGCATGCTGCTCTGGACTATCGGACCCTGGCAACACAGCAGGGCAAGAGCTTGGTAATCATCGGCCTGCTGACGGGGCGGACGCATCAGATCCGTGCCCAGCTTGCAAGCCGTGGCCTGCCCCTGGTGGGCGACCGGAAATACACCCCTTGGCCGGACCGGCCGGACGGCTGCGAGATCGCTCTCTGGTCCAGCCTGCTCCGCTTCACCCACCCGAAGACGGGCGAGCCGCTGGAATTTTTCGTCCCGCCGCCGGATGCGCCGCCCTGGCGACTGTTTGACCCCGCGCTGTTCCCTCTTGTGAGGGAGAAATTTTGAAAAACACGCCAGGCCCCGCCCGTCTCCTACGAGACAGGCGGGGCCTTGCGATAGCTTGTGATTTCTAATTGCTGGAGCACTTCTCCGCGTCCATGGCCAGGGCGAACAGCAGGACATGCAGCACGTCGGCTGGGTCTTCGATCTCCAACACATAGGTGTCGGTCATCCGCAGCAGCTCCTTGGAGACGGTGGCGATGCACCGCCCACCGGGGCCGGTGATGGTGTAATCCCAGCCCATCCAGTCGCCCTGGACGGACCAGCCGTTGTAGTCAATATCAAACCGGGGCCGCAGCAGAGAAAATTCCTTGCGGATGCAGCCCAGATACTGCCCACCGCAAGAGACCTCAAACTTCGGCAGCAGCGATAAGAGCCGCTCCCGGACCTCGCCGACCTCGCGGCCTTGGGCGTCATAGACCTTTAGCAGATGCCCCCAGGCCAGTTGGCCTTTGACGGTGTAGCAGACGCTGCCGTCTTCCGTGTAAATATCATAGCTGTCAAACCAGGAAAACAGCCGCTGCTTAAACAGTAGACGCACCGGTTCCTCCTTCCGCGCGCGGCGCCGGGAGCTCCGTCTCGCAGACGCATTCCGTTTTGATCTTCCCAACTAAAAATTGCAACGCGTCGACGACGTGAGGCCGGATATCCCCGCCCACCAGGACGTACATGATATCATCGCCGAGAGAAAGCCTGCCTTCATTCAGCCAGACCCGGGCGTAAAAGATGCCAGGCAGCCGGTAGGTCTCGGCGATAGCGGCTTGGACCTTGGCCTCGTCGTAAGAAAAGTCCATCCCCGCCACCGGGGCCAGCCCTTGCGCGCCGTGCCGGGCTTGGGCCCGAGGCGTGGCACGGACAACGCCGTTGTGGATCAGATACATCCCGACGCCTGTTTGCCCGGCCTGGGCCTTCGCCTCCCGCAGCCAGGCGTCCATAGATGGGATCGTTTTGCGCATTACGCCACCTCATTTCACTGCGCGACGGCAAGCCGTGGCGCTTTTTTTCATAGTAGCACAGCGGGAAATTCCCTGTCAAGTGCGGCCCGGGAAAACGCCGGTTTTTGTTGACAATTCCCCGGCTTTTCGCATATAATAGAGGAAACTGAAAGGAAAAGAGGGATGCGCTATGCTGTGCCCATACTGTTCCGCGCCGCTTCTGGACGGTGCAAAATTCTGCGGTGCCTGCGGCAAGCCGGTCCCGGCTCCGCTGCCGGTCGACGTGCAGCCGCCGGTCGATCCGCAGCCGCCGGTGGATGCCCAACCGCCTGCTGACCCACAACCGCCGGTGGATGCCCAACCGCCTGTTGACCCGCAGCCGTCGGCGACGGTGCAGCCGCCCTCTCGTAAAAAGGGCTGGCGGCCGTGGATGACGGTCACGGTCATTGTCCTGGCGTCTCTGCTGGGCGCGGCGGCGCTGTTTTTCGGCGTATGGAGGGTGACGCAGTCGCTGCTCCGCGCTGCCTCCGAGCCCACCGAGGTGATCGAGGATTGGCTGTACGACGCCTGGGGGGACGATACCTGGGACGACGATTGGTACGACTGGGACGACAGCGACGGGCCCTATTATGACGACGCCCTGGAGAATAACTGGATGATGCAGGTGGAGGGCGACGACGGCGAGGATATGATCCTGATGCTGAGCTTTGACGGCGAGGATGTCTGCCTCTTTGTTGTGACCGGCGCCCACACGGATTACCGCGGAAAATACGCCTATGCGTATGAAGGGGCGGATGCAATTTATATTCCGGAGTTTGCGCAGTCCTTCCACTACTATGTCAGAGACCGAGGCCGCAGGCTGATTTTAGAGCCGGGCATTGTCCTAGGCGGGGAATATGAGGAGTGGACGCTAGCGGACTAAAGCGTGCTACAGCGTTCTGCCGTTTTTTGGCAGAACGCTGCTTTTTTACTATCCCGACCTGCGCGGTGGTCAAAATTGTAAAATTTTTTGCAAAAACCAGGGAAAATCCAGATTTTACTTGCAACGGACGTTCTCCTCCGGTATAATAAAAGCCATCTAAGTTTTGCCCCCCCAGGGGCGTTACCAGCAAGGAGTGAAAGAATAACATGAGCGCTTCGCGTGAAAAGAAACAGCGTCAGGTGTTAAAAGAGCAGGGGATCGCGCCCCAGCAGCTGGCGGCCCAGGCGGCGGCAAAGAAACGCCGGAAGAACCGGACCGTTGCGGCGATCGTGATCGTCCTGGTCCTGGCTGTCGCGGTGACAGGCGTCTATTTTGGCCTGATCCAGCCCAACCGCGCCGTGAAAACATCGACGGCCCTGCAGGTCGGCGACCATGCACTGACCCCGGTCGATATGAGTTTTTATTATATGGACACGGTCTATCAGTTCTACAACCAGTATGGCAGCTACCTGAGCTATGTCCTGGACACCACAAAATCTCTGGACGCGCAGTACTACGACGAGGACAAGAACATCACTTGGGCGGACCATTTCCAGGAAGAGGCCGCCAAAAACGCGGCGACGAGCTACGCCCTGTATGACGACGCCGTCGCCCAGGGGATGAGCCTGTCGGACGAGCAGCAGACGTCGCTGGATACGGAGATCGAAAACCTGAAATCCGCCCTGTCCAGCAATGAGAATTTCAAAAACTTTGACGATTATCTCGCCAAGACCTACGGTAAGGGCTGCGATGAAGATGCCTATCGCCAGTATCGCCAGGTCCAGCTGCTGGCCAGCCAGTTCAGCTCCGACTATACCGACAGCCTGACCTATTCCGATGAAGAGGTCAACGACACTTACCAGGCAGATCCGCAGAAGTACACCGCCGTGACCTACCGCTCCTTCTATGTCTCAAAGTCCTACTTCGCCCAGGATACGGCGGAGGACGCAACGGACGAGGAGAAGACCGCTGCCGACGAAGCCGCCCTGGCCCAGGCCGAGGAGAAGGCAAAGGAAATGACAGAAGCCTGCAAGGGCGATGAGGCCGCCTTTGCCCAGTGGGCGCGGGATATCGTCCCCGAGACGAGCCAGGCAACCTACGCCGATGACGATGCCACGCTGACGACTGAGTCCAGCTACGACAACGCTTCTTCCTATGGCCGCGACTGGCTCTATGCCGATGACCGCCAGGCA
The DNA here is from genome assembly GCA_958436045.1 of uncultured Oscillospiraceae bacterium. Lineage (GTDB taxonomy): Bacteria > Bacillota > Clostridia > Oscillospirales > Oscillospiraceae > SVMC01. The sequence goes on along the minus strand of CAUBIP010000019.1, from coordinate 247 downwards.
GGCGATACGGCCTATTTCGAAGCTGACGGAAACGGCTATTATGTCTATTACTTCATCGCCACTTCGGATAACGACTACACGACGGCCAATGTCCGCCAGATCCTTGTCAGCGTCACGAACGACACAGACTCCGACGGTGATGGCACGAACGACACCATCTCCGACGAAGCCTGGCAGACCGCCAAGGACAAGGCTGACGAACTGCTCCAGCAGTGGCGCGACGGCGACGCGACGGAAGACAGCTTCG
>CAUBIP010000018.1 GCA_958436045.1 uncultured Oscillospiraceae bacterium | reverse complement strand
GTTCGGCCCCCTACGACGCTGCAGCGTCGTAGGGGGTTTTCTCTGCCCAAATCCGCGCCCGATCACTGCTGTAGCAAATGACTTGAAAAATGGTAAAAAATATGCTATAATACCGAAAAAATACGTGATTTCCGAAGAAAAATTTCCAAATTTTAAGAAGAATTAAGAAACATGACAAAATTGAAAGAAAACAAAAGACGTCTTATCCCCCGTTATGCCGTGCTGCCGCTGCTCAGCGTTCTGGTGATGAATTTTGTGACATATTACCTCACCTCCTGCCTGACCGCTGCGAGATCGCATGTGCAAATGGCTCTGCCGCTGGATGCGCAGGTGCCATTTGTCCCGGCATTTATCGTGGTGTATATTCTGGCGTATGGCCAGTGGGGGATCGGGTATGTGCTCATCGCCCGGGAGAGCGAGGCCGTGGGCAGTCGGATCCTGTCGGGGGAGATCCTCGCGAAAGCCATCTGCCTGGTGCTGTTTTTGGCTGTGCCGACGACGATGGTCCGGCCGGAGGTCTCGGGACGGGATGCTTTCAGCTGGCTGACCCGGCTGATCTATCGGGCGGATACGCCGGTGAATCTTTTTCCCTCCCTCCACTGCCTGGCCAGCTGGGTCTGCCTGCGGGGCGCCTGGCAGCTGAAGCGCGTCGGCCCGTGGTACCGATGGGTGTCGCTTGTGTTTACGCTGCTTGTCTGCTGCTCCGTCGTTCTCGTGAAGCAGCACGTATTGGTGGATATCCCCGCTGGGGTTCTCGCGGCGGAGGCCGGGCAGTATTTGGCCAAAAAATGGCGTACAGGCCGTTTCTTTGAATTTTTGAACCGGCGCACCGCGCGCCCCACGGCAGGAGGCACAGCTTGAACCGAGAACAAAACGCAAACAACATGCGGCAGGAGGCCGCGCAGAAAGAACCCATGCGCCCTAGGACACGGAACCTCCTGACCCTGCTGGCGCTGGCCATTGCTGCGCTGACGGTCTGGGTCATCGTCTCGCAGAACCGGGCGTTTTCCTGGCATGATTTTATGAAAATGCTGCGGGGCGCAAAGCCGGGCTGGCTGGCCGCCGCGGCCGGCTGCATGTTCCTTTATATCTTTTCCGAGGCTGCTGCCGTCGCCACGGCATGCCGCCCCTTTGGTCCCCGCATCCGGATGGGCCGGGGCCTGGCTTATGCGGCGTCAGATATTTACTTCTCCGCCATCACCCCCTCTGCCACCGGCGGCCAGCCTGCCTGCGCATTTTTTATGATGCGCGATGGTATCTCTGGCATGGCGTCCACCGCGGCGCTGCTGGCAAATTTGGCGATGTATACCTTGGCCATCGTTGTCATCGGCATTTTGGTCCTGGTATGCTTCCCGGGCGTGTTTCTTGCGTTTGATCTGCCGATGCGCCTGATGGTCGCCATCGGGCTGCTGATCCAGATTGCGTTGACGGGGTTTTACGTCCTGCTCATCAAAAACCAGCGGCTGCTGGAGCGCATTTGCTTTGGCGTACTGCGGCTTTTGGCGGCGCTGCATCTGTTGCGCCATGCGGAGAGAAAGCGCCAGAAGCTGCAGCGGCGGATGGATGAATACGGCCAGTGCGTGCTGGCCCTGCAGGGCGAGCGGCGGATGTTCCTGCGGGTTTTTCTACTTAATCTCGCCCAGCGGACGGCACACATTGCAGTGACCGCCTGCACGGCGTTGGCAGCTGGCGCGCCGCCCGCTGCGGCGCTGCGGCTCTGGGCCATCCAGGGCTATGCCGTGCTGGGCTCGAACTTCATCCCCATCCCCGGGGCTATGGGCGTGGCGGACTACCTGATGCTGCGCGGCTTCCAGGTCGTTCTGACGGCCCAGGCGGCGGCGAGCCTGGAGCTGCTCAGCCGTTCAATCTCATTCTATATTTGCATTATCTTCTGCGGGATTTTGACATTTGCGGACTATCTGCTGCACAAAAGCCCGGCAGCGGAAAGCCGCCACGCGCTGTGAGCGGCGGGAAGGGCTTTTTATGGTTGGTGTCTATGATTATACGGTCGTTTTGACCTATTTTTCCCTGGCTTCTGCCGTGACGGGGATCTTCGTCTCCCTGAGTGGGCCGGGGCATCCGGTGTTGGGGTCGCTGTTTTTGCTGCTGTGCGGCCTGTTTGACGCATTCGACGGCCGCGTTGCCCGCCGCAAGAAGGACCGGACGGAGCTGGAGCGCCAATTCGGCATCCAGATCGACTCGCTGACGGACCTCGTCGCCTTCGGTGTCCTGCCTGCGTGCATTGGTATCGCACTCATGCGCTATTCGCCGGTGATCGCCAGTCTGCGCGCTGCGTCCAGCATCTGGCCGCGCATTGGGCTGATCGGGCTTTTGTATGCGGTGCTGGTGCTGTATATTCTGGCGGCCCTGATCCGGCTGGCGTTTTTTAATGTAGCCGAGGAGGTGTACCAGAGCCGCGAGGGGCACCACCGGACATTTTACACCGGCCTGCCGGTGACGTCAGCGTGCCTGATTTTTCCGTTTATCCTGCTGCTGCAGTATATCACGACGGCGGATATCTCCCTCATCTATTTTGGTACGGCGCTGCTGGTAGGGTTCGGCTTTTTGGCAAAATTCCGGATCCAAAAGCCCGGTCTGCGGGGAATTTTACTGATGATTGGGATCGGTGCACTGGAATTTGCGCTGGCCCTGGTCGGAAAGCTGCTGCGCTTGTGAAGCGGGGTGAGAAAAACCGGGAGAGCGCCGCGCTGCGCTTTCTCTACGGGACGGCGCTGGGCCGGGCGTTGCTGCGGCCCCTGTGCAGCCGCTGGTTTTCTAAGCTTGCCGGGGCGCTGCTGGACAGGCCTGCCTCCCGGCTGCTTATCGGGCCATTCGTCCGGCGGCAGGGAATCGACCTGGGCGACTATATGCCTGCATGCTATGCGAGCTTTAATGACTTCTTCTGCCGCCGCATTCGGCCGGAGCTGCGCCCTGTCGACCAGAACCCGGCGGCGCTGATCGCCCCGTGCGATGGGCTGCTCAGTGCCTACCCGGTGGAGCAGGGTGTGGTTATCCCTGCCAAGCAGAGCCGGTATACCCTGGCGCAGCTGCTGGGCAGTCAGGCGCTGGCCGCGCCATTTTCTGGTGGTTGGTGCCTGGTGTTTCGCCTGGCGGTGCGGCACTATCACCGCTATTGTTTCCCGGATGACGGCGTGATCGCAGACTATGGCTTCCTGCCGGGGGTCCTGCATACGGTCCGCCCAGTGGCGCTGGCCCGGGGGCCGGTCTTTTGCCAGAACTGCCGTGCGTATACCGTCCTGGAGGCGGCGCATTTGGGCCACGCGGTTCAGCTGGAGGTCGGCGCGATGCTGGTGGGGCGGATCGTGAACCGGAAGCAGACGGGGGCGTTTGCCCGGGGCGAGGAAAAGGGCCTGTTCCAATACGGCGGCAGCACAGTGATCCTATTGCTGGAACCCGGCCGCATCACACTGGATGAGGCGCTGCTGCGCGCTTCCCGTCAGGGCCGGGAGACACCGGTGCACCTGGGCCAGCGTATCGGGACGGTAAAGCTGGAAAAAACGTGACACGCGAAAGCAAAGCGCGTGTTGCGTTTTGCTTTTTTCTGGTATATAATAATGAAAATCAATGCAATCATGCTAGGATACAGGAGGGCCAGGTATGGCGGAAGAGCTGACGAAAAACGAACCCATGAATTTCATTCATGCCTTTATTGCGGAGGATATTGCCCCCGGCGGCCAATTTGCCGGGATGACGGTCCACACCCGCTTTCCGCCGGAGCCCAACGGCTATCTGCACATCGGCCACTGCAAGGCTCTGTGCATTGATTTCGGCACGGCGGAGAAATTCGGCGGCCTGTGCAACCTGCGGATGGACGATACCAACCCCGCCAAGGAGGACGTCGAATATGTCGACGCCATCCAGAACGATATCCACTGGCTGGGCTTCGATTGGGGCGACCGCTTTTTCTACGGGTCGGACTATTTTGAGCAGGACTACGCCTTTGCGGTGGACCTCATCAAAAAGGGCCTGGCCTATGTCTGCGACCTGACACCGGAGGAGTTTAAGGAAAACCGCGGCCAGATCGGCATCCCCGCCGTCTCACCGTATCGGGACCGTTCTGTGGAGGAGAACCTCGATCTTTTCGCCCGGATGCGCGCCGGGGAATTCCCGGAGGGGACGCGGACCCTGCGGGCGAAGATCGACCTGGCCTCCGGCAATTTTAATATGCGCGACCCTGTCATTTATCGTATCCGTAATATCCATCATCACCGCCAGGGCGACGCCTGGTGCATCTACCCCATGTACGATTTTGCCCACCCGATCCAGGACGCCTTGGAGGGGATCACCCACTCCCTGTGTAGCCTGGAATTTGAGGCCCACCGGCCCCTGTATAACTGGGTCGTGGAGCATCTGGACCTGCCGAGCCACCCCCGGCAGATCGAATTTGCCCGCCTGGGGATCAACTATACCGTCATGTCCAAGCGCAAGCTGCGCCGCCTGGTGGAGGAGCAATACGTCTCTGGGTGGGACGATCCCCGGATGCCGACCTTATGTGGCCTGCGCCGTCGGGGCTACACACCGGCGTCCATCCGGAATTTTACGGAGCGCATCGGCGTTGCCAAGGCGGCCTCCACGGTGGAGTATGCCTTCCTGGAATACTGTCTACGGGAGGACCTGAACGAGACAGCTGAGCGGACCATGGCTGTGCTGCACCCGGTCAAGCTGACCGTCACGAACTACCCGGCGGGCCAGCAGGAGACCTTTACGGTAGAAAACAACCCGCTGCATCCGGAGCAGGGGAGCCATGAGATTACCTTTTCTCGGGAGCTCTGGGTCGAGGCGGAGGACTTTATGGAGGTCCCGGCCCCGAAGTATAAGCGCATGTACCCGGGCAATGAGGTCCGGCTCAAGGGCGCATATCTCGTCACCTGCACCGGTTGCGTGAAGGACGAAGACGGCAATGTGACGGAGATTCTCTGTGAGTACGACCCGGACTCCCGGGGCGGCAACCCCGCCGATGGCCGGAAGGTCAAGGGTGCGACAATCCACTGGGTCGATGCTGCCGCCGCGCTGGACGCCGAGGTCCGCCTGTACGGCAAACTCTTCACCGATCCGGACCCGGACGGCCCGGACAAGAATTTCCTGGATTATATTGACCCTGCGTCCCTGCAGGTCCTGCAGGGCTGCAAGATCGAGGCTGGGCTGCTGCCCCAGCTGCAGGCGTTTGACGCCCTAGGTGAGGGCCGCGCAAACCGGACCGCGCCGGCGTTCCAGTTTATGCGCGTCGGTTATTTCTGCCTGGATAACCGCGACAGCACGGCGGCCCACCCTGTCTTTAACCGCAGCGTTCTGCTGAAGGACAGCTTTAAGCCTGCCAAATAATCCCTGCCTGCGCGGCAGTGCAAGGCCCCATGCACTGCCGCGCGAGTGCACTGTACCCGGAAAAGCACAAAATACGGCAGAAAATTTGGGGAAATCGGCGGCAGTTTTTGTGTAATATTCCGAGCCTGCGGCGCTTGACAAAGCGGGACGGCGGCGTTAAAATAATGCCAAGTTCATAAGAGAAAAACGATGACGAAGACGGTCGAAGTTAAGGCGCTCCCAGAGAGCCGGTGTTTGGTGTGAACCGGTAGGCAGTAGCTTCCAGGACCTATCCCTTCTGAGTTGGAAGCTCGAACACTGCTCCGGCAGCCTGTAGATCCTTCTCGTGTACGCTACGTTAATGCGCAAGGCTTGTAGGAGCCGATGAGTGGCATGCCGTCAGGGTGTGCAAATTGAGTGGTACCGCGGATTTCATTCCGTCTCAATGCATCATGCAGATGCGTTGGGGCGCTTTTTTTATGCGGAATACAATGCAGCAAAGGAGAACCAACATGAACCAGACAGCAGTCGACAATAAATTGCACGAGCTTGCCCGCCGGATTCGGGAGATGCGAGAGATTATCGGCTACACCAGCGCGCAGATGGCCGAGCGGACGGATGTGCCGGTGGATGTTTACCTGCGCTACGAGGAGGGCGTGTGCGACTTGCCCTTTTCCTTTATTCATAAGTGTGCCCTGGCCTTCGGCGTTGAACTGACTGACCTGCTTGAGGGCCACAGTGCGAAGCTCTCCAGCTATACCGTCACCCGGCGGGGCCAAGGCCCCGTTACGGCGGAGGAGGACGGCATCATGATCCAGAATCTGGCGCCGATGTTCCGCCAGAAGCTGGGCGCGCCCTATTGGGTCACCTATAAATACTCGGAGGCCCAGCAGCATCAGCCCATCCATACCTCGACCCACGCCGGGCAGGAGTTTGACCTGGTCATCAAGGGCGCCTTGAAGGTCCAAGTGGGCAATCATACCGAAGTCCTGCATGAGGGAGACAGCATCTTCTACAAGAGCTCCACGCCCCACGGTATGATCGCCGTCGATGGGGAGGACTGTCTCTTCCTGGCCTTTGTTATGGAGAGCAGCGCGCCGGAAAAGGCGGATTACATTCTGCCCCAGACGAAAGAGACCCAGGATACAAACCTGATCTGCAACGAATTTGTCTATGCCGACGAGGACGAGAAGGGGACACCGGTCGAGCTGCACTTCCGCAACGCCGATCGCTTCAACTTCGCTTTCGATATCGTCGACCAGATCGCCCGCCAGCAGGGCGACCGGCTGGCGATGCTCCATGTGGATAACCAGAAGCAAGAGCGCCGCTTTACGTTTCGGGATATTAAGGACGCATCGAACCAGACGGCCAATTACTTCACCTCTCTGGGCATCCGCCGGGGAGATCGGGTTATGCTGGTGCTCAAGCGGCACTATCAATTCTGGTTTGCCATCCTGGCGCTGCATAAGATCGGCGCCATCGCCATTCCGGCGACGAACCAATTGGTGCAGCACGACTTTGCGTACCGCTTCGATGCGGCCGGCGTCAGCGCCATCGTTTGCACGGGCGACGGCGACACCGCGCACCAGGTAGACCTGGCGGCGGCCAACAGTAAAACGCTCAAAACAAAAATCCTGGTTGGCGGCAACCGCGACGGCTGGCACGATTTTGACGCAGAATACGGTCTGTTCAGCCGCCGTTATCTCCGCGCCGACGACGCGCCCTGCGGCGATGACCCGATGCTGATGTTCTTCACCTCCGGCACCACCGGCTATCCGAAGATCGCCATGCACAGCTATAAATACCCCCTGGGCCATTATGTCACGGCCCGCTACTGGCACTGGGCCCATCGCGATGGCCTGCATTTCACGATTTCTGAGACCGGCTGGGGCAAGGCCCTGTGGGGCAAGCTCTACGGCCAGTGGATGTGCGAGAGCGCGGTCTTCGTCTATGACTTTGACCGCTTCCACGCAGAAGAGATTCTGCCGATGTTTGCCAAGTATCATATCACGACCTTCTGTGCGCCCCCGACGATGTACCGGATGCTCATCAAGCAGGATATCTCCCAGTACGATCTTTCCTCTATCGAGCACGCGACGACAGCGGGCGAGGCGCTGAACCCGGAGGTTTTCTATCAGTTTGAAAAGGCGACGGGCCTGCGCATCGCCGAGGGCTTCGGCCAGACGGAGACGACACTGACCCTGGCCAATCTCACCGGCGGCGCCCTCAAGCCCGGCTCCATGGGCAAGCCAACCCCCGGCTATCACCTGGATCTGGTGGATGCCGACGGCAACCCGGTGGCCGACGGCGAAAACGGCGAGATCGTCGTCCGGACGGACGAGGGCGTGCCCTGTGGCCTGTTCCTGGGCTATTATCTCGACGAAGAGAAGACAAAGGCCGCCTGGCACGACGGCATGTACCACACCGGCGATCTGGCTTGGCGGGATGAGGACGGCTACTTCTGGTATGTCGGCCGCGCGGACGATGTCATCAAGTCCTCCGGCTACCGTATCGGGCCGTTCGAGATCGAAAACGTCATCATGGAGCTGCCCTATGTTTTGGAGTGCGGCGTCTCTGCGGCGCCGGATCCGGTACGCGGGCAGGTCGTCAAGGCCAGCATCGTCCTGGTGCAGGGCACGGACGGCACGGACGAATTGAAAAAAGAGATCCAGCAGTATGTCAAGACCCACACTGCGCCGTACAAATACCCGCGCATTGTGGAATTCCGCACGGAACTGCCCAAGACCATCAGTGGCAAGATCATCCGCAACAAGCTGTAAGCAGCTACTGCGAGAAAATACTTGACATCCCCCAAAAGATATGATAGAGTTACCACAAAATTGATAGGAAAAAGGCGTTGACGAAGAGGGCGCGGTATTCCGGTGCACAGAGAAGTGGCGGTTGGTGCAAGCCACAGCGCATGGAAGCCGATGCTGGTAGCTTCCGAGCCGGAGGGAAGAAAGCAAGCGTTGCAAGTAGAACTCTCCCGTGATCGCTACGTTAGTGCGCAGGGCTTACTGGAGCCTGAGAGCGGCGCGCTGTCACAGCGTGCAATTTGAGTGGTACCGCGGGTAGATTCCAATGGGAATGACTCGTCTCAAAGATCATATCTTTGAGACGAGTTTTTTGTTGTTTGCTGCAAAAGCGGAGGCGATACCATGGACCATGCACGGGTCACCCTGTTTGCCGGGCACTACGGCAGCGGAAAGACGAATATTGCGGTAAATTACGCCCTGGCCCTGCGCCGCGAGGTGCAGCGGGTGACGATCGCGGACCTGGATACCGTCAACCCCTACTTTCGCACGAAGGACAGCGAGCGGGAATTGCAAGCGGCTGGGGTCTCGCTGATCTGTTCCGACTACGCCAACACCAACCTGGACATGCCGGCCCTGCCCCAGTCGCTATATGCGATTCTCGACGATACGCAGACGAATGTCGTGGTCGATATCGGCGGCGACGACCGAGGTGCTTACGCTCTGGGCCGTTTCGCCGGGGGCATCTTGCAGGAGCACGATTATGAGATGCTCCTGGTCTTCAACCCCTACCGCCCGCTGACGAGAACGCCGGCGGCTGCGGTGGAGATTCTGCGCGAAATTGAGCAGGCGTGCCATCTACCCTTCACAGGGCTGGTGAACAACGCCAATCTCGGCGAGGAGACGACGCCGGAGCATGTCCTGCGGATGACGGGTTTTGCAGAGGAAGTCTCCGCACTGACGGGCCTGCCCCTGCGCTTTACGACGGTAAAGGAATCACTGTACGATGCCCTGCGGGGGCGCATAGAACCGCTGATGCCCCTGCGGCTGCAGAAAAAGATTATTTAGGAGGCGGAAAAATGGCAACAGTAACATTTTTGACAGACGTCTGCAAGGGCTGCGGCCTGTGTGTCAGCGCCTGTCCCAAGCATATTGTAGAATTGGATAAGACAAAGCTCAATGCAAAGGGCCACCACCCCGCGCATGTGACAGACGCGAGCGCCTGCGTCGGCTGCGCCTTCTGCGCGACGATGTGTCCCGACTGCGTCATTACGGTAGAGAGGTGAGCATAATGGCGGAAAAAGTATTGATGAAGGGCAACGAAGCCATTGCGGAAGCGGCCATCCGTGCCGGCTGCCGTCATTATTTCGGCTATCCCATCACCCCGCAGACGGAGGTCGCGGCCTATATGGCAAAGCGTATGCCGAAGATCGGCGGCGTGTTCCTGCAGGCAGAGAGCGAGCTGGCGGCGGTCAATATGGTCCTGGGCGCGGCGGCAGCCGGGAAGCGGGCCATGACCTCCAGCTCCAGCCCCGGCATCTCGCTGAAGAGTGAGGGCCTGTCCTATATCGCGGCGTGCGACCTCCCGGCGCTGGTCGTCAATGTCCAGCGCGGCGGCCCGGGCCTGGGCGGGATCCAGCCCTCCCAGTCGGATTATTTCCAGGCCGTCAAGGGCGGCAGCCACGGTGATATGCGCAAGATCGTCCTGGCCCCGGCGTCGGTCCAGGAGATGGCCAGCCTGACGGTCAAGGGCTTTGATCTGGCGGACCAGTACCGAATGATCGCCATGATTCTGGCCGACGGGACGATGGGCCAGATGATGGAGCCGGTGGAGCTGCCGGAGGTCGCGCCCCGGGACTTTGACCGCAGTTGGGCTGCCACCGGCACGAAAATGCAGCGGACCCATAATATCATCAACTCCCTGTGCCTGAAGCCGGAGCAGCTGGAGCAGAAAAATTTTGAACGCTTTGAAAAATACCGCCAGGTCGAGGCGGCTGAGGCAATGTATGAATCCTATTGTATGGAGGACGCGACGCTTTGCATCGTCTCCTTCGGCATCACGGCCCGGGTGGCAAAGAATGCCATCGCCGCGGCCAGAGCCCAGGGCATCAAGGTCGGCATGATCCGGCCCATCACCCTCTGGCCCTTCCCGAAGGCTCCGCTTTGCGAGGCGGCCAAGCACTGCGATGCCTTCCTCAGTGTGGAGATGAACATGGGCCAGATGCTGGAGGATGTTCAGTTGGCCATCGGCTGCAGCCGTCCGGTCTACCTGTGCAACCGGGTCGGCGGCATGATCCCCGCCCCGGAGCAGGTGCTGGCGAAAATTTGCGAGATTGCAAAGATGGGAGGCGCAAAAGCATGAGCATTGTATTTGAAAAACCGAAGGCCCTGACCGATGCGCCGCTGCACTACTGCCCCGGCTGCACCCACGGGATCATTCACCGCCTGGTGGCCGAGGCCATTGACGCCCTGGGCATCGAGGGTCGCACCATCGGCATTGCCTCCGTCGGCTGTTCGGTCATGGCCTATGACTATTTTACCTGCGACTGCGTCCAGGCTCCCCACGGCAGAGCGCCTGCCGTCGCAACCGGCGTCAAGCGGGCCTGCCCGGAGAATATCGTCTTTACCTACCAGGGCGACGGCGACTTGGCCGCCATCGGCACGGCGGAGACGGTCCATGCCGCGGCGCGCCGGGAAAATATCACCGTGATCTTCGTCAACAATGCCATTTACGGCATGACCGGCGGCCAGATGGCCCCAACGACGCTGCCCGGTCAGGTCACCCAGACCTCTCCCTATGGCCGCGATGTCGCGACGGTTGGCTACCCCGTCAAGGTCTGCGAAATGCTCTCCCAGGTCGACGGCGCCGCGTATTTGGAGCGGGTGGCGGTCAATAGCGTCAAGCATATCAACCAGGCCAAAAAGGCCATTGAAAAGGCGTTCCGCAACCAGGTCGAGGGCAAGGGCTTCTCCCTGATCGAGGTCCTTTCCACCTGCCCGACCAACTGGGGCATGACGCCGGACCAAGCCATGCAATGGGTCGAGGAAAAGATGATCCCCTATTACCCCCTGGGGGTGTATAAAGATATTTACGCAGAGGAGGCGGCAAAATGAAGACATGTCAGATCCTCTTTGCCGGGTTTGGCGGGCAGGGCATCCTGTTTGCGGGAAAATTCCTGGCGTACAAGGGCCTGCTTGCCGGAAAGCAAGTTAGCTGGCTGCCGTCCTACGGGCCTGAAATGCGCGGCGGCACGGCAAATTGCAGCGTCATCGTCAGCGATGCGCCCATCGGCTCGCCGATCGTCGACCGGCCCGATGTGCTGGTTGTCATGAACGCCCCGTCGTTAGATAAATATGAGGACGCCGTCGTTCCCGGCGGCAAGATCTTTGTGGATTCGGCGATGATCGGCCGCAAGGTACGCCGCCAGGATGTCGAGGCCTATTATCTGCCAGCGACGAATCTCGCCAATGACCATGAAATCTCCACTCTGGCCAATATGATCATGACCGGCAAGGTTATGCAGGAGGTCGCCGCCCTGGGGGCGGGGAATGTGGATGCCGCCCTGCACAAGGTCGTCTCCGCCCGCCATCAGGACCTGCTGGAGCTGAACAAAAAAGCCCTTCTGCTGGGGGCGCAGGCATAAGAAAAGGAGCGCGCGATGAGGATCAGCTGTGTACAGATGGATATGCGCCTGGGTGCGCCAGAGGAGAATTTTGCCCACGCCGCCGCGCTGCTGCGCCAGGCGGCGGCCGTGCAGGAGAAACCGGACGTGCTTGTCTTGCCGGAGACCTGGAATACCGGCTTCTTCCCGGCGCAGGATCTGGCGAATCTTGCCGATGACGATGGCCGCCGGGTCAAAGCGGAGCTGGGCGCGCTGGCAGGGGAGTTGGGGGTGAATCTGGTGGCCGGCAGCGTGGCAAATCGCCGCGGGAGCCGGGTCTATAACACCAGCTATATTTTTGACCGCCGAGGCTGCTGCATTGCCAGCTATGATAAGACGCATCTCTTCACGCCCATGCACGAGGATGCGGCATTTGCCTGCGGCGACCGCCTGTGCAGCTTCCGGCTCGACGGCGTCTCCTGCGGCATTATCACCTGCTATGATATCCGCTTCCCGGAGTTGACCCGGAGCTTGGCGCTGCGGGGGCTGGATGTGCTGTTCGTCGTGGCTCAATGGCCGGATGTGCGCATTGGCCACCTGAATTGCTTGGCCCAGGCCCGGGCAATTGAAAATCAGATGTTCGTCGCCGTGTGCAATTCCTGCGGCGCGGCGGGTGAGACCCAGTATGGCGGTAATTCCGCCATCATCGACCCGTGGGGCCAGGTCCTCTGCCGCGCAGGCGGCAGGGAGGAGACCGTCAGCACAGCCTGTGATCTTGCCATCTTGCAGGATATCCGTAACCGTATTAATGTGTTCCGGGACAGAAAACCGGAGCTGTATCAAGTATAATTTCCACAAAATGATAGAAATGAGGTAACAGCAATGACTTACAATTTCCCTGTGACCAGAACGACCAATCCCAAGCCTCGTCCTGCGGATGAGACAAAGCTGGGCTTTGCCAAGTACTTCACCGACCACATGTTTGTCATGGATTATGATGAAGGCCAGGGCTGGCATGACGGCCGCATCGTCCCCCACGCCCCCTTCCTGATCGAGCCCGCCAGCGCGGTCCTGCACTATGCCCAGATGATGTTCGAGGGCATGAAGGCCTATCGCTGCCCGGACGGCTCCATCCAGCTGTTCCGCCCCGATATGAACATCGCCCGGATGGCCCGGACGAATGAGCGGATGTGCATCCCGGAGCTGCCTGGTGACCTGTTCCTGGCGGCGGTCCGCGCATTGATTCATGAGGATATGGACTGGGTTCCCTCCGCGCCCGGCACAGCACTGTATATCCGCCCGTTTATCTTCGGAGACGAGGTCTCCTTCTCCGTCCTGCCTGCTAAGCACTATAAGTTTATGATCATCCTCAGCCCCGTCGGCTCCTACTACGCGGCCAATGACGGCGGCCTGACCACGACCCGGATCTACGTGCAGGATGAGTACATCCGCGCAGCCCGTGGCGGCACCGGCTTTGCCAAGTGCGGCGGCAACTACGGCGGCGCAATGCGCGCGTCCCTGGATGCTATGAAGTACGACTGCAAGGACGTCCTGTGGCTGGATGCTGCGGAGAACAAGTATGTCGAAGAGATCGGCACGTCCAATGCCTTCTTCCGCATTGCAGACGAGGTTATCACGGCTCCGCTGACCTCCGGCACGATCCTGCCCGGCATCACCCGCAACTCTGTCCTGGCGCTGCTGCGCAAGTGGGGCGTCAATGTCTCCGAGCGCAAGCTGTCCATCGACGAGATCGTGGAAGCCTCTAAAAATGGCACGCTGCAGGAGATATTCGCCTCCGGCACCGCCGCGGTCATCTCGCCCATCGGCTGGCTGAACTACAAGGGCACCGATGTCCAGGTCGCCGACGGTAAGGTCGGCCCCGTTGCTCAGAAGCTGTATAATGCCCTCTATGGTATGCAGACTGGCACCGTCGCCGATGACATGGGCTGGACGGTCAAGCTGTAATACAGTTTTCGGCAGAAGTTTGAGAAAAAGCGCCGCGCTGGGAAAATATTCAAAAACTGTTTTATCCTTCGATACAATTTATTCACAATTTCGCCCGGCGCCTATGGTAAGATAGGACCATAAAGAAAGCAAACACAGCAGGCTGGCTGATGTCGTGGAAATATCTACGAATAAGCCGACGGCCAGCCTGTATTCCCAAATTTCTCTCTCTAAAAAACATTCCATTCTTTTCTCTTTCTTTCTTTTCTGAGGCAAGCCCGTACGGAGATCCCGTACGGGCTTGTCATTTTGCCCCCAAAAGCCTCGCAGAGTTTGCGCCGTGCACGGCGCAAATAAAGTCGGAATCATTTTCTCCGGCGGCGTGTACGTCGGGGAAAATACTTCTCGCCCTGCAAGTGTGGAATTTCTGCGCTGAAAGCGCAGAAATTATGCACGCAGCAGGGTGCAATCCTCTTCAAACGCGAGCCCAGCGTAGCGGGTCGTGTTTGAGAGCGTGTCAAAAAATTTTTTGACACGCTCTCAAGTCCGTACGGAGATTCCGTACGGGCTTGTTTCTGCTTTTTTCGGAAATTGATTTGCCGCTGCCGCGTGGGCGTGGTATACTAAAGGAAAAGAATGCCCGGTGTAAGCACTGGGCGCACGCCGATTTGTCCGGCAGAAAGGAGCTGCGTATGAAAATTGAGACGCCGCATATTGTTGCAGAGGAATTTGATTTTGCCCCGACGGTCCTGATGCCCGGGGACCCACTGCGGTCAAAGTATATCGCGGAGCATTATCTGCAGGAGGCGCGCCTGGTCAATAATGTCCGGGGAGTCCAGGGGTATACAGGCCTGTATCATGGGACGCCGGTCTCGGTTATGGCCTCCGGCATGGGAATGCCGTCCATCGGGATTTACTCTCATGAGCTTTTCACCCGTTTCCATGTGGAAAATATTCTCCGCATCGGCTCCGCTGGGTCCATCTCGCCGGAGATCAAGGTTCGGGATATCGTCATCGGCCAGGGGGCCTGCACGGATTCCCGCTGGTCAGCCCAATTCCACCTGCCTGGGACCTTCGCGCCTATTGCATCCTACCGGATGCTCTCGGCCTGCGTCGATGTTTGCCGGCAACTGCAGGCGCCGTGGCATGTGGGCAACCTGCTGACCTCGGATTATTTCTATGGTGACCACGAGGCCGTCCCCGAAGGGCTGGATTCCCCCTACGCCTGGAGCAAGATGGGCGTGATGGCCATTGAGATGGAGGCGGCTGCATTATATATGAATGCCGCCCGTTATGGCAGAAATGCCCTGGCTATCTGCACGATATCCGACCATGTCCTGACCGGCGAAGGGCTCAGCGCCCAGGACCGGCAGGCGTCGTTCACCCAGATGATGGAGGTTGCCCTGGAGACGGCCTGCGTCCTGGACCGGGAGAGGAGCTGAACGCAAAGTGAAGCGCGTATTTTTGATCGTTTTGGACTCCTGCGGCGCCGGCGCGCTGCCGGATGCCGCTCAGTTTGGGGATGACAGCAGCGTCAATACCCTGCGCAGCTGCGCGGGGACCGGGCTTTTAGAGATCCCCAACCTGCGCCGCGCCGGCCTCGGCCTTGTCCCGGGGCTGGAATTTCTGGGCGGGACAGATGCCCCCCGGGGCGCTTGGGGCAAGATGGCAGAGCGCTCCATGGGGAAGGATACGACCATCGGCCACTGGGAGATCGCTGGGATCATCTCGCCCAAGCCGCTGCCGGTCTATCCAAACGGCTTTCCCCAAGATGTGCTGGATGCCTTTTCTAAGGCGACTGGCCGGGGCGTCCTGGTCAATCGGCCATATTCCGGCACCCAGGTCATAGCTGATTACGGCGATGAGCAGGTGCGGACGGGGAAATTCATCGTCTATACTTCGGCGGACTCCGTTTTCCAGATCGCGGCGCATGAGGACGTCGTGCCCCTGGAAGAGCTCTACGCCGCCTGCCGCGCGGCCCGCAAGATCCTGCAGGGGGACCACTGCGTCGGCCGTGTTATCGCTCGGCCCTTCACCGGGACAAGTGGGCACTATACCCGCACACCCCACCGCCACGATTTTTCTCTAGAGCCGCCGTCGTCCACCATGCTGGATGTGCTGCAGGCGGCGGGCCACAGTACCATCGCCGTCGGGAAGATCTATGATATTTTTGCCGGGCGCGGCATCAGCGAGCACGTCTATACAGAATCCAATGCCGATGGCATGGAAAAGACACTGGCGTACGCCCGGCAGGATTTCACCGGCCTGTGCTTTACGAACTTGGTGGATTTTGATATGCTCTATGGCCACCGCCGCAACGCACCGGGCTATGCCCAGGCGCTGAACGCATTTGACGCCTGGCTGCCGCAGCTGTTGGCCTGCCTGGGGCCGGAGGATCTCGTCCTAATCACCGCCGACCACGGCTGTGATCCAACCTATACAAAGACGACGGACCACA
Source organism: uncultured Oscillospiraceae bacterium (assembly GCA_958436045.1). Classification (GTDB taxonomy): domain Bacteria; phylum Bacillota; class Clostridia; order Oscillospirales; family Oscillospiraceae; genus SVMC01. The sequence continues at coordinate 7,950 of CAUBIP010000018.1, read as the reverse complement.
CCCGGGAATATGTCCCGCTGCTGGCGCTGGGGCCGCGGGTAGAGCCGGGGTCGCTGGGCATCCGTGCAACGTATGCGGACGTCGCCGCTACCGTCTGCCAGGCGCTGGGCGTCCCGGCACAGCTGGCAGGGGAGAGCTTCCTGGCGGCGTTGGGCTGTGCGGGAGAGGGGGCGGCGCAATGAAACCGCAGGCAGAGACTCTGCTCCAAGCTGCCCTCTGGGTCCGAGAGAACGCATACGCGCCGTATTCGCATTTCTGCGTCGGTGCGGCGCTCCTGGGCGCTGACGGCGTTGTTTACACCGGCTGCAACGTGGAAAATGTGTCCTTTGGCGCGACGAACTGCGCGGAGCGGACGGCGCTGTTTTATGCGGTCAGCCAGGGCTGCCGCAGCTTTCGGGCGATGGCTGTCGTCGGCGGGCCAGCCGGGCCGATCCAAGCTGTGTGCTCACCATGCGGCATCTGCCGGCAGGTGTTGGCAGAGTTTTGCGGTCCGGATTTCCCGGTTTACCTCTGGGACGGGAGTGGCGCGCCGCAATGTGTGCCACTTTCGCGGTTGTTGCCCGCCACGTTTTCTGCAGCCGCGCTGGGGAAAATCCCCAAAAGTGAATGGATAACGAATAAAAATACGGATTGAACCATGTGTGTCCAACGACTGTGTTCACGATTTGAATGAAAAAATGCCGGAAAAGCGACTGTAAATTCACCGATAGGGAATAGCAAGACACGATAAACGACTACCAAAAGCGGACCACCAACTGGGAAGGAGTTTTGTAAAAACTCACCGAAAAAAGTGCACAAAACAGCAGCGGAAATCGTCCGGATTTGCCGGACGGCATTTGGGAAATTTGGCGGATGAATTTGTAATACAAAGCAAAACATCCGGGAAAGAGCATAAAAACCACCAAAAACTGACGCGATAATTTGGCGAGACAGACAAATACAGCTGGAGACTATAGTGCGATATTCACAAATGCGGGATTTGATAATTTGCCAATAGTGCCAAAAAATCATTTTCGCTGAAAAATTCATTGCTATTTGAAAAAAATCGTGTTATCATTTTACTTGTAAATCAGGTGTGAGTTTAAGAACGAAATCTGTCGAATGGAAATTTCTATTCGATACTGTTGAATGCAAATTTGTTTTATTAGCCGTATTTTCCCGTAGGCAAAAATCGGCTTGCAAATAGTATACATTCACACATCAGGAGGAACAAACATGACACAAGAAGAAATTTTGGCAAAAATCGCAGAAGCAATTGCTGATGGCGACGAAGACGAAGCTGTCGAACTGGTTAACAAGGCATTCGAAATGGGTCTGGACCCGATGACCGTCCTGAACAAGGGCGCCGGCGTCGGCATGGACAAGATCTCCGAAGACTACAACAACGGCGATGCGTTCCTGCCCGAGCTGGTTCTGGCTGGCGACGCGATGACCGCAGTCAACGAAGTTATCTTTGACCAGATCTCCAAGAGCGGCGACGCCAATGCGAAGGCTGGCGTTATCGTTATCGGTCAGGCCAAGGGCGACGTTCATGACATCGGCAAGAACGTTTGCTCTGCTCTGCTGGCTTGCAACGGCTTCGAAGTCCATGACCTGGGCATCGACGTCCCTGTCAAGAAGTTCTATGACACCGCTCTGGAGCTCAACGCTGACATCGTTGCTATGTCCACCCTGCTGACCACCTCCCTGCCCTTCATGGACGATACCCTGAAGTTCATCCGTGATACCGGCCATCGTGGCGACTTCTTCTACATCCTCGGCGGCGGCCCTGTTACGATTGAATTTGCGACCAAGGTCGGCGCTGATGGCTGGTCCCGTACCGCTTTCGACTGCGTCGAGCTCTGCAAGCAACTGATGGCTAAGGGCAACCCCGGTGCAGATCCCATCATCATTATCGACTCTGAGGCTTAATTACATCAAAACGCTAACTCATTTGTAAGGAGAATTATCAACTATGTATAATATCAAAGTGCAGCGTCTGCTGAGAAGCTTGGACAAGGCATACAACGGCGAAGTCCTTCCCATGAAGGAATGGGATACCAAGAGAATTCCGAAGACCATCAAGGGCATTCTGAAGAAGTACGGCCTGGCCGGCACCCTTGATATGGAAAACCCCATCAACTGTGATGATGATCTGGCCGATACCTTCTTCAAGGCTGGCTGGGAACTGGCTCTGGAGCTCGGCATGTACTGCGAAGATACAGAGCGTGTCATCACCGTTACGGAAGATGAGCTGCTGGAAGCCATCCGTGACTATCCCGATCAGTTGATCCTCGGTTCCGATCAGGACCAGGTCATCATGAAGCCGCGTCGTCCGGAAGATCCCTACAAGCCGCTGCTGTGCGCTTCCCTGGGTATCGTTTGCTCCGAGCAGTACTACCTGCCCCTGGTTCAGGGTATTGTTAAGTACCCGAAGCTGGTCGACGTTCTGCATGGCCCGACCCTGGCAACTGTTTTCGGTCACACCATCCGTTCCGGCAGCCCGTACGAGACCCTGATGGGCAACTACGAGTCCCACCTGAAGAAGGAAGCCCTGTGGCGTGCTGGCCGTCCCGGCATGGCTTGCACCGGCGTTGCTGGCGCTTGCACCGAGTTTGGTCACATGGGCGGCGCTCCCGAGCTGGCTGGCCGTGGTAACGTTTCCATGTCCCTTTGCCCGGTTGAGCTGAAGTGCACCTTCTCTAACTTCCATCGTATCATCCAGGGCCTGAACTATGGCCATAAGCTGCGTGTTGGCGCGTTCTCTTACATCGGCGGCTATGCTGGTCCTGCGGAAGGCGCTGCGCTGGCTTGCGTCGCAAACGACCTGCTGATCCCGACCGTTATGCAGTGCGACTACACCTCTTCTTACTGCTATGATATCCAGCTGTTCGGTAACTGCGGCCGTAAGGCTGTCTGGGCGAACTCCGTTTCCATCCAGGCTATTTCCCGTAACACTGGCTTCATGCGGAACAAGATCGTCAATGAGACCGGCGGTCCGTGCACGGAGATGTTCATGTACGAAGCTGCTGTCGGCCTGATGAACCACTGCGTATCCGGTGCTTCCAAGACCACCCAGCCCAGAGCTGCTGGCGGCCGTTACACCGACTACATCACGCCGGTCGAGTGCTGGTGGGTTGGCGACGTCTTCAAGTCCTGCGCTGGCATGACCCGTAAGGATGCCAACGAGCTGGCAAAGAAGATCCTGCCGAAGTACGAAGCAAAGCTGGGCCACCCGGACAAGGGCCAGTCCCTCACCGAGTGCTTCGACCTGCAGAAGCTGCAGGCTAAGCCGCACTATGTCGAGCTGTTCAACCGTGTTCGTAACGAACTCATCGACATGGGTATGCCTCTGGACAAGGCCTTCGGCGAGACCTACATGGGCTTCGTTGCTGACGAGAGAAAGACCATCAACCTGTAATTTCTCAACTGAATTAGCGTTATCTAAAACCGGATTGTATCGGGTGGGGAGACCCGATACAATCCGGATTCCCCCAATGCCCGCTGTCCGATGGACAGCAACCTGTGCAATGATTTAAAATATCCCGTCAGATATTTTGGATTTGCTATTCGTTGTATATAAAGCGCCCTTCGTCAGGCGTTTTATAGATCACGAAATCCGTTTACTTGTGAAGTGGGTTACGTGCTATATATTGCGAACGCAGAATCAACAGGAGGACACACATGGTAAAGCCTATTTTGGAGATGAAAAACATCACCAAACGGTTCCCTGGCGTTGTAGCAAACAATAAGGTAAACCTCACGCTGTATCCCGGTGAAGTGCATGCTTTGCTTGGCGAGAACGGTGCGGGCAAAAGTACATTGATGAATGTGCTTACCGGTATTTATGCTCCCAACGAAGGGGAATTGTTTTTTAAAGGTGAAAAGATTGAGCTGAAGAGTCCGAAAACGGCTGTGGATCTTGGGATCGGCATGGTCCACCAGCACTTCAAGCTCATTGAACCCCTAACAGTTGCTGAAAATATTTATATGCCGTCCAAAAACTGCAAATTCATGCTGAATTTGAAAGAAATGAACGACAGGATCACGGAGTTGTCCACACAGTTCAATCTGCCGGTCGACCCGAAGGCGAAAATTTGGCAGCTTGCTGTCGGTGAACAGCAGCGCGTCGAAATTGTCAAGCTCTTGTTCAACGGTGCGGAGATCCTGATCTTGGATGAACCTACCGCTGTTTTGACCCCGCAGGAATCTCGTGCGTTGTTTGCGAACCTGCGTGGCCTAGCTGACGAGGGGAAAGCCGTCTTGTTCATTTCCCACAAGCTGTACGAAGTTATTGAGAACGCTGACCGCATTACGGTATTACGCGGCGGCGAATCAGTGGCGACGATGCTGAATAAAGATTTAAATCAAGACGATCTGGTCAGTGTTATGGTCGGTAAGCGCCTGGAAATGGCTGCTTCGACGCGCGAAGTTCCTGATGTCCCCAAATCCTGCGCACTCAAGCTTGAGCAAGTTTGTGCAAAGAATGATAAGGGCCTCCAAGCTTTGGATAACATTGACCTTGAATTATATCATGGCGAGATTCTCGGCGTCGCTGGCGTTTCCGGCAACGGGCAGCGAGAGCTGTGCGAGGCGATCACTGGCTTGCGCTCGGTCACCCAGGGCTCAATTTCCCTGGAGGGCGAAGAAGTTACCAATGCCCATCCGCGGAAGCTGATCGACAAGGGCGTTGCTTACGTCCCGGAGGACCGGATGCTGGTCGGCCTGGTCGGCACCATGAATATGAAAGAAAATGCCATCCTGCGGGACTCCACCAGTCCGGAGATTTCCAAGCACGGTATTTTGAATCAGAAAGCAATTGTAGAGCGTACGAATCGCTTTGTTGAAAATCACGCCATCAAGCACGCTGGCATCCAGCGGCCGGTCAGCCTGATGTCCGGCGGCAATTTGCAGAAGCTGCTGCTGGCCCGCGAGGTAAATGGCAGTCCCGATGTCATTGTTGCCGCTTATCCGGTCCACGGTGTTGATATCGGCGCGACGAATGCAATCCATGAGATCTTGCTCCGGGAACGCAAGCGCGGCGCGGCAATTTTAATGATCTCTGAGGATCTGGAAGAGCTCTTCACAATGTCGGATCGGATTGCTGTCCTCTTTGAGGGCAAGATCACCGGTATCGTGGATGTCCCCGAACAAGTCACACAGGCAAGTTATGACCACATTGGCCATCTGATGGTCGGCAATGTGGAAGCAGCCAGCGGCGTGAATGGGGGTGCAGAGCAATGAGATTACGCTTTGATAAACGAGATAAAACTTCCAAATGGTTGGCCCCGACTGTTTATGTGGTCTGTGTGCTGCTGTCTTTCGTCATCAGTGGCTTGGTGCTGGCCGCTTTGAAAATCAACCCGATGAAGGCGTTCGCGAAAATGTTCTCCGGCGCATTTGGCAGCTCGAAGAACATCGCAGAAAGCTTACTGCAGTCCATTCCCTTGATGCTCTGCGGCTTGGGCGTTGCGGTCACGTTCAAGATGAACGTCAGCAACATCGGCGCCGAGGGTCAGTTCACCATGGGTGCCTGGGCTGCGACGGCGTTTGCTGTCTATGTCGATATCGGTCTGCCCCAGTGGGCGGTCTTCCCGTTTTGCTTCCTGGTCGCGTTCCTGGCCGGTGCAATTTGGGGCATCATCGCGGTGCTTCCCAAATCGCTTTGGAAGGTCAATGAGATTATTATCACATTGATGATGAACTACATTGCCCTGCTGTGGCTGGATTATTGGTGCTACGGTGCTTGGCGCGACCCGGCAGCTGCAAACCTGCCTTTCTGTAAACCCTTCCCGGACTACACACGCTTGTCCACCTTTTTCGGTCGTGCCAATACCGCCTTCTTCTGGGCGATTTTAGCGGCGGTCCTGATTTTCCTCTTCTATAAATATACCAGCCGCGGGTATCAGATCCGCGTGATTGGTATGAACGAAAAGGCAGCGCGGTATGCGGGCTTGGACGTCAACAAGAACATCATCTTTGTTATGGCAATTTCCGGCGGCATGGCTGGCTTGGCTGGCTTGGCTTACGTCGCAGGCACCTCCGGTATCCTGAAGCCGGCTATTGCAAATGGCGCTGGCTATACGGCGATTACCATCGCGTACTTATCCAAATTTAATCCATTTGCCATATTACTTGTATCTTTCCTATTTGGCGCGTTGACACAGGGGAGCTTCTCCGTGCAGCTCATGAACGTGCCAGTGCAGATGGTCACAATGATGCAGGGCTTGATCCTGCTGTGTGTCCTCGGCGGCGAGATCTTCATCCGAAATAAGGTGGTCGCGAAAAAGGCCAAGACGGGGAAGAAGGAGGTGCAGGCATAATGGATTGGATCGTATCTGTCATTGCTGCTTCGCTGGCAGTTGCAGCGCCGCTGCTCTACGGTGCACTCGGTGAAATCTTCACCCAGCGCTCTGGCATTATGAACCTCGGCTTGGAGGGCGTTATGCTGGTTGGCGCGGCGACGAGTTATATCGCGGCCGTCAATTCACAGAGCTTGTTTGTGGCTTTGCTGACCTGTATTTTGGTTGGCTTGGTGCTGGGCTTCCTCTATGCATTGTTAACGGTCACCCTTCAGGCAAACCAGACGGTTTGCGGCCTGGCGATGGTGATTTTTGGCCAGGGCCTATCCGGTACAATTGGCAAAGCATATGCAGGTATTGCAACGCCCGTCTCCTTTGCCAAGACGGCAATCCCAGGCTTGAAAAGTATCCCCGTTCTGGGCGAGATTCTCTTTAGCCAAGACATCTTAATCTATGCGCTTTATATCCTTGTACCCCTGGCGTTTATCTACATCTACAAGACTCGGCCCGGCATGCGACTGCGGGCGCTGGGTGAAAACCCCGGCGCGCTGGACGCGATGGGCTACAAGGTTTCTGCGATGCGATATCTGTACGTTATGGCTGGTACTGCGATCACAGCCCTTGGCGGTATGTACATTTCCCTTTGCTACACCCCGTCCTGGACAGATAACATCACAGCCGGTAAAGGTTGGATTGCGGGCGCATTGGTCATCTTTGCCTCGTGGAATCCGTTGATGGCGGCATTCGGGTCGTTCCTTTTCGGCCTGATTCAGGTTGTGGGCCTGCGGCTCCAGCTGACAGATGTCAATATCTCCAGCTACTTCCTGAACATGCTGCCATACATCTTCACAATTATCGTGCTGATTATTACAACAGGTGGTTTCCTCAAGAAACGTTCGTCGGGTCCTGCTATGGTTGGCAAAACGTATTCTCGTGAAGACCGGTAATCTTATCGTTATTTTGCACTGTGCAAAATGATATAATATTAAAATGGGAGGAAAAATAATGAAAAAACTGATTGCTTTACTAATGGTGATCGCCATGGTAGCCTGCTTGTTTGCGGGTTGTGGCGAGACCGACAAGCAGGGTTCCGATGCACCGCAAGGTGATGGAGACGTTGGGACCACACAGAACGGCGGCAATGATGGCAGCTCTGGCGAAGCGGACTACAGCAAGATGAAGATTGGTATGCTGCTGAACAACACCGTTACAGACGGCGGTTGGAACCAGGCTATGGCAGAGTCCATGGAGCGCAGCAAGAAGGAGCTGGGCCTGAAGGACGATCAGGTGATTATTGTGGAATCCATCCCCGACGGTGGCTCGGAAGCTGACTCGACCATCGTGCAGCTTATTGATGAAGGCTGCAACTTAATTATCGGTGCATCCTCCGGCTTTACTGTCAATGTCAACGCTGCGGCGCAGCAGTACCCCGATGTTTACTTCACCCAGTTTGAAGGCGTGTCTGCTGACAACTATTGCTCCTTCACCTGCTGGGACATCGAAGCAATCTTCATGTGCGGCTATGCAGCTGCCTTGATGAGCGATGTCGATGAGCTCGGCTTTGTCGCGGCGCAGCCGCAGGCTTCTGTTGTCCGCGCCATCGACGCATGGGCAGCAGGCGCGAAGGCGGCGAACCCGGATGCTACCGTGCAGGTCGCCTGGGTCAATA
>CAUBIP010000017.1 GCA_958436045.1 uncultured Oscillospiraceae bacterium | reverse complement strand
CTTCATGTTTGACAGTGTTTTTTGTTTCACTGTCTCTCATAAAGGGAGCATATCAAAAAAGCGCCGGGTACATTTTTGCTGTGAAGGCTCAGTTCAGCGTTGCGCAGTCGGCCTGGCCGCCCCGGAGCATTTCTAAGCCGTGGGCCAGACTGGGCAAGACTGCCTCCAGGTTTTCCTGGGCGGCCTTGGGGCTGCCCGGCAGGTTGACGATCAGGCTGCGGTCCAGAAGCCCAGCAGTGGCCCGGGAGAGCATCCCCCGGGGTGTGATGCGCAGAGAGGCGGCCCGCATTGCCTCGCCGATGCCAGGGGCCATCCGTTGGCACACCGCCGCCGTGGCCTCTGGCGTGATATCCCGGGGGGAAAAGCCGGTGCCGCCGGTGGTGAGGATCAGCGCCGTGTTCGCCAGCGCGGCCTGGCGCAGGGCGTGGCAGATAACGTCATATTCATCCGGGACGATCGCAGTACCGGTGACAGTATACCCGGCGCGCTGCAGCAGCTGCACGAGCAGAGGGCCGCTGGCGTCCTCCCGCTGGCCCTGGGCGCAGCGGTCGCTGATGGTGATGACCATGGCGGTGAAGCTCATACGCGGCCACCTGCCTTTCCAAAGGGGCAGGCTGGGTAATGGCAGGGCTTGCAGCCCAGGCACAGGCCGCCCTCACCGAGCACCGTGAAATCCTGCTTTTCCAGCCGGACCCCGGCGGCGATGCGGGGCAAGACCAGGTCGAAGATCGTTGCCGCGGCGTACATCACGCAGCCGGGCAGGCCGATCACGGGCATCCCGCCGGGGTAATAACCCAGCAGGAACATGGCGCCCGGCAGGACCGGCGCGCCATAGGTGACGATCTGCGCGCCGCTGGCCCGAATCGCACCGGGGGTGTTGTCGTCCGGGTCGACGCTCATGCCGCCGGTGCAGAGGATCAGATCGACATCCGTCTGCCGCATGGCGGTCAGCGCATCCAGCAGGTGTGCCATTCCGTCGTCGACGGTGACATGCTCCGTCATCGTGATGCCAAAGGCTGCCAGCTTTTGCGCGACGACGGGGGTGAATCGATCCTGGATGCGGCCGTGAAAAACCTCACTGCCGGTGGTGATGACCGCGGCTTTTTTCAGCCGGTAGGGCAGCAGCTCCAGAATGGGGCGACCCCCGGCAGCTGCTTCCGCTGCCTCCAGCTTCTTTTCGTCAATGACCAGGGGGATGACCCGGGTCCCGCAGAGCTTATCGCCGGTGCGCACGGCCGTGTCGCCGTGGCGGGTGGCAATCATGATCTCATCGATGCTGTTAATGGCCAGCAGAGCGGTGCGGTTGACGCGAAACAGCCCGTTGCGGGCGGCGGTCAGCTCAATTTTGCCTTCTTTGACGGCAGAGCGGGTCATGCCGTCGTTTTCGCACAGGCGGCACAGCCGCGCGGCGGCGTCGTTTTCATGCAGCATGCCCGGCCTGCACTCCCAGACATAGAGGTTCTCCTTGCCCATGGAGAGCAGTACCGGGATATCCTCCGGTGTGACGACGTGGCCCTTGCGGAAGCGGGCGTCCTTATATTCGCCGGGGATGATCTGCGTCATATCATGACAGAGCACATGCCCGACGGCGTCAACGGTTTTCATCAGCTTCATACGCGGCTCCTTTCGCGGTCTGGCGGGAAAAGACGCCGCTTTTTCCGCCGCTTTTTTCCAAAAGACAGATGTTTTTGATTTCCATATCCCGCTGCACGGCCTTGCACATATCGTAGATCGTCAAAGCCGCCGCACTGACGGCAGTCAGCGCCTCCATTTCGACGCCTGTCTCGCCGTGGCAGCGGACGCGAGCTTCAATGGCGATGCCGTCCGGCGCATAGGAAAAGGCGAGATCGATGCCTGTCAGCAAGAGCGGGTGGCACATGGGGATGATGCTGGCGGTGTGCTTTGCGGCCTGAATCCCGGCGACCTGGGCGACAGCCAGCACATCGCCCTTTTTCATGCCGCCGCGCTGGACGAGGGCCAGCGTCTCTGGCCGCATGGTGATAAAGCCTGTAGCGGTGGCCGCCCGATCCGTTGCCGCTTTTTCAGAAACGTCGACCATCCGGGCGCGGCCTGCTTCGTTAAAATGGGTCAGTTCCATTTGTCATCCTCCGATCTCGTGCATATTGCGGCAGCTGCGGCTTGCATGGTGGGCGTCCATCGTGTGCTGCTGCGGTTTTTGCAAAATGGCTTGGGCGATGGCCGCGCGCAGTGCTTCCGGCGGCAGACCCCGCAGGGGGTATTCCTCCGCCGCGTGCAGGCAGGGCTTGAGATTGCCGTTGGCCAGGACGCGGATGCGGTTGCACTGGCCGCAGAAACGGTGGTGCATGGGTGAGATCAGCCCAACGCTGCCCCGCCACCCGGGGATCCGGTACTGCTGCGCGACGCCGTCCTGACCTGCCGGGACCAGCTGCGGCGCAGCCTGCAGGACGGTACTGGCGGGCACAAAGCAACGCTCCGGCCAGGCGGCGCACGGTCCCATGGGCATCAGCTCGATAAACCGGACGCACAAGTCATTCTCCTGGGTCAGGGCGACAAAATCGCCGATCTCATCGGTATTAAAGCCGCCGATGAGGACGACGTTTAGTTTGGTCCCGGTGAAGCCCGCCGCCTGGGCTGCCTGCAGCCCGCGGTGAAAATCCCGCAGCGTTCCCAGCCGGGTGATCTGGACAAATTTTTCTGGCTGCAGGGTGTCGAGGCTGAGGTTCAGCCGGTCCAGACCGGCGTCTCGCAGTGGCTGGGCCAGGGCGGGCAGCAGCGCGCCGTTTGTCGTCATCGCCAGCGTTTCCAGCCCGGGCAGAGCCCGCAGCTGGCGGCAGAGATCGACGATCCCCCGCCGCACCAGCGGTTCGCCGCCGGTCAGGCGAATTTTGCGGATGCCGCAGTCGATGGCAGCCCGGCTAATCTCCACCAGCTCCTCCAGGGAGCAGATATCCCGGTGGTTCTTTTTGCAGATGCCCTCTGGTGGCATACAGTAGCGGCAGCGATAGTTGCACAGGTCCGTGACGGATAGCCGCAGGTAGTCGATTACGCGGCCACAAGTGTCATTCATACGGTCTCCTTTCCCGTCAGCAGCATTACATGGGTGGGGGTGATTGCAATCTGGAGCGACTCCGGCGCCTGGCCATTTGGCCAGGTCTGCTTGGGTAGTTCCATGCGCAGCAGACTGCGGCCGGTTTTGCCGCCGGGAGTCTCCAGCATCAGGATCGTGGAAAACAGATCGTCGATCACCCGGGCGACCCGGCAGGAGAAGGTGTTTTCTCCCGTGCCCGGCTGGATGAAATGCGCCCGGACGCCGACGGCGGTCAGGCCCCGCGGGACGGCAAACTCCGTGCGCAGCGTGACGCCCCAGTCCAGGCACCGCACGGTGTGCAGATCGAGGGCTTCGGCAGCGGAGATGTTTTTGCAGCCGGAGAGTAGCGCGGCGCTGACTGTCCCCGGTGCGGAGAAGAGCGACTCTACCGGCAGCTTCGGCTCACTGCTGCCATTGGCCAGGACGCAGACACTGTCACAGAGCCGGTAGACCTCGTCGCGGCTGTGGGAGACATAGAGCACATCGCCGTCATACCCGCGCAGAAGATCGGCAAGCTCCATCTCCAACTGCCATTTGAGATAGCTGTCCAGAGCAGAGAATGGTTCATCCAGCAGCAGCGCCGCGGGATGGTTGGCGAAGATCCGCGCCAGTGCGACCCGCTGCTGCTGCCCGCCGGAGAGGGTGGCGGGCTTTTTGCCCTCCAGTCCCGTCAGGTGGAAGCGGGCGATCTGCGCCTCGGCTTCAGCCAGTCGCGCTGCGCGGTCTTTTTGGCGGCACCCGGCGAGGATATTCTGCAGGACTGTCATATTGGGAAACAGCGCGTATTGCTGGAAAAGATAGCCAATCTGCCGCTTTTGGGGTGGGAGGTTGATCCGCCGCTGGCTGTCAAAAAGGACGTGGCCGTCTAATGCAATATGCCCCCAGTCCGGCGTTTCAATCCCGGCGATGCACTTGAGGGTCATGCTCTTGCCGCAGCCGGAGGCGCCAAGCAGGGCGAGGATATCGCCGTCTGTTTCAAAGGCGACGTCCAGCTGGAAGGCGCCCAACTGTTTGTGAAGTTCAACGTGCAGCATGACGCACCCCCTGCAGCTGCTTCTGGCGGGTCTCAAGCAGGTTGACCGCGAGTAGGACGACGGCGGAAATGGCCATGTTCAGCATGACCCAGCGGAAGGCGAGGCCGTCGTTGTTGGTACGCCAGAGCTGGTAGACCGTCGTGGAGATCGTGGCAGTCCTACCCGGTGTGTAGCCTGCGACCATGCTTGTCGCGCCATATTCGCCCAGGGCCCGGGCAAAGGCCAGGACTGTCCCGGCCAGAATACCCTGCTTGCAGTAGGGCAGGCGAATGCGCCAAAAAATTTTTGTGTTTGAGAGGCCCAGTGTCTTGCCCGCTTGGGCCAACGTTTCATCGAAGGCTTCAAACGCGCCGCGGGCGGTGCGGTACATTAGCGGGAAGATCACGACAATGGTGGCCAGGATCGCGGACCACCAGGTCATGGCGAGCTTTATGCCGAAGTGCGACAGCAGCCACGCACCAACGACACGCCTTGGCCCGATGACCCGCAGGATCAAATAGCCAACGACGGTTGGCGGCAGGACCAGGGGCATCGTCAGGATGACGTCCAGAATACCCTTGCACAGGCGGGGGATCTTGGCGATGTAATAGGCGGCGAAGATCCCGGCGAAGAAAATAAAAACGGTCGAGATGGCTGCGATACGCAGAGAATTATAAAGGGGGAACCAATCCATAGCAGTCTCCTTCTGCGCCGGGAAAGCGGGCAAATGCGCACACAAAGTCTGCCGCAGGTGCGGCAGCCTTTGCAGCGCGCCGGGACCGGCGCGGAATGTCAAGGTGTTGTGCAACGCGGCATTACTGCAGCGCGGTGAAGCCGACGCCCTCGAAAATCGCAGAGACTTCCGGTGTTTTCAGGTATTCCAGAAACGCCTGAGCGGCTTCCTGATGCTTAGAGGTGTTCAGCACGGCGGCGGGGTAAATGACCTGGCCGCACATGTCCGCTGTGGCAGAGTCGACGACGGTCAGACCGGCAGAGTAAGCGTCGGTACAGTAGATGACGCCGCAGTCAACGGTGCCCTCCGAGACCTGGGTGGTGACTTCCTTGACGTTGCTGCCGTAGGTGATATGACCGGCAGCGGCCAGGGCAGCCTCATCTAGCTCATAGTAGGCGAGAATCTTCTGTGTGTACTGGCCGACGGGAACGTCCTCGTTGCCCATGCCTAGCAGGATGCTGCCGTCCTTCAGCTTCTGGGCCATGTCGTCAAAGGATGTAACGCCATTTTCCACGCCATCCGGAACGCAGAGGGTGACTTCGTTTTCCAGAATATCAAAGCGGCTGCCTTCCAGGACGAAATCCAGGCCTTCCGTGTTGATCGACGGGTCGGCGCTGATGTCCAACTCGTTCATCTGCTTCTGACCGGCAGAGATGAAGATATCGCAGTCTGCACCGGACTGGATCTGGGTCTTCAGCGTGCCGGAGGAGTCGAAGTTAAAGGTCAGCGTGACATTCGGAGCTACGTCGCGGTACAGCTCCGCGACCTGGTTCAAGGTCTCCGTCATAGAGGCGGCGGCAAAGATGATCAGCTCGACTGGCGCAGCGTTCGTGGTTTCGTCCGGCACGTCGCTGCCCGGGGTATCTGTCTGGGTGGTGTCTGGCGTCGAGCCAGGGGCGTCTGTTTTGCCGCAGCCTGCGCACAGGCAGACCAGCATGGCCAAGGCCAGCAATAGTGCGACCCATTTTTTCATTTCTATTCCTCCCAAAATGCATTTGCAATGATTACACTGCCATTTTGACGTCAATGCGATCGATTGATTAAATAATACCATTCGACGAGAAGAAAATCAAGCAAAAAAGTTCCGCAATGACGAATTGTTGTATTTTTAAAAGATAAACGATGGCGTAAAATTTGCCCGGCATAGCCGGGCAAGCAAGATACAGTATGACAGCATTACTCCGGGATCTCCCGGTACATGCCGGCCGCGTCGTCCTTGCGGACGTTGTCCGCCACCTGCAGTACTTCGACGTTCAGCGTGCGGCTTCCGAAGGCGATGGCAATCTTATCGCCAGGCTTGACGGCGTAAGATGCCTTGGCTGGCTTGCCGTTGACGCTGATGCGGGCATTGTCGCAGGCTTCATTGGCGACGGTCCGCCGCTTGATAAGGCGGGAGACCTTTAGAAATTTATCCAGACGCATACATTGCGCTCCTTTCTGGGCAAAACGGCGCGGGTGCATGCACCCGCGCCAGACGATTTGCTTTTATTTTGCGACGGTGTCCTTCAGGGCCTTGCCAGCCTTGAAGACCGGAAGCTTGGAAGCAGGAATCTCAATCTCTTCCTTCGTTCTCGGGTTGCGGCCAGTGCGGGCAGCGCGCTCTTTGACTTCAAAGGTGCCGAAGCCGACCAACTGGACCTTGTCGCCCTCGGACAGTGCGCCAGAAATAGCATCCAGCGTAGCACAGACAGCCTTCTCAGCATCCTTCTTGGCAGAGCCCGTCAGCTCAGCGACTTTTGCGATCAATTCCGTTTTGTTCATAATTTGTATCCTCTTTTCTTTGTGTAATGCGATCTCATTTTAGTGTCAGCGGGATGGATTCACGCGCTGTGATTTGCCGCATGTAGTCCTCGCAGGCTGCATGCAGATACTGCTCCGGGTCCAGCGAAAGGCACTGGGCCAGTTGGGCGGCGGAAAAGAGCAGAGTACCCAGCTGCGCCCCGGCGTCCTGCCCGGCGGCACAGGCCGCCTGCAGCGCGGTGTGGGCGTCTGCCAATTGAGCCGCAGCGGTTTGCGCCGTCTGCGGGTCCAGCGGGGCGGCTTTTTTACAAAGCTTCTCCGCACGCCAGAGCCCAGGCAGGGTTTTGCAGACGTCTCGCATCTGGGCGGCGACGGTCGGATTGCCGCGCAGCTCGCGCTTACGCGCCTCCCAGCCCTCCAGGGCCTGGGTCTCGTCCGGCCGGGCGGCGCCCGATGCGCCAAACAGGAACGGATGCCGCACGACGAGCTTTTTACAGATCCCGTCGATCACGTCGTCCATAGAAAAGCGCCCGGCTTCCCGCTCCAGATCCGCGTGGAACACCACCTGGTAAAGGACATCTCCCAGCTCTTCCTGCAGATGGGGCGCATCGTTTTCGTCGATGGCCTCGCAGGCTTCTGCCGTTTCCTCCAAGAAGCAGCGGCGGATGGAGTGATGGTCCTGCACGCTGTCCCAAGGGCAGCCGCCGGGCTGCCGTAAGAATTGCACCAGCTGCAGCAGGTCCGCATAGGTATAATGCTCTTTTTCTTTAAAATCTATCATACTTTATCACACTTTCTTGCCTATGACAAGTAAAAATGGGAAATTTTATCGAATTCGCAGAATTCTAGCGATTTTTTCACCCTTCGGCAGGAGCGCGCAGTCGTCTGCGGTGATGATCTTCAGCACGACGACCAGGACCAGATACACAACGCCTGCCACGGCGATGGCCAGCAGGCAGTCGATCCGCTGCGAGGGGATGACGGCGCTGACCAGCTTATAGGCCAAAATCGCGACCGCACCCATGATGAGGGACGCCAGCAGCGGCTTTGCCAGCAGCTGCGGGACGGAGAGCTTCGAGTGGAGCTTCCGCCGCAATGCGATGAGGTTCAGCAGCGTGATGGCGATATAGCAGCACAGCGTGCCGATGGCCGCGCCGACAATATTGATGGCCGGATTGCCGACGAGAATAAAGTTGACGATGATCTTTACAACGCCGCCCAGCAGCATATTGATGACCGGGGTCATGACATCGCCGTGGGCTTGCATAATGGCGTTGGTGACCAGTACCAGGGAGTTGAAGATCACGGCCACACCTAAGATCGCCAGGACCGGGCGCGCGGTGAGCAGGCTGGTGGCGGTGTAGGAGCTGAGCAGCTGATAGACCGGACCCGCCAGGCAGGCAAGCCCCATCGCGCAGGGCAGCGCGATCAGCGCCATGACGCGGATGGCGGAATCCTCGACCATTCGGACGCCCCGGTTGTTTTTCATCGCCAGGTGGCTCGTCACCGCCGGAATGACGCTGATGGTGATGGAGGTGATAAAGGCGCAGGGCAGGTTGAAGATCGTCTGGCAGTAATTGTAGATACCCTTAAGGACATCTGCCTCCGCTTGGGTAAATCCGGCGGCGCCTTTGAGACGATACATATAAATAATAGCGTCCAGCAAATTGATGAGCTGCAGGCCGGCCGAGCCGATGGTGATGGGGATCGCGATGTACAAAAGCTGACGCAGCGTCGCCTTTTTGCTCTTACAATGGCCGCCGGCGGCTGCGAGCTGCCGTTCCGCCTGCCGGTGCTTGCGGGAGAGATAGAGCGTGGCAATGACCGTCCCGACGGTGACGCCTAAGATCGCGCCGCCTGCAGCCAGGGAGACATTGTTCCACTTTTTCATGATGATCCAGGCGGCGGTCAGGCCGATGAAGAGCTTGCAGAGCGCCTCCATGATCTGGCTGATGGAGGTCGGGAGCATATTGCTCTGCCCCTGGAAGAAGCCGCGGTAGGAGGAGATCATGCCGATAAACAGCACCGCCGGGGACAGCGCCAGCACGGCGTACCAGGCGTCCCGTTGACCCAGAAGACTGGCCAGCTGCTTGCAGAAGATGGACATCCCGGCAAACCCGACTAGGCCCAGCACCAGGAAAACGGAGAACGAGACCTTATAGATCCGCTTGATCTGGGCGTATTCCCCCAGCGCCTGGGCCTCGGAGATCATCCGGCTCATGGCCACGGGCAGGCCGGTGGTGGAGATCATCAGAAGGACGGAGTAGATATCATAGGCTGTTGTAAAATAGCCGTAGCCCGCCTCGTGGATGACCATTTGCAGCGGGATTTTGAAAAACATCCCGATCAGCTTCACGACGGCGGTGGCCAGTGCCAGCACGGCGGCACCGCCCAGGAAGCTCTGCTTTTTCATAGGCATTTCATTGCTCATTGTTCCGCTCCTTTCGGTTCGTCCGCCGTGGCGGGCTGCTGAGCCGGTTCCGCAAACATCGTCTCGATCCCGTATTGGGTCAGCTCGTTCACGGCGCTGGCCAGATCCAGCGTAGGAAATTTGCCACCGGCGTAGACCACCTTACCCCGAACCATCGTCAGACAGACGTCCTGCCCACCGGCGTTGTGGACCAGCGCAGAGAGCAGGTCGTGGCAGGGGATGAGATGCGGCGCGGTGAAGTCCAGCAGGATGAGATCCGCATCCATGCCGGGGCGGATCTGGCCGCAGTTGGCCTCCCGCCCCTGCGCCCGGGCTCCGCAGACGGTGGCCATGGTTAGGAGCGCCGCCGGGGGCAGCGGGTGGCCTGCGTGCTCGGATGCCAGCGCGGCGGCGCGCATCTGGGCAAAGAGGTCGATTTTTCCGCCATAGATCGGGCTGTCAGACCCCAGCGCGACGTTTAAGCCGCTTTGCAGCAGCGCCGGGATATCCGGCAGCGGCTGGGCCTGCCGCAGGGCGGCGACGGGGGTATAGACAATTGTTGCACTGTGGCGCGCCAGGCACTGCCAGTCTTCCGGCATCAGCGCACCGCCGCCGGCGGCAAGGACGCGCTTGCCAAAGAGCCCATGGCAGTCCAGCAGCTGGGCAGGCGGCATGCCGTAGCGGTCCAGGCAGCGGTCGCATTCGGCCGCCGTCTGGCCCAGGTGCAGCTGCAGGCCGAGCCCTTCCTGGGCGGCATAACGTCCCAGGGCCTCCCAGAGCTGGTAGCCGCTGGTGTATTCGCTGTGAAGGCCCGCCTCGATCTGCAGGCGGCCGCCGTCAAAGCCTGCCCAGCGGCGGTGCAGCTCCTGCAGCTGCTGGCCGGGCAGGTCTTCGTCCAAATCAAATTCTTCCTCG
Organism: uncultured Oscillospiraceae bacterium; assembly: GCA_958436045.1. Taxonomy (GTDB): domain Bacteria; phylum Bacillota; class Clostridia; order Oscillospirales; family Oscillospiraceae; genus SVMC01. Next base: position 14,462 of record CAUBIP010000017.1, on the reverse strand, counting down.
TACCACTCTGCCGCCGGGGCCAGATTGCATTTGATGCCGCTGTCCGCCACGACCTGGGCGATAGGCCCGCAGAAGCGGTCCAGGACGCTCAGGGAGGTGATCCCGCTGCGCAGGGCCTCGGCGATCGAGAGGGTTGCCGCCGCTGCGGCGATGCGCCGGTCCATCCGGTCAAGCTTGGGCAGCAGCTGGGTCTCCAGCCGCTCCAGTGGGGGCAGGTCGTCGCGGTAATTGCGCAGAATGGAGTGGGTCAGATGGCAATGGGTGTCAATGAGGCCAGGCATCAGCACCAGGCCAGTGGCGTCCATGATTTTTTTCGGTTTTTCCACCGGGGCAGCTTTGCCGAGAAAGCTGATCTTGCCACCGGTGATCCCAACGAAGGCGTCGGGCAGGACGCGCAGGTCCGCATCCATGGTCAGGACCGTTGCGCCGGAAATTAGAAGATCCATAGGCTCCTTCCTGCCGCCGGGGCGGCGCGGAGAAATGCGTATCAGGCTTGCTGCGCCAGCAGGCGGAAGATCTCCTCCTTCTGGGCCAGAACGGCATCCAGCCGTTCAATGTATTGGACGGGGTACTTGGGGTTGTGAAACCGCTCCAGCTTACCGCCGGGCAGGTTGACCTTGTTCATCCCGCCGCCACCCAGAGAGAGGATCGTGTGCATTTCCTCCATCATATAAATATTATACAGGCCAATGTCATGATGCCTGCACCAGCCGACGTTTTCAAAATTGCCGGACATATATTTCTGCCGGTAGAGATAATACGGCTTGTACCCGGCGCCGCGGAGCATCTGCGCAGCGTCCACCAGCATTTGGGCGACGTCACGGTCCGATGGCAGACCGCCGCGGCGTTCAAACAATGCCGCGCCCTTTTTCAGCGCCAAGGTATGGACGGTGATATTACTGGGCCCCAGCTCCAGCGCCTGTTCCAGGGACGCGGCAAAGCGGGCCGGGGTATCCCCGGGCAGACCGGCGATGAAATCCATATTGATGCTGGCAAAACCGGCGTCCACTGCTTGCCGGTAGGCCCGGCGGACGTCAGATGCCGTATGGCGGCGGCCGATGACGGCCAGCACGGTATCGTCCATCGTCTGGGGGTTGATGCTTGTCCGGGCGCAGCCCTTGCTGTGGATGAGGCGGAGCTTTTCATCGTCCAGCGTATCCGGGCGGCCGCCCTCGACGGTGTATTCCAGCAGGCGGCTGCCGTCAAAGGCGGCGCCGATGGCGTCCATCAGGCGGCCCATTTGGGCGGCGGAGAGGGTCGTCGGTGTGCCGCCGCCCATATAGAGGGTGCGGATGCGGTAGGGAGAATCCGCCAGCAGCTTGCCGGTATATTGGATCTCCCGGATCAGCGCGTCCAGATATGGCTCCAGCAGCTGGGAAAAGCGCTCGACGGATTGGCTGACGAAGCTGCAATAAATGCAGCGCGACGGGCAGAATGGGATGCCGATATAGGCAGAAAGATCCGTCGGCTCCAGCAGCCCCGCCGCTTCGACACTGGCTGCTGAGGCGTCAAGGCAGAGGGCTCGCCGGGCGGGGCTGACGTAAAATGTATCGCGCAGCAGCCGGTCGGCAGAGCGGCGGTCACCGCCTGCCAGAATGTGCTGCGTCGTCAGCTTCGTGGGCCGGACACCGGAGAGCGCACCCCAGGCCGGGGGCGCGTCCAGCAGCTTGACGGCGGCCAGATAATAGCTCTGCTGCAAAATGCGCCGCAGGAGCGTCGGCGTCTGCCGGTCCCGGCGCAGGCGGCGGCTGGCGCGGACTGTTTTGCCGCCGCGGGTGATCGTGCATGTTGCCGTCAGCCATTGGGGGCCGGTGTGCAGCGCGGAGACGGCGCCGTCCTCCCCCGCCGGGAAGAGCGCTTCGACATACTCCAGCGGCTGGCCGAAGAGGGCCAACTGCAGCTGCTCCACGGCGTAACGGCAGTTGTGGCCCTGCAGATATAGCTTCATTGGCCGCGGGCCTCCTGCATAAACGCGTTATAGAGCTGCTCCCGGCGGAGCGTCGTCGCCTCGCCGTGGCCGGGCAGGACTTGGTAGTCCCGCTGGATCTCCGCAAGGCGCTGCAGGGAGCGGCACATGTCCTTCCAGCTGCCGCCGGGGCCGTCGGTTCGACCGCAACTACCTTTAAAGAGCGTGTCGCCGGAGAAAATGACATCCTCGCAGAGCAAGCAAACGGAGCCCGGGGTATGGCCCGGCGTCTCGATGACGTGGAACCGCAGCGCGCCGAAGGTCAAATCGTCGCCCTCGGCGTAAAAATCCGTGTAGCACAGCTGCCCGGCGGTGATATACGGCGGAAGCTGGGTGTCCTTCTGGCACAGATAGACCCTGCAGCCCAGCTCCGCGTACAGCGGCGCGACGCCGCCGACATGGTCAAAATGGCCGTGGGTCAGCAGGATGGCCTGGGGCTGCAGCTGCAGCTGCTCCAGCTCCTGCGAGATGACCTCCGGCGTATAGCCGGGGTCTATGACGACGCTGTCGCGCGTCGCCTCGTCATAGACGATATAACAATTGGTGGCGTATAAGCCAAGTGTCAGCTGTTTGATCTTCATATCGTTTTCCCCCTGCAAATCGCTTACATCAGTTCCGCCGTGTCGAGAATGAGCGTGACTGGCCCGTCATTGATGGAGGCGACGGACATATCCGCGCCAAACTGTCCGTGCTGCGGCGGAAAACCGAGCTCTGCGCAGGTGCGCAGGAACAGCTCATACATTTGCGCTCCCAAATCAGGCCCGGCTGCGCCGACAAAGCTGGGGCGGCGGCCCTTGCGGCAGTTGCCGTAGAGGGTAAATTGGCTGACGACCAGGACCTGGCCGCCGACATCGGCAAGGCTCCGGTTCATTTTGCCATCGTCATCTTCAAAGATGCGCAGGCCGAGAATCTTATCCGCTAGCTTTTGGCAGTGGGCGGGTGTATCCTCAGGGCCAACGCCCAGCAGGATCAAAAGGCCCTGCCCGATGCTGCCGCAGATGGCTTCGTTAATTTTGACGCTGGCCTCAGTGACTCTTGTGACAACTGCTCGCATACGGGGTACCCTCCTGTTCTTACGGCTGACCGCGGCGGATGTTCATCACGCCGGGCAGGCTCCGCAGCTTGGTGCGGACGCGGTTTAATTCTTCCACATTCTGGACCTCAATGGTCAGGGTTGTGATGGCACGGTTCCCAGGCAGGTCCTTGCCGGAGAGCTCGGAGATTTTTACCCGTGCCTGGGTCATAACAGTCGTAACATCCAGCCACAAACCGTCGCGGTCGGTTGATTCGATTTCCAGCGTGGTATAGAAGCTTTCGTTTTCATCATTGGCCCAGGAGACCTTGACCCAGCGGCCCTGCTGGGCCGGGTCCAAAGAGCCCTGGGCATTGGGACAGTCCTTCCGGTGGATGGAGACACCGTAGCCCTTTGTGACAAAGCCGATGATCTCATCGCCGGGAACTGGGGTACAGCAGCGGGAGAATTTCAGCATACAAGAGTCGATGCCCTCCACGACGACGCCGCTGGTGTTGCGGTGGGACGGCTTGCCGTCCGTCTGGCGGGATTCCAGTGCGGCCTGCTCCCGGGCAGCCCGGGTGGCGTGCTGCAGGTCGTCCCGCACACGGTTTGCCGCCTTAACGGCGGTCAGACCGCCATAGCCGATGGCAGCGTACATATCGTCCAGACAGTCGAAGCTGTTTTTTTTCAAAACGGCCCGCAGGATATCTGGATTCTGCAGGATCGACGGCTGCAGGTTCATCCGGCGCAGCTCGCCCTCGAAGCTGGCGCGGCCGTGGAGAATATTGTCCTCCCGGCGTTCTTTTTTAAACCACTGCTTGATCTTGCTGCGGGCCTGGTTGCTCTTGCAGATCTGCAGCCAGTCGCGGCTGGGGCCCTTGGCGGTCTTTGAGGTCAGAACCTCAACGATATCGCCGTTTTTCAGCGGCAGGTCATAGCCTGCGATGCGGTTATTGACCTTGGCCCCGACCATGGAGTTGCCTACGGCGGAGTGGATGGCATAGGCAAAGTCGATGGGAGTCGACCCGGCGGGCAGGGAGATGACCTTGCCCTTGGGGGTGAAGACGAAGACCTCGTCGTCGAACATATCGACCTTGAGGGAGTGGATATAATCCTCAGCGTCGGCTTCCTGCTGGTTTTCCAGCAGACGGCGGATCCATTCAAATTCCTTTTCCTCGTTGCCGGAGACGCCCTGCTTGTATTTCCAGTGGGCGGCGACACCGTACTCTGCCGTCTGGTGCATGTCCCACGTGCGGATCTGCACCTCGAAGGGGATACCCTGGGTGCCGATGACCGTCGTGTGCAGCGACTGATACATATTGGGCTTCGGCGTGGAGATATAATCCTTGAACCGCCCGGGGACGGGGTTGAACAGGTCGTGGATATGCCCCAGGACGTTGTAGCAATCGGGGATGGAATCGACAATGACCCGGAAGGCGTAGAGGTCATAAAGCTCGTCGATGGTTTTGTTCTGGGCTTTCATTTTGCGGTAGATGGAATAGATATGCTTGATGCGCCCGTAAATGCTGCCCTGGATGCCGACTTGGCTCAGTCGGGCGGTGATCTGGGTCTGGATGGCCTTCATAAAGCGGTCGGACTCGGCTTTGCGGGCATTTAAATGCTCCGTCAGGCTGGCGTAGCCCTCCGGGTCCAGGTATTTTAAGCTGGCGTCCTCCAGCTCCCATTTGATCTTCTGCATGCCCAGCCGGTGGGCCAGGGGGGCGTAGATATCCATCGTCTCCCGGGATTTGGAAATCTGCTTGGCCGGGGTCTGGTACTGCATCGTGCGGGTATTATGAAGCCGGTCGGCAATCTTGATGAGGATGACGCGGATGTCCTTACTCATGGCCAGAAACATTTTGCGCAGATTCTCCATCTGCTGCTCTTCCAGCGTGCTGTACTCGACCCGGGTCAGCTTTGTGACGCCCTCGACTAGCTCGGCGACCGTCGGACCAAAGAGGCGGGAGAGATCGTCGTGGGTAGAGTCGGTGTCCTCGATGCAGTCGTGCAGCAGGGCGGCGACGAGGGAATCTGTATCCAGTCCAATCTCTGCGACAATCTCCGCCACGGCCAAGGGGTGGATGATATACGGGGAGCCGTCCTTGCGGACCTGATTGGCGTGCTTATTGGCAGCATAATCCACTGCCTGGTTGATGAGCTGCATATTCACATATGGCGTATACCGGGCGATGGCCCGGACCATGGCGTCATACCGTTGTTGGAACGTTTCCATGTGTGTCCTCCTGTTTGCAGCGCTCCAGGCTGCGGATGATGGCGCTTTTGGCCAGATCGACCTTTTTCCCCTGGGCCGTGATGGTGATGGAGAGGTATTTGGCCTGCTGCTCCAGGTCGATCAGGCCCATTTCGTCAAAGACGTCCAGGCAGACGCGGATGCGGCTCATGGAGCAGGCGGCGCCGGTGTGGCGCAGGATCTTGCGGCACAGGCACGCAAAATCGTCCTGCACCCGGCCCTTGTCCTGGTGGGAGATGAGATAGCGCCAGACGGCGGTAAAATCCGGGCGGCGCGGTAGCAGGCTCTCGGCTTCGTCCGCCGTGATGGGCTTGCATCTGCGGTGCCGCAGATAAACCTCCCGCTGGACCTGGGTGGACTCCCGTTCTGCCTGGCAGGGGCGGATATCGACCAAATTCAGCTGCACGGAGCGGACGCCCCGGTATTCATTGATCTGTGGGGTAAAGGCGACGTCGACGGTATCTCCGGCGAAGATCGCTGCCTGTAGTGCGTTGGTCGAGAAAAAGATGGCGCTGAGAGTCTGATCCGGCCGGGGGCCCCAGCGGAGCTTTAGCCGCAGATGCTTACCGCCGCCGATCTCTGAGAGCTGCTCGACGAGTACCTGCTCCAGAGAGAAGACAGGCCGGGGGCAGCCGGCGCCGCAGGGCTCTAGCTGGTGCAGCCCGTCGATGTTCTGCAGGGTCAAAAGCTCCGGCGGAATCGTGCAGTCGACCTCCAATGCCCGGTGGGCCTGGCCGGACTCGGCAAAGTCCTGCGCCCGGCGGGAAATCTCGGTGCGGAAGGTATCGATCTTGCCTCTGGCGATGGTGAAACCGGCGGCTAATTCGTGCCCGCCGTAATTTTCCAGCAGGTAAGCCAGATCCCGCAGGCTGGCAAAGAGATTGAAGCCGCCGTAGGAGCGGGAGGAGGCCTTGCCGTGTTCCCCGTTCAGGCAAATCAGGAAGGTGGGGCAGCTGTATTCCTCCGCCAGACGGGAGGCAACGATGCCAACAACGCCCTGATGCCAGGTGTCCCCAGCCAGGACGATGGCGGGCGGCGTCTTTTCCGCGGGCAGCATGGCGACAGCCTGGCGGTAGATCCCGGCCTCGATGGTCTGACGCTGCTTGTTAAGTTGACATAATCCTTGCGCCAGCTGGGCGGCCTGGGCGGGCTGCTCCGTCAAAAACAGCTCGACCGCTAGCTCGACTCGGCCCATCCGGCCTGCGGCATTGATCCGCGGCGCAAGAATATAGCCCACGGTTGTGGCAGTGATCTCCTGATTGCCCAGGCCGCACTCCCGGATGAGGGCCGCCAGGCCGACACGCCGGGGCTTTTGCAGCGCTTGGAGCCCGTCGCGGACAAAGCGGCGGTTCTCGCCCCGCAGGGGCATCACGTCGGCGATCGTCCCCAGGCAGACCAGGTCGCAGTAGCGGGCCAGGGCTGCCTCCTGCTCGCCGCAGATGGCGCAGGCCAGCTTAAAGGCGACGCCGACGCCGGACAGGCCCTGGTGCGGGTAAGTCGCGTCCGGCCTGTGCGGGTCGACAACGGCGCAGGCGTCCGGCAGCTCTGCCTTGCACTCGTGATGGTCAGTGATGATCAGGTCGATGCCCAGCTCCCGGCACAGGGCCGCTTCTTCTACGGCGGTGATGCCACAGTCGACCGTGACGATGAGCCGCACATGCTGCGCGTGCAGCCGGGCAATGGCATCGCGGTTCAGGCCGTAGCCCTCCTCCAGGCGGCTGGGGATGTAGTAGCAGCAGTCTGCGCCTAAGGTGCGCAGAAAGTCTGTCAGCAGGCAGGTGGCGGTGATGCCGTCGACGTCGTAGTCGCCGTAGACGGCGATTTTTTCACCCTGCTCCAGTGCCTGCAGGATGCGGGCGGCTGCGGCGTCCATCTCCCGCAGGAGGAAGGGGTCGCAGAGGGGGGCGTCGCAGGTGAGAAAGCGGGCGGCGTCTTGTGGGGAGGTGATGCCGCGGCTGCAGAGCACTCGTGCAGTCAGCGGGCTGTAGCCCGCCTGCTGCAGCGCGTCCACCTGCGGCGCGGTGTAAGTTGCTGTGTTCCAGGTTCCGTACTTCATTCAAATTCCCATCCAATTTAAAAACATTTCTATATATTATAGCAAACTATATTCTGTTTCTCAATACAAAAACCACCCTTTGGCCGGAAAATCGGGGAATTTTCCGCCAACTTGGCCGCATTGCGGACAGTCTATCACGGAGACGGGGGGCAAACATGAATAATCCGTAAACAATTCCCCGGGGGCATTGTTTTTTGCCGGGCGGATGGCTATAATTGCTGTATAATTTATTAAGAAAAGTTAAGCACCGGGCCGCGGCGGCAAAGGCTGGGCAAGGTGCGGCGCTTTTATCCTTTTTGAAGCTAGGTGATGGTATGTTTCGCAGATTCAATGGGTGGTTTGCCCGGTTTATGTATGGCCGGTATGGGTCGGACCAATTGAATGTCGTGCTGCTGGTGCTCGGGCTGGCCATTTCGCTGGCGGGCTCGTTCTCCCGCCTGCCGTGGCTGGCGTACCTGTCCTGGGTGCCGTTTTTTGCTGTGATCTTCCGGATGTTCTCCCGGAATATTTCGGCCCGACGCCGGGAGAATCAGCGCTTCGTCGGCTTCTTCACCCGCCTGCGGGACCGGGACAACCGCTATTTCAGCTGCCCCAAGTGCCGCCAGATGGTCCGCGTCCCCAAGGGCAAGGGCAAGATCAACATCCGCTGCCCCAAGTGCGGCGAAAAGTTTATCAAAAAAACATAATGCCACCCCACGCACCAACGCCCCGCCGGATACAGTACGGCGGGGCGTTGGTGGCTTTTTACAAGCAAAGCGCGGCAGCCCGGAGGAGGACTGCCGCGTTTGGATAATTTTGTAACAGTGTCAATTCAATTCTGATTTCTAACCATTGTGTTGCTGGCTACAATCAAGCTAGCCCTGAGTTTTCGGCTATGTGTGTCCCTTTTCGCTTTGGCAGACCAAACACAACGGCCGGAACCAAGTAAAGAATCAGTGCCAAGGTGCAATAATCCAGCTGTGTGCCCAGGAATAACTCCAGCAAGCGTACGTGGAAGGCCATGGAAATGCTATATCCGAAAAGCACCAACAGCGGGATCACTAGGTCCACGCGGACTTGCCGAATGGGGAACCAGATCCCCAGAAGCAAGCAGAGCGCGGGAATAATTAGCAGCTGCAGCAGCGACGGCCCGCCATACAGCCCGGCTTCCTCCAAATACGGCTGCAGCACATGTACTTCTCCCACATAGGTCAGCCAGGGGAGGAGAAAGCTGACTGCTGCGACCAGAAGATAGCAAAGCCAGCAGCTTTTTTTACACCACCCGTCAGACCAGTGCAGAACAAGATACACGGTTACGAAATAGGAGAATAGACAGGGCCAGAAAAATGCACGCAAAAGCGTCAACCAACTGCTTTCATGCTCGGCAACACACCACAGTTGAAATGCTGCGGCCATGCCAAGCAATAGCAGCAGTGGTAAGAGCACATCCGCCGTGCGCTGCCGCAGGGTAAACACCAATGCCAGGATGATACACAAAAGCGGCAATGCCGGCAGCAGAATAAACATGCCAATCGGCGATTGCAGAAGCCCGGCAGTCACACCGAATCCTGCTGCAATGCCAATCAGGTAATAGCCCCAGCGGGTGGGTGGATCAATGAGTTTTCGCTTCATTACAAGGCACCTTCTGTTCTAAGCGAATTACATTAACGTGTCAATTAGCTTTTTCAAGAGCTGTGCTGACATCGCCCGGGTACAAGTGGTTTGCGGCGAAAGTGTTGTGGTGGTCGTTCTGCTCATAATGCCTCTTGATACTGCCCACTTCATCGGTATCAATGCATAGCTACTTACTTGACCAACATCCGTGAATTGGTTTAGACTTGAATTTGAATAATTCAGATTCAAATTTTTATACCGCGCAAAACGATACAGGAATGATGCGCACTGCTCCCGCGTAACCAGGTTATCTGGCTTGAATGTGCCGTCAGTATATCCGGAAACAATACCGTTGCTACTGGCCCAGGCGACAGCATAGTAATAATATGAATTTTGATCTCTCACATCGCTAAAACTATTGCTGCTTGACGCGCTAAGTGATACATTGGGACGGCCAGCCAACCGGTAGAGCAAGGAAACGAACATAGCACGGGTTATATTCGTATTCGGCTCGAATTTATATGCGGTCATTCCGGACATAAGGCCGTTGTTTAGCATATATGAAATAGCAGAATAAGCCCAGTGATTTGAAATATCAGTAAATCTTGCTGACGGTTTGGTTTGTGTACTGATATCCTCAGGGACCTCTTCATACTCCTTTTTAAAGCCATCGCCTATTGAATACGTGTCATAATTACCTTCAATCATGGCATCGGTCATAGTGCCTGGCAATGTAGCGGGAATTCCACTTTCGCTTCCGGCTTCCTCTGGCGGAACCATACCTTCTTCAGTTCGCAAAAACGCGGCATAAATTTCGTCTTTGCAGTGGTCCCGGTATACTTCCACATCATACAGACCAGACGATGCATATTGGGCGCAGAAGGTCTCAAAGTCCGTCATCATTGGCATACCCAGATACTCACTGTATTCTGTCACGGCAATGTATGCCTGCTGCAGCGTCTCCTCCAGAGATTGTTCACTTTGTGAAAAAACAGGCTGGGCTTTGCCGCTATCAATATCCTCGTCGAGGGAATATGTTTCGTAAAGCTCGTCAATGCACTGGACTAAATAGTCTTCGATGTATTCCAGACCGGATGCCGCAAAGCAATCGAGGAAATTTTCATAGGTAATGTCGCATGGCAGCCCCGCCGCGCCATAGAATGCAATCAGTTTGTCGTATGCGTTTTCTTCGTCCGTTAAATCCGGGATGGGTTCTACATATTCTGTCAGAATTCCGTTTTCGTCGTAGGTGTACGCAGAATCGACAGCCTCTTCCGGTGCGATTGCTTCCAATGGGTCCATTTGTTCTGGAGGTGCGGCCAGTACGCCTGCGGTGCAGGAAAAGATAAGCAAGCAAGCGAGAGACGCAGAAATCAGTTTTCGAAGCATCATAGTTACCTCCAATAATGGTACGTCGGTTTCTGGTTTCTTATGAAGTTTGCTTGGGGTACTTTGGAACTGCGGACTTATGTAGTACTATCTATTTGCACTATAGCATGGCTTTTTTGCGATTGCAAGCGTTTTGCATAAAAATATTTACACATACTTAAAATTTTCGTGAAAAATAGACCTGCTGCCCGCAAAGCGCAGGCGGCAGGCCTGGGGGACTTGTATTCGCCCGCTTACGGCTTTGCCGCTGGAGAAAGCGGTAGGTCCGGCGCCTCGGCCAGGACGCCGTCGCGGAACAGGGCGGTGATGCGGACGGGGCGGATCTCGTTGTGCAGGCCGCCGGTGGGGAGGTAGACGCGGACGGCGTTGGGGGCGTGGCCGGTGGAATAGCCATCGGCATCCTGCTCAAAAAGGACGGGCTGGGTCGTGCCGACCAGGCTTTGCAGGTAGCGCCGCGTCATATCGTCCGCCACGGCGCCCGCCTGGGCGGCCCGGGCTTGCTTGACGGCGTTGCTGTGCTGGCCGGGCATGGCGTCGGCCTTCGTCCCCGGGCGGCGGGAATAGGGGAAGATGTGCATGGCGGCGAAGTCGCACTGCCGGATAAAGTCCAGCGTCTTTGCAAATTCTGCATCCGTCTCGCCGGGAAAGGCGACAATCAAATCCGTTGTAATGGCGCAGCCGGGGAAATACTGCCGCAGCAGGCGGACGCTCTCCAGATACCGGGCCGTGTCATACCGGCGATTCATGCGTTTGAGTACGGTGTCACACCCCGATTGCAGGGAGAGATGGAATTGGGGGCAGAGATTGGCAAAGCCCCGGAGCCTGCGGCACAGCGCCTCGTCGATGATGCGAGGCTCCAGGGAGCCGAGGCGGACGCGGGTCTCCGGAATGGCGGCCAGGATGGCCTGGAGCAGGTCACCCAGGGTGCTGCCGTCGTGCCATTCCGCGCCCCAGGAGGCGATCTCGATGCCGGTGATGACGATCTCCCGGTAGCCCTCCCGGGCCAGGGCCGTGGCCTGGGCCACGGCGTCTGCCAGGGGCAGCGAGCGCACCGGGCCTCGGGCAAAGGGGATGATGCAGTAGGAGCAGAAGTTGCAGCAGCCGTCCTGGACCTTGAGCATGGCCCGGGTGCGGCCCAGGAGCCCCCCGGCGGGCAGAAGCTCAAAGCTGCGGCGGCGCAGGGCGTTGTCCACACGGACTTGCTTTTGCCGGGTGCGGGCGGCCTCGTCCATCATGCGCAGGAAGTCCTCCCGCCCGGCGGAGCCTGCCACGACATCCACACCCAGACCGGCTACCTCCTCCGGCTTGAGCTGGGCGTAGCAGCCGCAGACGCCGAGGATCGCCGCCGGATTCAGCTTCCGGCAGCGGCGGATGACGTTGCGGTTTTTCTTGTCCGCCACGGCGGTGACGGTGCAGGTGTTGACGATATAGCAGTCGCAGGGCTCTTCAAAGCTGCCGACAGTATGCCCGGCGGCGGTGAGCCATTGCTCCATGGCCTGGGTCTCGTACTGGTTGACCTTGCAGCCCAGAGTATAAAAGGCGTATTTCATGGTGTGCGCTCCTTGAACCCGGCATACGCCGGTACGTTCTGTTTTTCTGGGGCTATTATACTGTACTTTTCTGGAAAAGTACAGGCTGGATCCGAAGGAGAAAATGTGGGAAAATTGTTGCATTTGCAGCAGCGGCGCATTATACTGGTGCTACATAATCGATACAGCACACAATGATACACAGATACACAATGACATGCAAGGGGGAATTCTATGACACTGGACCAACTTACTGTCGGGCAATCCGGGGTCATCACGAAGGTCGGCGGAGCCGGGCCGCTGCGCTGTAGGCTGCTGGATATGGGACTTATTCCTAAAACGAAGGTGACCTTAACAAAAATCGCACCAATGGGCGACCCGATTGAGCTGCAGCTGCGGGGCTATACCCTGAGTATTCGCAAGGATGATGCGGCAGATATTGAGGTAACTGCCCTGGAGAAGGCGCAGACGACAGCTGTACATGGGGAGGAGCAGGTATGATTTTTGCACTGGTTGGGAATCAAAACTGCGGCAAAACGACGCTCTTCAACCAGCTAACCGGATCCAATCAGCATGTGGGCAATTTCCCCGGTGTGACAGTGGACCAGAAAATGGGCCAGATTCGCGGCGTGAAAAATGCCACCGTTGTCGACTTGCCGGGGATTTATTCAATCCGGCCCTATACCAACGAGGAGATCGTTACCCGAGATTTTATTTTGAATGAAAAACCGGATGGCATCATCAATATTGTTGACGCGACGAATATTGAGCGCAATCTGTATCTGACCCTGCAGCTTATGGAGATGCGTATTCCCATGGCGCTGGCATTAAATATGATGGATGAAGTCCGCAACAATGGCGGCTCGATCAATGTGACCGGGATGGCGGACGCGTTAGGCATCCCGGTGGTGCCGATTAGCGCGTTTGTGGGCGAGGGCGTTGAGGAACTGATCACGACACTGCTGCACACGGTCAAAAACCGGCAGCGGCCGAAGGTTTATGATTTCTGCCCCTCTGGGCCGGTGCACCGCTGCATCCATGCGGTTTCCCATCAAATTGAGGATCACGCGGAGAAAGCGGGAATCTCGCCTCGTTTTGCTGCGACAAAGCTGATTGAAGAAGATCCTTCTATCATTGAGCGGCTGGAGCTGGAGCAGAATGAGCTGGATGGCATCGAGCACGCTGTGCTCCAGATGGAAGAGGAGCGGGGCTTGGACCGGCAAGCGGCGCTGGCTGACATGCGGTATAATTTTATTGAGCAGGTTTGCCGTAAGACAGTCGTCCGCTGTGCAGAGAGCAAGGAGCACCGGCGCAGTGTCCGCATCGACAGCGTGCTGACGCACCGAGTTTTTGCTATCCCGATTTTCCTCGTCATCATGCTGGTGATTTTTTGGCTGACCTTCCGGGTCATCGGGCAATCTCTGAGCGACCTGCTGGGAGCGGGCATTGCCCAACTGACGGAGCTGGTCGACCGGGGACTGACAGCCTATGGGATCAATCCTGTGGTGCACAGTCTGGTGATCGACGGCATATTTTCCGGCGTCGGCAGTGTGCTGGGTTTCTTGCCTATTATCGTGACACTGTTTTTCTTCCTCTCTATTTTGGAGGATACCGGCTATATGGCACGGATCGCCTTTGTTATGGACAAGCTGCTGCGAAAGATCGGGCTTTCCGGGCGCAGTATCGTGCCGATGCTCATCGGCTTTGGCTGCAGCGTCCCCGCGGTCATGGCGACACGGACCCTCTCCTCAGAGCGGGACCGGCATATGACAATCTTGCTGACACCCTTTATGAGCTGCAGCGCGAAGATCCCCATTTATGCGTTGTTTGCCGCGGCTTTTTTTGCCCGGGGCCAGGCGCTGGTGATGGTGGGCATGTATGCAATGGGCATTGCTGTTTGCGTTATTGTCGCATTGATTCTAAAAACGACGGGGTTCCGGGGCAATCCGGTGCCTTTTGTCATGGAGCTGCCGAATTATAGATTCCCGTCCTGGAAGAGTGTCCTGCTGCTGATGTGGGATAAGGCCAAGGACTTTTTGCAGCGTGCCTTCGGCGTAATTTTTGTCGCGACAGTCATGGTCTGGTTCCTGCAGACCTTTGATGCGCATCTCAATGTTGTGGCAGATTCTGCCGATAGTCTGCTTGCTGCCATCGGGCAGCTGCTTGCGCCGCTGTTCCGGCCCCTGGGCTTCGGCGATTGGCGGGCGGCCACGGCGCTGATCTCCGGCTTTATCGCCAAGGAATCTGTCGTTTCGACGCTGGGCGTTTTGCTGGGCAGTAACTCCGGCGCGGCGCTGTATGCGCTGTTCACCCCGGCGACAGCTTTTTCGTTTTTGACGTTCACGCTGCTCTATACGCCCTGCGTCGCGGCCATTGCTGCCATCAAGCGGGAGTTGGGCTCCGGCCTGCGGGCGGCTGGCGTGAGTCTGCTGCAATGCGCCATTGCATGGCTCTGCGCTTTTGGCGTGTATGCGCTGATCACGCTGTTTTGAGGCAGCGGCATGGGTGGTTTTGACTATGCGCTCCTGGCGCTGATCGCCGCATGGCTCGTGATTGCTGTGATACGCAGCCGAAAGCGCCCCTGCGCGGGGAATTGCGCGGGTTGTACAGTAGCGTGCAAGCGAAAAAAGAAATAAAAAAGGAATCAATGACCGGCCCGGGCT
>CAUBIP010000016.1 GCA_958436045.1 uncultured Oscillospiraceae bacterium | reverse complement strand
CTGGCGGTGGATTTTGAGTCCACTACGTCTACCAATTCCATCACACCGGCATATAACAAAAATATTATAGTATACAGCGCCGCAAAAAGCAAGAAAAATTTTGCGGCGCTGGAGCAAAATGGCGGGAGGGGAAAGATTGCGCGGTTTTAGAAATTGTGCTATGATGATAGCAATACAGTATTATCCTACAGCCGGAAAGAAGGGGCTCTTATGGAACAAAACACGGCGCTGCCAGGGAAGACAGTGATCGTCGTCTGCGATGCGATGCTGCTGCATTTGCAGGCGGCCCAGGAGAAAATGGGGACGAGCTTTCCCGTGGTGGAGATCGACCGAAAGCTGCATGTGGAGCCCAAGAGAATGTGCCAGGAGATGAAGCGGGTCCTGGCGCCCCTGGGGCAGGCGTATGATACGATCCTGCTGGCGATGGGCTTTTGCGGCGGCGCGCTGGATGGCGTGGGGGCCGATTGCCGTATCGTCGTGCCCCGGGTGGATGACTGCATCACCCTGCTGCTGCATACGGATGACACCTGGTACCCCAATCTAAAGTCCTGCGGGCATATGTACTTTCGGGACAATGACGAATATTTTAATATCCACGCTATTTATGGCAGAATGTTGGAACAATACGGTGAAAAGAAGGCTGGACGGCTGTTCCGGGCGTATTTTCGGTCGTATACCAACGCGGATATCATCGATACGGGTACCTATGATTGCCGGGAGCCTGGATATGTCGCTGACGCGCAGGCGCAGGCGGAGATGATCCACAGCAAGCTCGGTTATGTCCCGGGCAGCAATATTCTGCTGGAAAAGCTGGTCAGCGGCCGGTGGGACGAGCAATTTGTCATTCTCAAGCCGGGGGAGACATTTTACAATGACCAATTTATTAAACAACCGCAAGAAACGGACTGCCTCGCGATGTGAGGCAGTCCGTTTGTGCTTTTGGCAATATAATCAGGCTTCGACGGCCAATTCGCCGTTTTGGACGCTGACGCGAAGCTGCGCACCCGGCAGGATATCGCCGGCGATGATGCGGCGGGCAATGAGCGTCTCGACCGTATGCTGGACATAGCGGCGCAGCGGCCGGGCACCGTACTGCGGGTCGTAGGCGGCGTCGATGATAAACTGCTTTGCCTCCGTCGAGACGGTGACGTGCATCTGCTTATCTTCCAGGCGCTGGTTTAGCGCTTCGATCTGCAGGTCGATGATCTTGCCGATGTTATCCTTCGTCAACGGCTTGTAGAAGACGATCTCATCGAGCCGGTTCAGGAACTCGGGCCGGAAGGACCGGCGCAGCAGCTGCTGGACCTGCTCCGTCGCCTCCCGGGAGATCGAGCCGTCGGGGTTGATGCCGTCAAGCAGGAACTGGGAGCCGAGGTTGGAGGTCAGGATGATGATTGTATTTTTGAAATCCACCAGGCGGCCCTGACTGTCGGTGATCCGGCCGTCGTCAAGTACCTGTAGCAGGACGTTGAAGACATCCGGATGTGCCTTTTCAATCTCGTCGAAGAGGATCACGCTATAGGGCTTCCGGCGGACGGCTTCCGTCAACTGGCCGCCCTCTTCGTAACCGACGTAGCCGGGGGGCGCACCGATTAGCCGCGAGACGGAGTATTTCTCCATGTACTCGGACATGTCGATCCGGACCAGATTCTTTTCGTCGTCGAACAGCGCCTGGGCCAGCGTCTTGGCTAGCTCCGTTTTGCCGACGCCCGTCGGGCCCAGGAAGAGGAAGGAGCCGATGGGGCGGTTCGGGTCGTGGATCCCGGCGCGGCTGCGCCAGATGGCCTCACTGACGGCCTGGACGGCCTGCTCCTGGCCGACGACCCGCTGGTGCAGAATCTCCTGCAGGTGCAGCAGCTTATCCCGCTCGCCCTCCATCAGGCGCGCGACAGGGATACCTGTCCAGCGTTCAATGATGCGGGCGATCTCCTCATCGGTGACCTTATCCCGCAGCAGGCTGCTCTCTTTGGCGTCCTGGGCATGCTGCTCTTCCTCAGCCAGCTGCCGCTTGGCCTCAGGCAGCTCGCCGTATTTCAGCCGGGCGGCCTTTTCCAGGTCGTAGTCCTGCTCGGCGCGCTCGATCTCAGCGTTCAGCTTTTCAATCTGCTCCCGCAGCTGCTGGACGTGGCCGATGGCGTTTTTTTCGTTTTCCCATTTGGCCTTCATGGAATTGAAGCTGTCGCGGCTCTCGGCCAGCTCCTTCTGCAGCTCCTGCAGACGCGCTTTGGAGAGCTCGTCGTCCTGATTTTTCAGGGCAGCTTCCTCAATCTCCATCTGGATAATCTTCCGGGAGATGACGTCCAGCTCCGTGGGCATGGAATCCATCTCTGTGCGGATCATAGCGCAGGCCTCGTCGATGAGGTCAATGGCCTTGTCCGGCAGGAAGCGATCGGTGATATAGCGGTTGGAGAGGGTCGCGGCGGCGATGATGGCTGGGTCCGTGATCTTGACGCCGTGGAAGACCTCATAGCGCTCCTTTAAGCCACGCAGGATGGCGATGGTGTCCTCTACCGTCGGCTCCTGGACCAGAACGGTCTGGAAGCGACGCTCCAACGCCGGGTCTTTTTCAATGTACTGGCGGTATTCATCCAGTGTCGTAGCGCCGATGCAGTGGAGCTCGCCACGGGCCAGCATCGGCTTGAGCAGGTTGCCGGCGTCCATAGAGCCCTCCGTCTTGCCAGCGCCGACGATGGTGTGCAGTTCATCAATAAAGAGGATGATCCGGCCTTCCGACTTTCTCACTTCCTCCAGCACGGCCTTGAGCCGCTCTTCAAATTCGCCCCGGTACTTTGCACCGGCGATCAGTGCGCCCATATCCAGGGAGAAAATCGTCTTATCCCGCAGGCTCTTCGGCACGTCACCCTTGACGATCCGTTGGGCCAGCCCTTCGGCGATGGCCGTTTTACCGACGCCGGGCTCACCGATTAGGACGGGGTTATTCTTCGTCTTTCGGGAAAGAATGCGGATGACATTTCGGATCTCATCATCCCGGCCGATGACCGGGTCCATTTTCTTCTCTCTCGCCCGCTTGACAAGGTCTGTGCCGAATTTTTCCAGAGCCTCATAGGTGTCTTCCGGGTTGTCATTGGTGACGCGCTGGTTGCCGCGGATGGTCTGCAGGGCCTGCAGAACGGCCTCCTTTTGCAGCTGATAGGTGGAAAACAGCTGCTTTAGCGTCCGGTCCGGGCAAGTCAGCAGGGCCAGAAACAGGTGCTCGACAGAGACAAAATCGTCGTGCATCTGCGCGGCGGCGGACTCGGCCTCCTGGAATACCTGGTCGACCTCCCGGGCAATATAATATTTATCTGCTTCCCGGCCGGAACCGGTGACGGACGGCAGCTTTGTGATCTCCTTCGAGACTGCCGCCGCCAGGCTCTCCGGGGCGCGGCCCATTTTTTGCAGCAGCTGCGGGATTAGCCCGCCCTCCTGCTGAAGCAGCGCGCCGAGTAGGTGGACCTGCTCGATCTGCTGATTTTGGTGCTGCAGCGCCAGCGACTGGGCTGCTTGGATCGCTTCCAGGGATTTTTGCGTATATTTCTGTGCATTCATAATGCTTCGCTCCTTTCCAAACCGGCATATGCCGTGGAGTTTCTTTAATTTTTAGCACTCGCGCACTAAGAGTGCTAATCAACTTTTCTCCATCATAGTCCTGGAAACCGGCGTTGTCAAGAGGGGGAAATAAAAATTTTTTGTGAACAAAACCGGTCGGCATGGGCGGCGAAAAAAACTACGAAAGAACACGAATTTAACAATTTTGTAAAAACTTATAGCTTACATTCTTAATATCTTCCCAGTATACTATAACCATAGTGAGTTACACTTTTTCATTTTTTCCCTCTCTTTTTATATTCCTGGAAAATCCCCGCAGGTGAGCTGGTCACTCGTCTGCGGGGATTTTCTGTATGAAAAAAGACGCCCGCCGCAGGGACCGATCAAGCGGCCCGCTGCGGCGGGAAGCATTTTATGATTCGATGATTTGCAGCTGCAGTTTAGCGCAGAGGATTCGGGTGACGCTCTCGTCGATTCGTTCTTCCGTGAGCTCGCCGTTTTGGATGGCGGAGAGGATCGCGGTATAGACGCCCTCCGGGTCATTCAGCTCATAGAGCATATCTGCGCCGGCGTTCAGCGCCAGAATAGCGGCTTCGGCTTCGTCATACTGGGCGGAAATGGTCTGGCCGCCTAGCGGGTCGGTCAGGATCACGCCGGTAAAGCCCAGGCTATCTCGCAGCAGGTCCGTTATCACGGCAGACGAGAGGCAGCAGGGGGCGGTGTCCAGCTCCGTGGCTGTCATATTGGAGACTTGAATGATGGCGGCCCCGGCTTCGATCCCGGCGGTGAAGGGAAGCAGATCGCTCTGCCGGAGTTCTTCCTCTGTCTTATCGCAGACGCCATTCTCAGCGGCGCCTTCGCCGGGGAAGTGGGCCAGCACGGCGGCAACGTTCTCGCTCTGCAGGCCGGTGACGTAGGAGGACACCATCGTCGCGGCCTCTTCGCCGTCAGCGGAGAAACAGTCGCTGCGGTCGCTGCTGAGCTCTGCACCGGCGGCGAGATTTACATTAAAATGATAATCGGCCAGCGTCTTGCCCAGGTCCTTACCCAGCTGTTCTGCCTGCCCGCCGCTGCCGGAGTGGCCGACGGTCGCAAAGGAATCCAGCGTTTCGCCTGCCAGATCGCCTGCCACCGGGGAGGTCTCGCTGCCGTTGTCGAATACGCCTAGGAACGGGGCAATCTGCCCGTCGTCCTCCAGATAAGCTGCTGTTTTTTCCAGCAATTCTTTGGCTTGGTCCTCACGCTCTAAGTTATCGGCGCGGTAGACGAGCCCGCCGACGGGGCAGCGGCCCAGAGAATCCTGCGTCGTCTGACCGGCGACAGTGACCTGGTCGACACCGGTGATTGCTTCCGGCCGAACGAACATCAGCTGGTAAATTTTTTCTTCCAAGGACATGTCGCGCAGAATTTCCTGCGCGCGGCTGTGGCGGGCTTCCAGTTCCGGGTCCTCCGCGGGCTGCGTCGGCTCTTCCGGGGTTTCCTCCGGCTGCTCGGGTTCTGCGGGCTGCGGGGCTTCGACCATGGGTTCCTGCACCGGGGCAAAGTCCCGCTGCATCAGGAAGGTGACGGCGGAATAGCCGCCCAGCACAATCAGGGCGCAGCCCAATATCGTCAGGATCGCTCGAAATACTTTCATGCGTGAGCTCCTTTCATACATGGATTCGCCCGCTTATTATAACGCATTTTTCCACCAATTGCTACTGTTTTCTGCAAAATCCGCAAAAAGCGGCGCGCTTGACAGCCTGTATTTGCGTGCTACAATAACAAAAAGGAACAAAAAGCAAGGGGGAATCGGGCATGCTGCGCTATGAGGGGATCGTCCCGGGCCGGTTTTGCCAGCGGGTGAACCGCTTTACGGCTTGGGTGGAGCTGGCGGAAGGGCGGACGCTTTGCCATGTGAAAAATACAGGCCGCTGCGCCGAGCTGCTGCGGCCCGGCGCGTATTTTAATCTGGACTCTACGGCCCCCAATGTGCTGGCGGCCCAGTGGCTGGCCTCCGGCGGGGCGGGCTTTCTGCCAGAACAGCTGCGGCGGGAGGTATCCTGGGAGGACTCCCGGTTTGACCTGGCCTTTCAACGAGCGGGCAAGCCCTGCCTGCTGGAGGTCAAGGGTGTGACGCTGGCTCGGGATGGGGCGGGTGTCTTCCCGGATGCGCCGACCCAGCGGGGTACGCGCCATGTGCGCACGCTTCTCCGCGCAGCCCAAGCGGGCTATGGGGCTTATGTCCTCTTTGTCGCTGCCATGGAGCGTGTTGCCTGCGTGCGGCCGAATGAACAGAACGACCCGGCCTTTGCCCGGGCCTTGGTCGAAGCGCAGCAGGCCGGCGTGACGCTCCTGGCCCTGCGCTGCAAGGTGGAGCCGGACGCCATTACGCCCCTAGCGCAGATCCCGGTCTGCTTGGATGCCCTGTGAACCCGCGAGGGGGAATTTTTGTTAAAACGAAAAAAGTCGCCTTAGACAACACGTCTAAGGCGACTTCTGCGATAGATTAGGCTCCGATGTGCTTGCAGTAGCGCATCAGGATCGCGGCGACCTGTTCTCGGGTCGCGCTGCCTTGGGGGGCCAGGTAGACGGTGCCGTTTTCTGCAGAGCCGCTGATGATACCCTCGGCCAGGCACCAGCGCAACGCGTCGCTGGCATAGGGTGCCACCCGATCCCGGTCCGGGAAGGCGGCGGTATCGCCCCGAGCGCTGGTATCCAGCCCGGATTTTGCTGCATAGCGGAAGAGTATCGCCGCCATCTGCTCCCGGGTGATATTCGCCGCCGGGTCAAACCGTGTCGCCGAGACACCGGCGACCACACCGTTCTCCGCTGCCCAGGCAACGGCCTTCGTGTAATAGGTATCAGGCCCCACGTCCTGGAACGGGCATGCGGTGCGGGGCTCCGGCCGCCCCGCCATCCGCCAGAGGACGGCGACGAGCATCGCCCGGTTCATCACGCCCTTCGGGCTGAACTGGGTCTGGGAGGTCCCGGCGAACAGGCTGTGGGACACGGCGTAGTCGATGCCCGCGTGGGCCCAGTTGCTGGGGGTGGGGACGTCGGTAAACCGGGCACTGGGGCAGTGTGCGCCGCCGTCACAGGGGGCGTCGGCTTCGGAAAGGCCACAACGGGTGCAGACGCCGTTCGCAAAATCGTGCCCCAGCTGCGGAACATGACTGTCGATATACGTATCGCCGCAGGCGCAGGTGTGGACGGTAAAGCCCGGGTCAATGCATGTCGGCGCGACGACGGAATTGATATAGTGGTGCACATGCTGTGTCCCGGCGGGCTCATAGCGATAGCCCTGGCAGCGGCCGCAGTAGAAGCAGGTCATGCCGTAGCCGGTCTGGTACGGCTCCTCAACGACCCAGCTGTTGATCCAGTTGTGCCCCAGAGCTGGCTGCAGCGCATGCTGCGACAGAACGGTGCCGCACATGGCGCAGTGGCTGCCGCCGGTGTACCCGGGCAGCACACAGGTTGCGGCGACCGCTGCATCGTTTGCTGCCGCATGCCCGGTGGCGGACGTTTTTGCTGTGATCTGCGTATCACCGCAGAGGGTGCAGACCTGGCGGGTATAGCCGCCTGCCTGGCAGGTGGCGGGGACGACGGTCTCGGCGTAGCGGTGTGCGGTGCAGGGGAGTGCTTCAAGAAAAGTGAATTCATTCGCCACCGCATAGCGCTGGGCTGCGGAATCGGCCTGGCCTCGGATGGTAAAGCCAGGGATGGGCTGGCTGACCCAGCCCGGATCACTGGGGGCCCAACCGAGGGCTTGGTAACCGATATAGTGCACGCTGGCCGGGATCTGTACGCCTTGCAGGCCGGTCCCGCTGAAGAATGCGCCCTCTTCGATGACCTCCAGGCCATCGTTCAGATGCACAGCTTTCAAATGCTCGCCCGTCAGTGCATCTGCGCCGACAAAACGGGTGCTGTCCGGCAGGGTGATCTCCTGCACAGCTGTGCCGTTGAGGGCGTTGTCGCCGATGGAGACGGTGCCGCCCAGGTCGATGGCTTTGATATTGGGGCTGTTGCAGAGACTGTATGCGCCGACATCGCGCACGCTCTCCGGCAGCACGACGCCGACGAGGTTCGGCTGCTCAAAATAGGCCAGCGTCCGGGGCGTCAGAGGCTCCTGCTCAAAGATAAAACCGATGGTAACGCTGATCGTCCCCGGCTTGAGGGAAAGGGTCGTGCCCTCCGGCATCGTGCCCTTGTAGCAATAGGCGATGCGGCCAAAATAGACGACGCCTGCCGGCTGATTCTGATACCAAGCGGTATTTTCGAATGTGGTATGATCGACCCGGCGCACACGATCCGGCAGATCACCGAAATCCAGCAGCGCGGTACAGCCTGCGAAGCAGCCATAGCCGAGGTCCCGGACGTTTTTACCACCCTGTACTGCGACTAGCGCTGTGCAGTTGGAAAAAGCGACCCCTTCGATGGCAACGAGGCTCTCCGGAAGCGTGATACGAGTCAACGCACTGCAATCAGCAAATGCACCTTCTCCCAGCACCCGGACTTGGTTTAAGTCGACGCTGGTAAGACTCTTGCCGCCGATGCCGCCGGAAAGCACCAGAACATCGTCCGGCAGGGTGATGCTTTTCAGCCCGTCGCAGGCAAAAAACGCGTCCAGATACGGGTTCCCTTTGGGGATCGTGACGCTCTCCAGCCGCCTGCAGCGGGGAAATGATCCCTGGGCCAGCGTTGCTTCTTGCGGCAGCTTCAGGGAGCGCAGCTCGTAAAAGGTCCCTGCGTCGATGTGCGTTACGCTCTCCGGAACGGTCAGGCTCGTCAGCTTGGTGTAAGTCCCCTGTAGGATCAGCGTTTCCAGACCATCTGGCAAGGTGATGGTTTTGAGCGTATCGGTATAGACGTTTTCCAGCTTTACGGTGTGCGTGCCAGGGCGTACGTTGAGCGTTTCCGGAAGGTCGCCGATGCAGTTTGCCAGGACGCCGCCAAGATAAACCAGTTCGCCCTCCTGCTTGGCATTGTACCACGCTGTATCCTGCACAGCGCTCACGTCGGCCACACGGAGGCTGGACGGGAAGTACATGCTTTGGATCATTTCGCAGGAGCCAAAGGCGCAGTCGCCCAACTCCTCCAGGCCATCTGGCAGTGTAATCTCTGTCAGAGCTGTGCAGTCCTCAAAGGCATACTCGCCGATGACGTGCAGGCCCTGGTGAAAGGTCACGCTTTTTAGGCCGCTGCAGTCGTTAAAAGCCCCGTTTTCAATCCGCGTAACGCTGGCGGGAATATCCAGCGAGGTCAGCGCCGTGCAGTTTTCAAAGGCATGGCTGCCAATAAATTCGACGGAGTCCGGGATCGTCACGGCGGTGATCTCCGGTCTGCCGCGGAAGGCGTAGCCCATGATGCCCCGGACACCTACCGGAATGACTGGCGTTTTGCTCTCACCCTGGTAGCCGAAGAGATAGCCGTTCCAGATAAAAAAGTCGTCCTGACAGGCATACCAGGCGTCCTGGAGCATACCAATCAGTCCCTCGGCGTTCAGAATGCTGCCCAGAGCCATATCCCGGAGAACAGT
The DNA here is from genome assembly GCA_958436045.1 of uncultured Oscillospiraceae bacterium. Classification (GTDB taxonomy): domain Bacteria; phylum Bacillota; class Clostridia; order Oscillospirales; family Oscillospiraceae; genus SVMC01. Next base: position 17,587 of record CAUBIP010000016.1, on the reverse strand, counting down.
CTGGTTTCCTAATAATTTAAAATTCTGCAGCGCCTTACAGTTTGAAAAGGCATAAGCGCCGATTTCTTGTACACTGGCAGGAATTTCCACGGTGTTCAGACTGAAACAATTGTAAAACGCATCTTCCCCGATGACTTCCAGACCGGCTGGTAGGACAATTTCTTGCAGCGCGCTCACTGTGTCATCAGAGTTTGGCCAATAGGCAAAGGCGCCTGCGCCAATATAGCGTACGGTGTCCGGCAGTGTGACCTGTTCGACCACTGGGTTTTGCCCAATGGCCTCATCCCGGCCAAAATACGCGATACCGACGACAGTGTAGCCGTCGATCTCCGCCGGAACGGTGACGTTGCGTTCGTAGCCGGTGTAGGCTGTGATCTCAATGGTGTCCCGGGTGACGAAGCGATAGCTGTAGCCATAGCCCGCATCGCCTGGGAGCTTTTCCTCTCCGATTGCGCCTACTGTGACGCAGATGACCAGCAGCAAGCTGACAGCCAGCATGCAGCGTAGTATCCATTTTTTCATAGCAATACCCTCCCGTGTGCATGCGGTGCACGAGGCCCGCTGCGTATGCCGCGTTATCGTGTTATGTCGGTTTATAGCGTATGTGTTTATCTTGCTTAATTTAGCTTATCAAACACTTACGCGTGGCACAAGGTGGATTCCCGTCTTGGCAATGCCAAGATGGAAACACTTGTATTTTCCGGCCGTACGTTTTATACTGGGTTATACCAGAAACGGACGAAAAGCTTGAAAAGCGATTGCATCGCGCCGTTGGTGTGCCGGGATCTGCATTTGACGGTGTCGCGTGCGCAGCGCACGGGATTCTTGGTGCACGCTTTCTTTCAGGATCCGGAGTATGGGTTATGATTATGGAATTTAATGAGCGGGAAAAGCTCTCTTTCTGCGATCCGGGAGGTACAGCATGAATTTCAGCCAAACGTTAAACGGTTTTATTGCCCGCCTGGACTGCACAGCCAGCGAGCTCTGCACGGCCGCCGGGCTCTCCCCGGCGACCATCAGCCGGTACCGCGCTGGGGAGCGGGTACCGGATGTGCAGTCGGCGACTTTTTCCGCACTGTGCGACGCCATTGCAAACCTCTCGCAGCAGCGGGCAGCAGAAGAGGCGCTCACGGCACAACAGGTGCGGGCGGCGTTCTTATCCTGCCCGGAGATCACTGCCGCCGGCCCCTTCCAGCTGGGGGAGCATCTGGATACGCTCATCCGCGTGCTGCAGCTGCCAGTGGCCCGGATTTGTCAGGCGACGAATTACGATGCTTCAACTCTGTCGCGCTTTCGCTCCGGCGCCCGCCAACCGGCAGACCCGGCCCAGTTTGCAGCCAGCGTCGCCCGGTTTGCTGTCGGACAGGCGAGGGATGCGGCATCCCGCGGCGTCCTTGCTACGCTGCTGGGCTGCTCGGTTCAGTCGCTGGAGGACAATGCCGCCGCCTGTGCGCTGCTGCAGGGCTGGCTGCTGGGTGCGGACCAAGGGCAACAGGCCAGCGTCTGCGCATTCCTCGAAAAGCTCGACGGCTTTGACCTGAATGAATACATCCGCGCCATCCATTTTGATGAGATAAAGGTGCCTACCATACCCTTTCAGCTTCCGACGGCACGGACCTATACGGGCCTATCTGAAATGATGACCAGTGAGTTGGATTTTCTCAAGGCGACGGTGCTTTCCAAATCCCAGGCGCCGGTCATCATGTACAGCGATATGCCCATGGAGGAGATGGCCAAGGACCCGGAGTTTCCAAAGAAGTGGATGTATGGCATGGCTCTGATGCTAAAAAAAGGCTTGCAGCTCTACCAGATCCACAATCTGGACCGCAGCTTTGATGATATGATGCTGGGCCTGGAGAGCTGGATCCCCATGTATATGACAGGGCAGATCGCGCCGTATTATCTCAAGGGCGTGCAGAACAATGTCTTTTCCCATCTGCTCAAGGTCTCCGGCGCGGCGGCTCTGGCGGGCGAGGCCATCGTCGGGCAGCACAGTGCCGGGCGCTATACGCTGACAAAGCAGCGCGACGATATTGCCTATTACACCCGTCGGGCTGAGGCACTACTGGCGCAGGCTCAGCCGCTCATGGAGATCTACCGGGCCGAGCGTGCCGCTGCGCTGCAGGCCTTTCTGCTGGCCGATGCACAGACGCCAGGACCTTGGGCCCATATCTGCGCGTCCCTGCCGCTTTATACCTTCGAACCGGATGTGCTGCAGGCGTTTCTGGCGAAGCGCGCCCTGGCACCGGAGGCTGCGGCACAGATCCTGGACCATGCTGCGGCCCAGAGGGTGCTGATCGAGCGTCAGTTGGCTCACGGTGCGGTGACGGACACGGTCCCCCTGCTCTCGCCGGAGGAATTTGTCAAAGCGCCGATGCTCCTGGCCCTCTCCGGTCTGTTTTATGAGACGGACATTCCCTATACCTACGAGGAATACCAGATGCACCTGGCCCAGACGGAGCGTTTTGCCGCGGCGCACCCCGGCTACACGCTGCGGCAAAGCAGTCGCCTGCCCTTCCGCAATCTGCAAATCCTTTTGCGCCCCGGCCAATGGGCGATGGTCTCAAAGCACAAATCCCCGGCCATTCATTTTGTAATCCGGCACCCGAAGCTTCGCGCAGCCATGGAGCAATTCGCGCCGCCGATCTATGAGGACGATTCGGAGTAATTCAAACGCAAGCCCGCTGTGGACTTTTCGACAGAAAACAGGCCTGTGCAGACTAGGAAGTCTGCACGGGCCTGTTTTCTTGTATTAAGCATCCTGCCGTGTGGGGCGGAGGAAGCCAAGATAGACGGTCATGGCGGCGATGGTCCAGAAAATGGCCATCATATACGGCTCTTCAAAGATGTTTTCAAAGTAGCAGTGCACCAGCACACCGGCCATGCCGGAGAGCATCCCGGCGCACATGGGCGCCATACGGGATTTGGATTGTCGTGTCCGGAACCAGGAGCGCAGCCCGGTCCAGAGGACGCCGAGCATCATAAAGACGAAGCTGATGAGCCCGACGAAGCCGTTTTCTGAGAGAATTTTCACATAGTAGTTATCCGTGTAAAAATACTCCAGCACCGGGTTTGTCTTATTCTGCATGGCGATGGCGCCGCCGAAACGGCCAAAGCCCATGCCGAGAACCGGATTCACGTCGTAAAGATACCCGATGGCCTTCTGCCAGCGGACAGCGCGGCCGCCGCGGTTTGTCGAGGCGGCGAAGGCGTCGGTAAACAGATAACCGATGCGGCTCTGGACGAAGGGCAAAAACATCGCCAGGCAGCCGCCGGCGGCCATGACAGCCAGCAGCCGCAGATCGACCAGCACGGCGAAGATCAGGATCGCAACGACCAACGCGATCCAAGCTCCCCGGGACATTGTCAGCAAGCAGCTCAGGCACATGACCAGCGTGCAGCCCCAGGCGAGGAGCTTCAGGCGCAGATCCCGGCAGGCGTAGGCGAGCCCGGCGGCCATGGGCGCGAAGAGGACCATAAAGTCCCCCATGATATTACAGCTGCTGAAGATGGAGTAGACCCGCGTCCGGACAGATGCCTCAGACTGGTCGACCCAGTTGGCGGGGATTGGCGCGCCGACGATATACTGATAGATCCCATGCAGCCCGATGACCGATGCGATGGCGACCATTGTCAAATACAGCTGCTTGCAGTCGCGGTCGTCCCGCAGCAGGCGGGTGACGACGAAGAACCAGAGAATATACTGCACCGTCGCCCGGTAGCCGGAGATATTGATTGCCGGGACGGAGAGATCCAGCAGCAAAAGCCCTGTACAGATGACCAGGAAAAAGACGACCGGCAGGTCCAGCGGCGTGTCATAGACCGGCAGCCGCAGCTGGGCTGTCTTGCGCTGGTAAAGCAGGTAGATCAGGCACAGCAGCAGCAACGCCTCGTCCCAGAAAGAGGAGAGCACCGGAATGGAGAAAACGTCCCGCAGCAGGTAGTCCCAAATGACATACCCGCCGATGGCAAACAGCAGCAGCCCGCCTGCGCCGCCGGCAAACAGCCAGCCCAGCAGGCGGCTCTCCCGCCCGGCCCGCAGGATCGCCTGGCAGATATGGTAGAAGATGCTCTCATGCATTTTGCCAGCCAAACGGTCGCTGTGGCGCTCCATGCGGGCGCTCAGGTGCGCCAGAAGCGCGTGGGCCCGGCTGGACGCACAGGCCGCTGGCTTTCCCAAAATGCGCGACAGCTGCGCGCAGCACCAGGAATCCCGCCAGGCAGCGCCGATGGCCTGCAGCACAAAGCAGCACAGGCTTGCCAGATACAGTGCCCGCAGCCGCGCAGCAAAACGCTGCAGCGCTGTAGGATGCAGGGCATTATTCATTGACGACCTCCATCGCGGTGACGTAACCGTTCACCTCAAAGCTCTTGGTCTTCATAATGTAGTTCTTGCCGATGCGCAGCTGCTGGGAGCCAAGCTGGTAGGCCTTGTCCTTTGTGGCGGTGTCGCGGTCGAAGTAGCCCTCGGCGACAAAGGTCACGACGCAGGTATCTGGGTTGGTGAAGTTGAAGTGCATGCCGTCGTCGCCGGTGATGTCATACTGGCTGTCGCGGACTGTGCAGCTGGTGATATAAGCGGCCAGGTCCTGGTCGCCATTGAAGAGCTGCAAATCGTCAGACGCGGCAATCTTCTCGGCAGCGTCCTTCAAAACACCGGTGCAGACGACGGTGAAGCGCATATGGGGCGATTCGTCAAAATGCTGGATGGCATCTTGGGCGGCGGCCTTCTCATTGGCAGAGGTCGAGGCACTGGTCAGCTTCCAGACTGCCCCGGCGACAAGTGCGACGACGAGCACGAGGATGATGACGTCGACAATATTAAACCGCTTCGGGGCGCGTTCATTCGAATGGGTTTGTTTCATAGGTACCTCCTGAAAAAGTTTGCGGAAAAAATTGATTATCCCGACAAATTATATTATAATAGCACAACGGCAGCGCTTTGCGGCCGGAATTGCCTATAACTTTTGCTATTGTAGCTGATTTCGGGAAAATTCTCAAGAGGAAAGTGAAAAACGGAGTGAAATCTCTATGAAAATTATACATCTGATTTCCGGCGGCGATGTCGGCGGGGCGAAAACGCATGTGCATTCGCTGCTTTGCGGCCTGGCAAAAACGGAGGAGGTCCAGCTGGTCTGCTTTATGGACGGCCCCTTTGCCGAAGAGGCACGGCAGCTGAATATCCCGACGAAGATCGTCAAATCCCGCAGCCTGCGGGCTGATTGCCGCGCGCTGGAGGCACTCATTCGCCAGGGCGGCTATGAGATCATCCATTGCCATGGCTCCCGGGCGAACATGATGGGCGCGCTGCTACGCCGCCATCTGCAGATCCCGGTGGTGACGACAGTCCACAGTGACTATCGCCTGGACTACTTGGGCAGGCCCCTGCACCGGGTGACCTTTGGGACAATCAACAAGATTGCCCTGCGGTTTTTAGATTATTATATCGGCGTTTCCGATTCCATGGCCCGGTTGCTGATCAGCCGCGGCTTTGACCCGAAGCGGATGTTCTCGATCTACAACGGCGTCGACTTTACCCCGGTCACGCCGCCGCTGGACCGGGCGGCCTTTTTTGAGAAGATCGGCCTGCAGACAGAACGCGACAGCGTTGTGTTTGGCATCGCGGCCAGAATTTCGCCGGTCAAGGATATGACAACGCTGGTGCGCGCCTTTGGCCAGGCGGTGCGGCAGTGCCCGTCCATTCGCCTGGTCATTGCCGGGGACGGCGAGCAGGCGGCAGAGATCCGGGACCTGGCTTCCGCGTGCTGCCCAGCGGGCACGGTCTGCTTTGCTGGTTGGCTGACGGATACGGACAGCTTCTACAACGCCATCGACGTTAACGTGCTGACCTCCCTTTCTGAGACCTTCCCCTACGCCCTGACAGAGGGCGCACGGATGCACTGCGCGACGATCGCCTCCCGAGTCGGCGGCGTGCCGGACTTGATCGAGGATGGCGTCCAGGGCCTGCTCTTCACCGCGCGGGATATTGCCGCCCTGGCGGCCCATATGCAGACCATGGCCTGCGACGAAGCGGCGCGGCTGCGGATGCAGGAGGCGCTTTATGAAAAGGCCAAGCGCCAGTTCTCCGTCGAGGCGACGGTGGCGCGACAGCGGGAGATCTATGAGAAGATCCTGCGCCTGACAGCGCGGCGGCAGCAGGGGCGCGACGGCGTCCTGATCTGCGGCGCCTATGGCCGGGGCAACGCCGGGGATGATGCGATTTTGCAGGCAATCCTGGATCAGCTGCGCCATGTAGACCCGGATATTCCCATCGACGTCCTCTCCCGGCGGCCAAAGCAGACCAAGCTGCGCTACCGGGTCGGCGCATGCCATATCTTTAATTTCTTCGCATTTCGGCAAATTATGCGAAAAACAAAGCTGTATATCTCCGGCGGCGGGACCCTGATGCAGAATGCGACGAGCAACCGCTCCCTGCGGTATTATTTAATGAGCATCCGCATGGCCCACGCGGCGGGGAACAAGGTCATGCTCTACGGCTGCGGCATCGGGCCGATCCGGGGCGCCGGAAGCCGCCGCCGGACCGCACGGGTGCTGGACCGCTGCGCGGACCTCATCACCCTGCGGGACGATAAATGCGGCCAGGAGCTGGCGGACATTGGCGTCAGCAAGCCGGAATGGCATATCACAGCTGACCCGGCGCTGCTCATCGACCAGGCGCCGGAGGAGGCGCTGCAGGGGCTCTATGCCCAGCTGGGCCTGGAGGAGGGGCGGCACTATGCGATGTTCGTGCTGCGCCCCTGGCAGAATTTCAGCGCCCATGTGCAGGACTTTGCCCAGGCGGCCCAGTGGCTTTACGATACGCAGGGGCTTGTTCCGGTATTTTTTGCCATGGAACCGGCGCAGGACCTGCGGGCGATGGATCAGGTCATCGCCCAGCTGCACTGCCCGAGCCTGCGGCTGTGCCCGCCGGATACGGACGCGAAGATGATCGGCCTGTTCCGCCGGATGGATATTGTAATCTCCATGCGGCTGCATGCGCTGGTGTTCGCCGCCGGGCAGGGCGTGCCGCTGCTGGGCATCGTCTATGACCCGAAGGTGGACGGCTTCCTGGAGTACCTGGGGCAGCGGAATTATCTCGCACTGCAGCAGGTCAGCCCGGCCGCCCTGCGGGAGGCCATTGCCAGGACGCTGCGTAGCGGCGTGCCAGATCAGGCGTCTGTCGCCCGGCTGCAGCAGCTGGCGGCGGAAAATGAGAAATACCTTAGAAAGGTTTTGCAGAAATTATGAAACAGATCGTGTGCCTTGCCACGTCACCGTGGTACCCGATTCCCACCAGAAAGCAGCAGGTCATGAGCCGCATCCCGGATGCGCAGATCTTATATTTTGACCCGTCTGTGACGTATCTTGCCCCCCTGCGGGACCGGGAGGCGAAGAAAAAGCTCAAGGCCTACCGCGCCCCGGCGCTGACACCGCAGGAGAATATCCATGTCTACAGCCTGCCGCCGGTCCTGCCGTTTTTCTATCGCTTCCGGTGGATCAACCGCTGGAATCAGAAGAAGATCGCCCGGTTCATTCGCAAGAAAATGCAGCAGCACGGGATTTATGACCCGGTCCTGTGGGTGTATTCGCCGGTCTGCTGCGACCTGGTGCGGGAGGTCCCCCACAGCGCTCTGGTCTATGACTGTGTGGACCGGCATTCTGCCTATGGCGGGCAGATGGATCCGGCGCTGGTGGACCGCATGGAGCTGGAACTGGCAGGCGCAGCAGATCAGGTCTTTGCCACGGCCCAGAGCCTGTGCGAGCGCCTGCAGACGGCAAATCCCGGCAGCGTGTTTATCCCCAACGGGGCCAATTACGAGCGCTTTGCCCAGGCGGCCCAGCCCCAGCCGGTGCCCCGGGAGATGGCGGCGCTGCAGGGGCCGGTCTTCGGCTTTGTCGGCGCGCTGCAGCAGTGCATCAGCTATGAGCTGGTCCTGGCGGCGGCCCAGGCGCGGCCGGACTGGAATTTTGTCTTCATCGGCGGGAAAAAGCCGGGGGTGGATCTGACCGCCCTGGAGCAGCAGGAAAACATCCATTTCCTGGGCCTCAAGCCCAATGAGGCGCTGCCCCAGTACCTGGCCCACTTTAACGTGTGCCTGAATTTGTTCGCCCCGAGCGATCTGAGCAAGGACGTCAGCCCCTTGAAGTTTTACGAGTATCTGGCCACCGGCAAGCCTATCGTCTCGACGCCGCAGCCGGAGCAGGTGCTGCAGTACGCCCCGCTCATCCATATCGCCGGGGACTGCGACGCCTTCCTCGCCGCCTGCCAGGCAGCCCTGGACGATATGGCCCCGGACCGCCGCGATGCCCGGATGGCCGCCGGGCGCGCCAGCTCCTGGGATGCCCGGGTCGCGCAAATGTGCAAAACTCTGGAAGAGCACGGCATTTTCTGACCGAAAATTTTGGCGGCGGATTGCGCTCTGCGCGTCCGCTGCCAAAAATTGCCGCCGCGCTTGACAATTGCGGGTTTTCTGCTAAAATGTTGGATAGAATAGAGCAAACGCCCTGAGGAAATGAGCAGCTTTAGCAGCACGACAGAGAGCGGGGGACGGTGGAAGCCCCGCGGCCAGGCGAAGCTGCAGCCACTTCCGAGCGGCCTGCGACGAGCAGGACGGCCCATGCCCGTTACCCATGGCTGAAGATGCACTGTTTTGTGTAAGCAGGGTGGTACCGCGGAGCTTCCCTTCGCCCCTGCGCCGGAGACAGGGCGTTTTTTATTTTTTTACAGCATCGCCGCGGACTGCGGCTGGTTGGAGAATCAAGTTTGGAGGTAAAACCGAGAATGGAACAGAAAAAATACGGACTGAACGAATTGCGGGAGATGTTTTTGTCCTTCTTTGAATCAAAGGGGCATCTGCGTCTGCCGAGCTTTTCCCTGATCCCACAGAATGACGCGTCGCTGCTGCTCATCAACTCCGGCATGGCACCGATGAAGCCCTATTTCAAGGGCGAGGTGGAGCCGCCGCGGCACCGGATCTGCACCTGCCAGAAGTGCATCCGGACGGGGGACATCGAAAATATCGGCAAGACGTCCCGCCACGGCACGTATTTTGAGATGCTGGGCAACTTCTCCTTCGGCGATTATTTCAAGAAGGAAGCCATCGCCTGGTGCTGGGAATTCCTGACGGATGTCTGCGGGCTGGACCCGCAGCGGCTCTATCCCTCCATTTATCTGGATGACGACGAAGCCTTTGAGATCTGGAACAAGGACATGGGCATCCCCGCAGAGCGGATCTTCCGCTTTGGCAAGGAGGATAACTTCTGGGAGCACGGCGCAGGCCCCTGCGGCCCCTGCAGCGAGGTCTATTACGACCGAGGCGAGAAGTATGGCTGCGGCAAGCCGGACTGCACCGTCGGCTGCGACTGCGACCGTTATATGGAGGTCTGGAACAACGTCTTCTCCCAGTTTGATAACGATGGCCACGGCAATTACACCGAGCTCTCCCAGAAGAACATCGACACGGGCATGGGCCTGGAGCGTCTGGCGGTCGTCTGTCAGGATGTCGACTCCCTGTTCGATGTCGATACCGTTATGAACATCACGAAAAAGGTCACGGAGATCACCGGCGCCAGCTATGGCATCAGCCATAAGATGGATGTCTCCCTCCGTGTCATTACCGACCATATCCGCGCCTCTGTCTTTATGATCGCCGACGGTGTGACGCCGACGAACGAGGGCCGCGGCTATGTTCTGCGCCGCCTGCTGCGCCGGGCTGCCCGCCACGGTAAGCTGCTGGGCGTGAATGACCCGTTCCTCTATCGCTTGGTGGAGACGGTCATCCGGGAGAACGAGAGCCACTATACCTACCTGCGGGAGCGGGCGGACTATATCACCCGCTGGGTCCGGCTGGAGGAAGAGACCTTTGCCAAGACCATCGACGGCGGCATGGGCGTCTACAGCCAGATGCTCGAAGAGCACAAGCAGCGCGGCGAGCAGGTGTTCTCCGGTGCTGACGCATTCAAGCTCTATGACACCTACGGCTTCCCCATCGACCTGACCATCGAGATGGCCCAGGACGCGGGCATGACCGTCGATCAGGATGCCTTTGCCAAGCTGATGCAGGAGCAGAAGGAGCGGGCACGGCAGGCCCGCAAGGCCCTGGGCGACCTGGCCTGGGCCGGAATTGATTTCGGCCTGGACAACACGCCGACGGAATTCACCGGCTACACGGAGAAAGCGTCGGAGGCCAAGGTCCTGGGCATCTGCGTAGGCGAGGAGATCACCGGCGCCATCGCCGGCGGCGAGACGGGCATTCTCGTCTTGGATCAGACGCCGTTTTACGCGGAAATGGGCGGCCAGACGGCGGACCATGGCACGATCAGCCTAGGCAGCAGCGTCTTTGAAGTGACGGATGTCCAGAAGGATAAGGGCGGCAAATATCTGCACCACGGCGTGATGCGTGCCGGGGAGATCAAGGTCGACGACACTGTCGTTGCGGCCATCGACGAAAAGCGCCGCCAGGCCATCTGCCGCGGCCACTCGGCGACCCATCTGCTGCAGGCGGCGCTGGAGAGCGTCCTGGGCGACCACTGCCACCAGGCGGGCTCCCTGGTCGAGCCGGACCGGCTGCGCTTTGACTTTACCCACTTCGCCGCGGTCACGCCGGAGGAGCTGGAGCGGATTAACGACCGGGTCGTGGAGCTGATCCTCGACGGCCTGGACGTCGAGACGATGGAGTTGCCCGTCGACGAGGCAAAGAAGCTGGGCGCGACGGCGCTGTTCGGCGAAAAGTACGGCGATATTGTCCGGGTCGTCAAAATGGGCGATGCGTCGCTGGAATTCTGCGGCGGCACCCATGTGGATAATACGGCGAAGGTCGGCATGTTTCGCATTGTCTCCGAGGGCTCTGTGGCCTCCGGTGTGCGCCGGATCGAAGCCATCACCGGCAAAGCCGTCCTGGGTCAGCTGCATAGCTTTGAAAACACCATCCGCCGGGCGTCGGAGATTTTGAAGATCTCCAACCCCAAGGAGCTGCTGCACAAGGCAGAGGCGGCGGTCATCGAGATCAAGCAGCTGCGCGATCAGATCGAGACGATGAAGGACCGCGCCATCGCAGGCGAGATCGGCCAGTTTATGGTCGGGGCGAAGAACGTCGGCGGCCTGCATGTGGTGACGGCGGTCCGCAACGGCATGAGCGTGCCCGATCTGCGGAAATTCGGCGATATGCTGCGGGATAAGGACCCGAAGATCGTCGCGGTCCTGGCCGGTGTGAATGATGAGAAGATCTCCATCCTGGCTGTCTGCGGTAAGGACGCCGTGGCAGGCGGCATCAAGGCGGGGCAGCTGGTCAAGCAGGTCTGTGCGATCTGTGGCGGCTCCGGCGGCGGCAAGCTCGATTCCGCCATGGGCGGCGGCAAGGACGCTTTGAAGCTCGACGATGCCCTGGCCTGTGTGGACGATTTTGTCGCAGAGCACCTGCAGTAAGCGGAATACGGAAGAAAAGGAGCGAACAGTATGAACGATTGCCTGTTTTGTAAGATTATTGCCGGGGAGATCCCCTCGAAAAAGGTCTACGAGGATGAATTGTGCTACGCGTTTTACGACATTGCCCCCCTGGCAAAGACGCATTTCCTGGTGATCCCGAAGCAGCACCTGGCTTCCGCAGCGGAGGTCACGGAGGAGAATGCGGCGCTCATCGGGCACATTTACGCCGTCATCGCGAAGCTCGCCCAGGAGATGGGTTTTGCCGATGGCTTCCGTGTCGTGACGAACTGCGGCCAGCTCGCGGGGCAGACGGTGCATCATCTGCACTTCCATGTCCTCAGCGGCCAGCAGCTGGGTTCGTTTAACTAAGTGTAACGAAGATCGGTCCCCGCCATTTTGCAAGGCTTTGTGCCAAAATGGCGGGGCTGTTTCTAATGTGAAAAAACCAAAGGGCCGGGAGGTGAGCGCGTGCGAAGACTTGTTTGGTTTGCCTGTGCATTTGCAGCGGCGGTGCTGCTGTGTGTCTATGTTTTGCCGGGTATTCCGATCTGGCTGGGGGTGGTGGCAGTTGCCCTCGGCGGTGGGCTTTTATGTCTGCGGCGGAAAAGGCTGCGGCGCGTCTGCTGCCTGCTGCTTGGCTTTGGCGTGGGGCTACTCTGGACGGGGCTGTATTACCAGACGCAGCTGCGCCCGGCCCTGCGCCTGACAGGCGAGGCCCAGACCATCGCAGCGACCGTCGCCTCCTACCCGGTGCAGACCCGCTACGGCCAGCGGCTGGATGTACTGCTGGACTGCGGCGGCACGCGCTGCCGCACGCTGCTCTACCTGCGCGAAACAGACGCAAAGGCCGCGCCTGGCGACCAGCTATCCGTCAAGGCGGAGGTGGAAGCGGCGAGTCTCCAGGCCCGGGCGGAGGAGGAAAATCTCTATGCCCGCAGCCGCGGCTATGTCCTGCTGGCCTATGCCAGGGGCGACGCCCACATTACGCCGCAGGCAAAGCGCCCGATTTGGGCCTGCCCCGCATGGTTGGCCCGGCAGCTGCAGGGGAAGATCACAGCCCTGTTTCCCGCCGATACGGCGCCGTTTTTGCAGGCTCTGCTGACGGGCGACCGCAGCGGCTTTTCCTATGCGGATAAAAACGCTCTGTCACTGGCAGGGGTGAGCCATGTCGTCGCTATCTCCGGGATGCATGTCTCGATCCTTTTGGCGATGCTGCTGCTGTTCCTGCGCCGCCGGGGCCTGGCGGCGGCCATCGGCATTCCGGTGGTCGTGTGCTATGCGCTGCTGACCGGTGCGGCGCCGTCGGTCATTCGGGCGGCCGTGATGCAGATCCTGCTGCTTCTGGCGCCGCTTGTCAAGCGGGAGGAGGACACGCCGACCTCCCTCTGCGCGGCGATGCTGGTGATCCTTCTGCAAAATCCCTGGGCGGTGGCGGACCTGAGCTTCCAGCTCTCGTTTGCGTCCATGGCGGGCCTATTGCTGTTTGGCAACCGGCTCTATCATGCCATGGCCCGGCGGGCGGGCCGGAAGCTGCCCGCAGTGGCGGCAAAGCTGCGCGCCGCGCTGTTTGCGTCGGCCTCCGCCAGTCTCGGTGCAATGGTGTTTACAACGCCGCTGGTGGCCTGCTCGTTTGATCTTGTGAGCCTGGCTGCGATTGGGGTGAATTTCCTGGTGCTGTGGGCTGTCAGCCTGTGCTTCCAGCTGGGGCTTGTCATCTGCCTGGTGGGCTTTGTCCTGCCCGGCGTCGCAGCGTTTTTTGCGGGGCTGCTCTCGTGGCTTGTGCGTTATTTTTGGTGGATCGTCCGTGGTGCGGCCAGGCTGCCGTTTGCCGCGGTCTATACCAGCAGTGTCTATCTTGCCGCGTGGGTGGTTTTTGCGTATTTGCTGCTGGCGGTGTTTCTGCTGCAAAAGCAGAAGCGGCCGCTGCAATTTGCCCTGTGCCTTGCTGTCAGTCTGGCGGCGAGCGTGGGCCTCTCTTGGTTGGAAAATAGCCTGGCTGAGGTCCAGACGACTGTTCTGGATGTCGGCCAGGGGCAGTGCGTGCTGCTGGAGGTGGACGGGAAGAGCATCCTGGTCGACTGCGGCGGCAGCAACCCGGAGGAAGCCGGGGAGCAGGCGGCGCGGGCCTTGCTTGCCCATGGAAAATTCCACCTGGACCTGCTGCTTTTGACCCATTACGATGCCGACCATGCCGGAGGTGTGGCCTATTTGCTGGGGCGGATCCCTGTGCGCCAGCTGTATCTCCCGCCGTCTGATGCGGAAAGTGCCCTCTGCACGGCAATTGGACAGGCCGCAGCGGAGACGGGCACGACGCTGGAGTATTTGCAAGAGGACCGGACGCTGCACCTGGGTCAAAGCCAGCTTCAGATCTTCGGGCCGGTCTCCCGCCTGCCGGGTAACGATGGCGGGCTCAGCGTGCTGTGCTCCCGGGAGGATTATGATATCCTGATTACCGGCGATATGAGCCTGGACGGGGAGGCGCGGCTGCTGGCCCTGCATACACTGCCGAAGGTCGAGGTCATGCTCGCCGGACACCATGGCGCGGCGACCTCCACAGGCGCGCCGCTGCTCACAGCAGTCCGGCCGGAGATCGCGGTGATCTCTGTTGGGCGCGATAACCGGTACGGTCATCCCAGGGCCGAGACAATGGAGCGTTTGCGTTCCTGCGGCGCGTCCATCTATCGGACGGACGAAAACGGTACTGTGACCATCAGGAGGTGAGCGGCATGGCAAGAAAAGAAAAAACAGATCCCGGCGCGCTGCAGCGGCTGAAAAATGATCTGCGGGCCGGGCAATTGGGGCCGCTTTATCTCTTTTACGGGCCAGAGAGCTATCTGCGGGAGCATTATCTTGCGCTGGCCCGGAAAAAACTGACCGACGGTCCGGCGGAGGCATTCAATTACCACCGCTTCAACGCGGAAAATTTGACGATGGACGCCCTGCAGAATGCCGTCGAGGCCATGCCCATGCTGGCAGAGGCTACGATGGTCCAAGTGGACGATGTGGATCCCTATAAGCTGCCCCAGCCGGACCGGGAGCGCCTGACGGTGCTGCTTTCGGATATCCCGCCGTATTGCCATGTGTTTTTTGTGTTCGATACGGTGGCCTATCAGCCGGACCGGCGGCAGAAGAAGCTCCATGGTGTTCTGGAGGGGCAGGGCAGTGCCGTCAGCTTTGAAAAGCAGTCAGAGCGGGAGCTTGCCGCCTGGATCGCCAAGCATTTTGCGGGCTTTGGTAAGGAAATCAGCGTTGAACTCTGCCGCTATCTCATCCTGCGCACTGGCGGGACGATGACGGCGCTGCGGTCGGAGATCGAAAAGGTCGCGGCCTATGCCCCTGCGGAGGAGATCACAAAGGCGGAGATCGACGCCGTGGTTGAGCCGGTGCTGGAGGCCTATGTCTTTGATATGACCGATGCCATCGCCGCGGGCCGCTATGACACGGCCCTGGCGACATTGCAGACGCTTTTCCAGCTGCAGCAGGAGCCTATCGTGCTCCTGGCCGCCATCGGGATGCAGCTGCGCCGGATCTATTGCGCCCAGCTGCTGCAGGCGGCGGGCAAGGGTGCGGAGAGCCTGATGCACCTGTGCGGCATGGGCAGCTACCCGGCCAAAAAGACGATGGGATACGCCCGGCGGCTCTCCGAGGGCTTCAGCAAGGCAGCCCTGCAGGCCTGCGCGCTGACGGACTACCGGCTGAAAACGTCGTATGACACGCCCCAGCGGCTGCTGGAGCTGCTGCTATTGCAACTGGCTCAGGAGGCAAAGCATGCTTAAACTGAAACAGGCCATTGTGGTTGAGGGAAAATATGATAAGAACGCCTTGCGGCAGCTGGTGGATGCGCCAGTCTTTACGACCGATGGCTTCGGCGTCATGCACGACCGGGCCAAGCTGGCGCTGCTGCGCAGCGTGGCCCAAAAGCGGGGGCTTATTATCCTGACGGACCCGGACGGTGCGGGCTTTGTGATCCGCAACTATCTCAAGGGCGCGCTGCCCAAGCAGGGCGTGTATCACGCCTATGTGCCGGACATCGCCGGCAAGGAGCGGCGCAAGCGATCGCCGGGCAAGGAGGGCAAGCTGGGCGTCGAGGGGATGCAGCCGGAGATCCTGCGCCGGGCGCTGGAAGAGGCAGGCGTTCCGCTGGAGGACGTAGCTCAGGCGGAGAAGGCCACGTCGGAGATCGCCAAGGCGGATCTCTTTGCCGCCGGGCTCTCCGGTCGGGCTGACAGTGCCCAGCGCCGGGCCGCGCTGAAAAAGCAGCTGCGGCTGCCGGAGCATCTGAGCGCCAACGCGCTGCTGGACGTTTTGAATATTCTGTATACGCGGGAGGAATTCTTGCGGGAATTCGCCCCGGAGAGGCAATATGATTGATATCAGTATAAAAAATGTTGTAAAATCCTTTGAGATCGGCGCACCGCTGCTCGACGGCTTTTCCATGGAGCTGCGGGAGGGGGAGCGGGTTGGCCTGCTGGGCCGCAACGGCTGCGGCAAGACGACCCTCTTCCGGATGATCACCGGTCAGCTTCTGCCGGACGAGGGGGAGATCACCGTTGCGGCGGGCAAGCGGATCGGCCTTATCTCCCAGATCCCCTGGTATCCGGAAGAATACACGGTGGAAAATGTGCTGCGCAGCGCATTTGCAGAGCTGTTTGCGCTGAAAAAGAAGATGGCCCAGCTGGAGCGGGAGATGGCCGAGGGCAGCACCCCGGCGCAGCTTTCCCAGTATGACAGCCTGGTCAACCGCTACGAGACCGGCGGCGGGTATACGATCGACACCGCGGTGGACAAGATCTGCAACGGCCTGGAGATCCCGGCGGCCATGCGGCAGCGGCCCTTTGCGGCACTCTCCGGCGGGGAGAAGACGCGGGTAAATCTGGCCCGGCTCCTACTGGAGCAGACGGAGATCTTGCTGCTGGACGAGCCGACGAACCACCTGGACCTGCGCAGCGTCGAGTGGCTTGAGAGCTATCTGCGCACGTTCAAGGGCTCTGTACTGACGATCTCCCACGACCGCTTTTTCCTGGACCAGGTCGTGAGCCGCATCGTAGAGATCTCTGCAGGGAAGGCGGAGCTCTACAGCGGCAACTATACGTTCTATATCAATGAGCGCCAGGCCCGCTTTGATCTGCAGCTAAAGCAGTACGAGCAGGAGCAGGCCAAGCTCAAGCAGCTGGGCTTTACCGTCGAGCGGATGAAGGGCTGGGGCATCAACAACCGGACGCTCTACCGCCGCGCCATGTCTATCCAGCACCGGATGGAGCGCATCCGCAAAACAGAGCGCCCCGTGACGCAGAAGACGCTCCAGGCGCATTTTGCCCAGCAGGAGTTCCAGGGCGACGAGGTGTTCTCCGTGCGGGACCTTGCTATGGGCTACGGTGGCAGAACGCTGTTTTCCGGCGTCGATCTGCAAGTGCGAAATGGCGAGCGCATCGCGCTGCTGGGGGATAACGGTGCGGGAAAGACAACATTTCTGCGCTGCTTGCTGGGGATAGAACCGCCGCTTGCCGGGAAAATTAAATTCGGCCCCGCCGTGAAGCCGGGGTATCTGCCTCAGACGATGGCCTTTGCTCACCCGGAGCGGACGCTGTATGACACGCTGCTCTACGAGAAAAACCTGACGCCCCAAGCGGCGCGGGACCGGCTGGGCGCGTTCCTGTTTTCCGGAGAGGATGTCTTTAAAAAAGTCGGCGACCTGTCTGGCGGCGAGCAGTCGCGGCTGCGGCTGTGTATGCTGATGGATGACAAGATCAATTTCCTTGTCCTCGACGAGCCGACGAACCATCTGGATGTCGCCGCCCGGGAGTGGATCGAGTGTGCCGTGGAGGAATTTGACGGGACGCTGCTGTTTGTCTCCCACGACCGGTATTTTATCGACCGATTTGCCACGCGGGTGTGGTCCCTGGAGGACGGCGCAGTGCGGGATTTCCGCTGCGGTTATACGAAATACCGGGCGATCTTGGAGCATGAAAAAGCGGCCCGGCAGGCCCAGAGCGCGGAAAAACGGGAGAAAAAGGAGAAGAAAGAGCGCCCCAGGACGCCGGACAAGCAGTTGGATAAGCAGGTGCGCCGCTTAGAGCGGCAGATCGCCCAGCAGGAGGCGCAGCTGGCGGAGTTGGAGGCCCAGATCCAGGAGGCGGCTGCGGATTATCAGAAGCTCAGCGC
>CAUBIP010000015.1 GCA_958436045.1 uncultured Oscillospiraceae bacterium | reverse complement strand
ATGCGGCGGACGTAGAAGCGCCGGAGGTCACGGAACGCTACTGGCAGGAAACGTTCCCGAAGCAGAAGGAGACCTGGAAGCAGGGGCGGAACATCTCAGACGCGGCGCTCTACCGGATGGCGCAGGACGCAGGCGGGCAAAAAAATAGCGCCCGGGCAGGCGGCAGAGCTTCGATTGAAGAAGCGGAAAAGGGCCGATATGTCCAGGCGGACCGGCAGGTCTTGCGGGGCGAGGAGGATACCCGGTATCTCGCTGATAAGGTGGACGAAACAGGGGCGGCTACGGTATCGGAAGAAGAGCTGCGCACAATTCAGAGCATCGGCGATAAGAGCGTGAATCAATTCACAAGCGAGGATATCCGGCGGACGAGCCGATATGCGCAGCAGTACTGGAGAGAGATGGGGGCAAAAAGCCCGTTCTTCCGCGCGTGGTTTGGCGATTGGAGATCGGCGGATCAGATGCGGGTGCTGGTCGCAAAAGAAGAAAACAGCGAAAGGGGAGCGCAAAGGAATACGGACACTGGGTGGGATATCAACATATCAAGAAAAGTGTTCGATGAGGCCGAGCAGAAAAGAGCGCGATCCGTTCAAAGCGGGAAAATGTATCTGCCATACATTCGTGACATCGTCAAGAAGGCGGTCCTGCTAGATACGCGCACGCTGAAAGAGGGGAGAGCGAAATCAAAGAATTCACTTTTGATGCATTCTCTTTACGCTGTGGCAGACAATGGAAGCGGGCCGGTCCTACTGAAGCTGTATGTTGAGGAAATGAATAACCCCAACAGTGCGGCGACGGGAAAACGAGCGTACGAGCTGCAGAATATAGAATATCAGCAGCCTGGTGTAAAAGGTTCAGGAGTAACCCCTAGCCTTATCACGCAAGCTGCTGACATCAGGACTATAGCAGATTTGCATGCAGCTGTCAAGGCGCGGGACAGAAGATTTTCTGCCGGCCGGGCCGTTGACCCGGTTCTCTTAAACGAGGACGGAACACCGAAGGTGTTCTACCACGGAACGGGGGCAAACTTCACGGCGTTTGATATCGGGGAAGCGGCTGCGGCGGAAGGCTCCTTCTTCTTCGCAGAGAATCCGGAGGATGCGGCGGCGTACGGCAATGACGTAATGGAAGTGTACCTCTCCGGGGGAAAGCTGGCCGACTACGACAATCAGCCGAGCGAATTCTACCGGCTGCGCAATAAACGCGAACAGGTGGCATACCTGAAAAAACGCGGGTACGACGGCTGGTATGCCGACATGGACAGCGGCGGCTGGGGTGAGGTGTCTGTGTTCTCCCCCAACCAGATCAAGTCCGCGACGGATAACATCGGGACCTTTGACCGGGGCGAGGAGGATATCCGGTATCTCGCGGACGACGAGACGGACGCCGAGACGGCCACCGAGACGGACCGGGCGCGGGAGCTGGAGGATATGGCGCAGGAGCTGGAGGACGAGCGGAAGCGAAGCAAGGCGCTGGAGAGCGTCAACCGGAGGCTGCGGGAGCAGCTGGAGGAGATGCCGCAGGGCACACCGGACCGGGCGGATTTGCGGCGGGCCGCTAAGCAGCTTTCGGAAAGCTACGGCGGCGACCTGCGGCGGCGAGACCTGGAGATGGAGCTGCAGAACATCTGGAGGCTGCGGGCGGAGAGCCAACGCGGCAGCGAGGAAAGCCGAAGCGACAAGCGGGGCCTGCTGCGGGAGGCGGTGGACAAGCTGGCGGCGGAGCTGACGCAGAACTACCTGGACCAGAACAACCCGGAGACGGAGACGCTGCGGGAGATCAAGCAGCTTGTCCGGACAACGAAAATTCAGATGACACCCACGCTGCGGCGCGACCTGGACAACGCGGCAGGCTACCAGGATTTTAAAAAGCGAAACACCAACAGAATCCGGATGGCCGCCTCCGGAACAGAGGTGGGCCAATTCTACCAGGAGCTTTCTGAGCGGTGGCCTGCGTACTTCCCGAAAGAAATCCGGAATCCGGCGGACCAGCTGATCCAGATCGCGGACGTCATCCATGACGGCACAACCATTTTGCAGCGCAGCCCGTACGGCGACCGGGACGGGATGCAGTACATGCGGACGAAGATCATGTGGGAGCTGGGAAGCGTCCGGGCAGACCAGGGCGCGTACCGTGCGGAGGTGCTGCGCCGCGCCGGGAAGGACGCTGGCAAGGAGCGGCTGATGGACGCGACGGCGGCACATGAAGCGGAGCAGGTCCAGCTGCTGGATGCCTGGTATCGGAAGCGGCTGCAGAAGGAACGGGCAAGACGAGAGCAGCAGATGCAGAAGCTCAAGGACGAATACCGCCAGCGGGCGCAGCGGCAGCGGGAGCAAAAGCTGGAGCGGGAGACGGCCCGGCGGCTGCTCTGGCACAGCAACAAGCTCAAGCGGATGGGCCGGACCGCGACGCCGGAACAGCAGGCGGAGATTGAACGGATCATCGGGGACCTGAACACGACGACCGTCAACCTCACCAAGACCGCCATGGTCCACGACTATGTCCAGGGCATGAGCACAGAGGAGATTCCGGCCAGCGGCTACCGGGACAAGGCAAACCCCATGCGGATTATGAGCCCGGAGGAGGCGGCG
This sequence comes from uncultured Oscillospiraceae bacterium, assembly GCA_958436045.1. Lineage (GTDB taxonomy): Bacteria > Bacillota > Clostridia > Oscillospirales > Oscillospiraceae > SVMC01. The sequence goes on along the minus strand of CAUBIP010000015.1, from coordinate 26,093 downwards.
CAAACCCCGGAGATGCGGGGCAACAAGGTCGTGGACGTGACAGACCTGCAGGCCTGGTATGAGAACCAGAAGCGGAACAACCCGGACTTTATCGCCGACGGCCGCATCGAGGACATTCTGGCAAACCAGGAGAAGAAGCACGTCGCCGACATGTCACCCCAGGAGGTGCAGCAGCTTTTAGACGTGGCGCTGAATATCGAAAATGAAATCCGGACCCAGAAGAAGCTGATCGACGCGGCGGACCGGCGGGAGGTCTACCAGCAGGTGCTGCAGATCGTCGGGGATATCGAGGGCACCCGGGGGCGCTACGGCCGCGGAAAGCTCAGCCGCCCGGCGCAGTGGATCACGGAGAACACGCTGACGCCGGTCCGCCTGCTGCGGCGGTGGACGGGATTTCATGACAGCGACCCGCTTTACCAAGCGGCGCTGGCGCTGCAGGACGGGGAGCTGAAGCAGCTGGACTACCAGCGGCGGGCCTATGAAAGGTTCGAGGAATTCACCAAGGACAAAAAATTCATGGGCCACCTGGCGGGCAAGGGGAAACAACGGCCCATCGAGGTCACGGGAGTCAACGAAAAGGGCGAGACGGTGACCGTGAAGATCACGCCGGACATGCGGGTGGCGCTTTACCTGCACAGCAAGAATTACCAGAACCTGCGGCACATTCAGCGGGGCGGCATTACCGTGCCGCAGTACGAGGCTTACGCCTACATTGCGCAGCGTCCGCTCACGCCGGAGCAGAAGGACAGCCTGGTGCACGTGGCCAGCGGCAGCTACAATCTCAAAGGAACACCGTGGTAAACGGACACCCCCGGCAGGTTTGACCTGCCGGGGGTGTGACATTACCGGGGGGCGATGTGATAGACTAGGGGCGAGGAGGTGGAGAAATGCAAGGCATGACACCAAAATTCGCATTCCGGCGGGGCAGCACGCCGACGCTGGCTTTTACGCTGCCGCTGGAAGTGGACCAGAGCAAGGACAAGCTGTATATCAGCTTTGCGCAGGACTATGCAATAAAGCTGGAGCTGGCGGCCGGACAAACCGGCTGCAGCATTGCAGGGAAGACCGTCACGGCACAGCTGACGCAGGCAAACACGCTGGCGCTGGAGGTGGGGGACGTGACGGTGCAGCTGCGGTACCTGTTTGCTGCTTTTTAAAAATTTTCCGGGGCGGGCACACGTGCGCGGCCCGGCCCCCGGTATGCTGTTTATTTCAGTGTTTTTGTTTTTTCAAACGCGGCTTGAACGGCGTCCATCACGGCGCTGCGGAATGCGGCGCGCTCCAGCGCGTGGACCCCGGCAATTGTGCTGCCGCCGGGGCTGCAGACGGCGTCTTTTAACGCGCCTGGGTGCTGCGCCGTCTCCTGCAGCAGCCGCGCTGCCCCGAGGACGGTTTGGGCCGCGTACTGCTGCGCCTTGCTCCGGGGCAGGCCGCAGGCGACGCCGCCATCGGCCATCGCTTCCAAAAATAGATAGACAAACGCGGGTCCACAGCCGGAGACGGCGCTCCCGGCGTCCATCAGCTGCTCCTCCAGGTAGTCAAAGGCCCCGGCGTCCTGCATCGCCGTCAAAAATTCCGCCCGCTGCGCCGCCGTGACATTGCCGCTGCAGCAGTAGAGAATCATCCCCGCGCCGACAGCGGCCGGGGTATTGGGCATGATGCGGATGACGGGATAATGCCCGCCCGCCATGGCCTGCACTTCCGCGATCGTCACACCGCTCGCCATGGAGACGAGAACGAAATCCTGCGGCCTTGTCTGAAGAATCGGCGCCAGGGGCGCAAGAACGCTTTCCAGCAGATTCGGCTTGATGCCCAGGAAAATATACTGGCACTGGGCCGCCACCTGCTCATTGCGCCAGACGACGCCGCCGACTTCCGCCGCCAGCGCCTCGGCCTTGGCCGGGGTGCGGTTTGCCAGGGCGATGCTGCGCGACTGCTTGGCCAGCGCCCGGACCAGGGCCCCGGCCATATTGCCGGTCCCGATAAAACCAAATTTCATACGCCGCTCCTTTAACGGATCTGCCCGCAGCCGCGGACGATGTATTTATAAGTCGTCAGCTCCTCCAGCCCCATGGGGCCTCTGGCGTGGAGCTTCTGGGTGGAGATGCCCATCTCGCAGCCAAGGCCAAACTCGCCGCCGTCGGTAAAGCGGGTGGAGGCGTTGACATAGACGGCCGCGCTGTCGACCAGTGTCGTAAATTTTCCCGCGCTGGCTGGATCCTGGGTCAGGATGCCATCACTGTGGCCCGTCGAGTGGGCGGCAATGTGGGCAATGGCCTCGTCGACACTGCCGACGACGCGGACGGCCAGAATATAATCCAAAAATTCCGTATCAAAATCCGCCGGACCCGCCGGGGTGCCGGGGATGATCTTCTGCGCTTCATCGCAGAGCCGCAGCTCCACCGGCGGCAGCCCCGCCGCCTGCCGCGCGTCCACCAGACGTGCCCGCAGGGCAGGGAGGAAGCGGGCCGCGATCTTTCGATGTACCAGCAGGACCTCCTCCGCATTGCAGACAGAGGGGCGGCTGGCCTTGGCGTTTTCGATGATATCCAGTGCCTGGGCAAGGTCTGCAGTCTGGTCCACATAAAGATGGCAGATCCCCGTGCCCGTCTGGATGCACGGCACCTTGGCGTTGGCGACGCAAGAGGCAATCAGCCCCTTGCCGCCCCGGGGGATCAAAAGGTCAATGTAGCCGACGCCGGTCATCAGCTCCGTCGCGCTGGCCCGGCTGGTATCCTGCACCAGCTGCACCAGCTGCCGGGTCATTCCGACGCGGTCCAGCCCATCCTGCAGGGCGCGGACGATGGCGTCCGCCGAGCGGAAGGCTTCCTTGCCGCTGCGCAGAATGCAGGCGTTGCCGGATTTTAGCGCCAGCGCCGCCGCGTCCGACGTGACATTGGGGCGGCTCTCGTAGATGATCGCCACGACGCCCAGAGGGACGCTGACCCGGTCGATCCGCAGCCCGTTGGGCCGCTCTACATGCCGCAGCGTCTTGCCGACCGGGTCCGGCAGGGCGGCGACCTGGCGCATCCCCGTCGCCATGGCGGCGATCCGCGATGCGTCCAGCGCCAGCCGGTCGAGCATCACGTCAGAAATCTGCCCCTTGGCGGCGGCTAGGTCCTGGGCGTTGGCGGCGAGGATCGCATCCTGACTTGCCACGAGCGCGTCGGCCATGGATAGGAGCATGTCATTTTTCTGCTGCCCCGTTGCCTGGGCCAGCTGCATCCGGCAGGCCTTGGCCTGCTGCATGATCTCCAGTGTTGTCATAGGTCTTTCCTCCCAAGAAAGCGTGTCCCGGCGCGGCGGCCGGCGGCAATGTCATAGAGCAGCTGCGGCGCGCTGCCATTGGCGATGACCATATCCGTCCCGGCGGCGGTCACGAGCTCCGCCGCGTGAAGCTTCGTCCGCATCCCGCCGGTGCCGAGACTGGAGCCACAGGCGCCGCCCAGGGCCAGAATCTCCGGCGTGATGGCAGGCACTTCGTTGATGCGCTGCGCGGTCGGGTCCTTGTGGGGGTCCGCGGTGTAGAGCCCGTCGATATCCGAGAGCAGAACCAGCAAATCCGCCTTGACTAGGATCGCCACGATGGCACTGAGCGTATCGTTATCGCCGATGCCGATCTCCTCCGTCGTGACGGTGTCGTTTTCGTTGACAATCGGTAGTGCGCCCAGCTCCAGCAGACGGAAGAGGGTGTTTTCGATGTTCTGCTTGCGGTCCTCGTGGTCCAGGTCGCTGCCAGTCAGCAGCAGCTGGGCGACGGTATGGTGGTATTCGGAAAACAGCTTGTCATAGGCGTACATCAATTCGCACTGCCCGACGGCCGCGGCGGCCTGCTTCGTCGGCATATCCGATGGCCGCTGGGCCAGCTGGAGCTTGCCGACCCCCATGCCAATGGCGCCGGAGGAGACGAGGATGACCTCGTGCCCGGCGTTTTTTAAATCGCTCAAAACTTTACAAAGGCTCTCTACCAGCCGAATATTCAAAAGGCCTGTCGCATGGGCCAGGGTAGAGGTGCCGATTTTAACCACAATACGCATAGTGTCTTACCTCGTCCTAAGATCTGCTCCTATGATAAACAACCCCGGCGGAAAAATCAAGAAATGGGAGAAATTTTTTCGCGATCTTGAGATGGAAGCCCATTTTGTTGGAACAGCGCGGAATCTGCGGCATAAGATGAACCAGAGCGGACGCGATCCGCCGGAACGGAGGTTTCAATTTCATGCAAAAAGATCAAACGCAGCCCGAGCGCCGTGAGGGCTTTGGCTATCTGCCTAGCTGCGCGCCGCTGGCCAATCCATATGTGCCCTTCCAGCAAAATGCCCCGGCGCATTACGCGCTGCCCCAGGGCTTGGTTCGCGGGACACTGTTCCCGGGGCTGGACCTGCCGTTTATGGGCATGGTCAACGAGTCCGACCTGCCGTCTACGCCGCTGCATGAGCTGCAGGCGCTGGGCTTTGCCATCGACGAGCTGGTGCTGTATCTCGATACCCACAGTGACGACCGGGAGGCCGCCGAGCTGCTGGCGTCATATCGCGCCCTATATCAGAAGGGCATGGCGCTGCTGCAGGAGCAGTCCGGCCCACTGTTTGCCATGGACGGCGTCGTCAACGGCGCCTACGAATGGCTGCGCGGCCCCTGGCCCTGGGAATACCCGGCGGCGGGCAAGAATGCGTCAGGCAGCAAAAAGGAGGGCTGAGCGATGTTTGTCTACGAAAAAAGACTCCAATACCCCGTCAAGATCAAAAACACCAACCCCCGCCTGGCTGCGATCATTATCAGTCAATATGGTGGACCGGATGGAGAGTTGGGTGCGTCGCTGCGGTATTTGAGTCAGCGGTATTCGATGCCGTTTGCGGAGCAGAAGGGACTGCTGACGGATATTGGTACAGAGGAGCTGGGGCATTTGGAGATGGTAGGGAGTATCGTCCACCAGCTGACCCGCTCGCTGACAGAGAAGCAGATGCAGGAGGGCGGCTTTGCGCCGTACTTTGTCGATCATTCTGCGGGGGTCTACCCCACGGCGGCCTCGGGCTTCCCGTGGAACGCCGCCAGTATGGCCGTCAAGGGAGATCCCATTGCGGACCTGACGGAGGACCTGGCCGCAGAGCAGAAGGCCCGGGTGACGTATGATAATATCCTGCGGCTCTCTGATGACCCGGATGTCAACGATGTCATCAAATTCCTCCGGCAGCGGGAGATCGTCCACTTCCAGCGTTTCGGCGAGGCGCTGCAGAAGCTGCGGGAGCGGCTCGATCAGAAGAATGTCTACTATATGAACCCGGCGTTGGATCTGTGACCTGATTTTGATTTGATTTTTCGCCAAATTGCAAGCCCCCGCCGGAGTTTTTCCAGCGGGGGCTTGTGTGCCGTTAGGGCGGCGTTTTTTAGAGAAACAGCGGGATCAGGCTAAGCAGGGTCACGGCGACGGTGACGAAGGTCGCGATCATGGCCATGCGTTCTTTGCCCTCGGCTGTGGGGACCTTCTTGTTTTTCAGGTACGGGCAGCTGTGGAATAGGAACTGCAGCAGCTCCTCCTCCGTCCCGCCCTGCAGGTCGGCCTTTGCGACGGCGATATAGATCTGCTGGTCCATGCACAGCAGGTAATAGTGGGCCGTCTGGCAGATGGAGCGGATGGTGCTGTAATCGTACTGGACCATCGGCAGGCCATTGACCGACATGCGAATATGCTCGCCCAGGGCGATGTGATACCGGGATTCGCTGGTCTTGGTGATATAGATCTGCCGCGCGTGGGCGTTTTTGATCTGCTGCTTCGTGTTGCCATAAAGCATATACGTGACGACGGCGATGATGACGCCGACGATGGGCAGCAGGGAAGTGATCTTGCCTGCAATCAGGCTGGCGACGAAATAGACAACGTAGAGCCCCAGCAGGATCCAGGCGTTGTTTGTCACCCGGAGATAGGCAAACGAAGCCGTCTCATAAAAGCCGTCAGCATTCAGGAGAAAATCGCTGACAAAGACCGGCTCCTCCTCCGGCAGCGTCTCTTCGGGGGGCGCTTCTTCGGGCGACTCTGCGACTTCTTCTGCAGTGTCCAAAGCGCTGTCCTGCGCCTCGGGCGCATCGAGCGCGGTTTCTGCGGGCGAGACCGCTGTGGCCTCGGGCTGGTCTGCGGTGTCCTGCCGGATCTCTTCTTGCATGGTGTGCCTCCTTCAATCGTGTTTCATATGTGCTCCAGTTACTTAAAAAGCCAATAATACCACAGGCCAAAGGCCTCGCGGATAAAATAATTGACCTGCATAAAGACAAGACTCGTCGGCGCAGCGATGGCGACGCCTTGGCAGCCCTGGCGGGATGCAACCAGTTGGGCGCGGCGCAGGTGATATTCGCTGCTGACGATGCCGAGCCGGTCCGGCCGCGTGCCGGTCTGCGCTTCAATCAGGGAAAGACTATTGGCCAGGTTTTCCGCCGTATCGCTGGCCTTCGTCTCCAGCCAGATGCGCGTGCCTGGGATGCCTGCGTCCAGCAGCAGGCGGCGCATGCAGGCAGCTTCCGTAATCTTCTCCCCAGGCCCCTGGCCGCCGGTCACGATGCGGATAACGTCCGGATGCGCGGAAAGATAGGCGGCTGCGGCGTCTGTCCGGTCCCGCATGGCGCGGGAGGGCTGCGTCCCCCGGACCTGCGCGCCGAGAACGACGATATATTGGCACGGCGTTGTATCGTCCGTCCGGGCGCCGGAGATCAGATAGACCTCTGTCCCCAAAAACCAGACGGCACAAAGCGCCAAGAGCAGGCTCAGCGCCCGCCGCAGATGCCGGGCAAGCCCGGCCTTTGTCGCGGCAAGGTGTCTAAGCGCACGATACGCCGCCCAGACCAGGATGCCAAAGACGATGCTGTACGCAAGATAATCACAGGCCGTGCAGACAAACCGCAGAATAAGGGCCAGCGCCAGCCAGAGGGCGAGCAGCACGCCCTGCCGTTTTGTCACCATTGGGCGGGCTCTCCCCAGCGCCAGGTGTGATACGTCTTGCCGGACAGGTCCTTCCAGGAAAAGACGCCGCCGTCATAGAGCAGGTAGCTCCGGCGGGAGCCTGCCTTGGGGATGGAGACAGAGCCAGGGTTTAGGTAGACCAGCTCGCCGCAGGCGCGGCAGGCGGGGATATGCGTATGCCCGCACAGCAGCACGTCGCCGGGCTGCAGGGGAGGGGGCGCGGCCTCGCTGGCGTGATGCCCGTGGGTGGCGAAGACGAGATGCCCGTCCAGCTCCACCAGGCAGTAATCCGCCAGGACCGGGAAGGTGAGGACCATCTGGTCCACCTCCGCCTCGCAGTTGCCGCGGACGCAGAAAAGCTGGGCGCGGCGGTCATTCAAAAGGGAGATGACCTCCTTCGGGGCGTAGCCGCCCGGCAGGTCGTTCCGGGGGCCGTGATAGAGCAGGTCGCCCAGGAGCAGGATGCGGTCCGGCTGCTCCCGGTCCGCGGCGTCCAGCAGCTGGCGGCAGTAGAGGGCCGAGCCGTGGATATCGGATGCAATCAAAAGCTTCATAAGGGTTCCTCCCTGTCTGGGGCGACGCCGAGCAGGATGCGCTCTGCGCCGGTGAGCGGGCGGAGCTGCCCGGGGGCAAGCGCCGCGTCCAGCGTGACGCCGCCGATGGCAGTCCGTTTTAAGTAAAAGATCTGGCAGCCGCAGGCGCCCAGCATCCGCCGGACCTGGTGCTTGCGGCCCTCCCGGATCGTCAGCGTCCCGGTGACGATCTGCCGCTGGGGCAGACGCAGGACGCGGCGCTTATAGCCCGCCGGGAGCCAGGCCTGGCATTCGGCCAAAGGACGGCGCTGCACGCCGGACAAAACGGCGGGGGCCGTCGGGATTGGGTCGCCGGGCAGCAGCAGGCCGGTTTGCAGCGCGGCCTGGGCTTCCTCCTCCAGCGCGCCGAAGGCGGCGAAGAAATAGACTTTTTCCACATGTGCCCGGGGCTGCAGCAGGCGGTTATCCAGCCTGCCGTCGTCCGTCAGCAGCAGAAGGCCTTCGGTATCCCGGTCGAGCCGGCCGACGGGGTGCAGATGCTGCAGCGCAGCGGGCAGAAGGGGCATGATCGTCGCCCGGTGGGCGTCGCGGCAGGCCGTCAGATAGCCGCGGGGCTTATAGAACATGTAGTAAGAGGCCACGGTGCCACCTCGCTTGCGCGGGATAAATTTTAGGAAAACCGGCGCAGAAGCGCGCCGGTTTTGCAATCGGGCCTGTAAGCCGGGTTCTGTCGTGGACAGCCATCTATCTAGGCGCACGGTCGCCCGTGCGCTCCAGCCACCTCCTCGGAGACAGCCGGGCCAGCCTTATCTCCTCCACGGTGTTGCTCCGGATAGAGTTTACAGCGCCGCGATGTCTCCATGCGGCGGGTGAGCTCTTACCTCGCCTTTCCATCCTTACCCTGCAAGGCAGGGCGGTATCTTTCTGTTGCACTTTTCCTGGGGTCACCCCCGGCAGGCGTTACCTGTTATCCTTGCCCTATGGAGCCCGGACTTTCCTCACGGCAGGCGCGTTGGCGCCAGCCGCGCGGCTGTCCGGCCCGGTTGCAAGGTTTATTGTAGCGGATTGCTGCGGAAATGTCAAAGTTTATTGCAAATTTGTCTTGGAAAGGCTATAATAAAAATAATTATGCTGCGCGCAGACACGCGCTGCGCGAAAAATCAGATGGCCGGGGCCGAAGCGCGCCCGGCGGAAGGGAAGGATCGGGGATGACAGTTCGTCAATATTTTGCGGCGCTGCAGGGCAAGCGCGTCGTTGTGCTAGGCCTGGGCGTCAGCAATCTGCCGCTGATGCAGCTGTTGCTGGACTATGGCTGCACCGTCACCGGCTGTGACAAAACGCCGCTGGAGCACCTGCCGGAGGAGGTCCGGCAGCTTGCAGACCGGGGCGCAGTCTTGCGGACAGGCCCCGGGTATCTTGACGGCCTGACGGCGGATGTCGTTTTCCGGACGCCGGGGATGCACCCGGATATCCCGGCGCTGCAGGCGCTGCGCCAGGCGGGCGCGGTCATCACCTCGGAGATGGAGGCATTCTTCGCCGTTTGTCCGGCAAAGCTCATCGCCGTGACCGGCTCCGACGGCAAAACGACGACCGCGACGCTTATTTCCGAGCTTTTGAAGCGGGCTGGGCGCAAGGTCTGGCTGGGGGGCAATATCGGCACGCCGCTGCTGCAGTACGCCGAGCAGATGCAGCCGGAGGACTTCGCCGTCGTGGAGCTGAGCTCGTTCCAGCTGATGTATTTCCCCTACAGCGCACATGTGGCAGTCGTGACGAATCTCGCGCCGAACCATCTGGATATCCATAAGGACATGCAGGAGTATATCGACGCCAAGAAAAACGTCTTCCTGCACCAGAGCCCGGCGGACTGCGTCGTCCTGAATGCCGACAATGCGATCACCCGCAGCTTCGCAGCCTGCGCGCCGGGCAAGATCGCCTGGTTCTCCCGCCGCAGTGCGGTGGAAAACGGCGTCTTCCTGGAAGACGGCGTCATTTACCGCGCCAAGGCCGGGGCGCGGCATCGCATTATGGCAGCGGATGAGATCCTGCTGCCCGGCGTGCATAATATCGAAAATTATATGGCGGCCATCGCCGCCGTCGGCGACCATGTCACGGCGGACGAGATCGCCGCTGTCGCCCGGTCCTTCGGCGGGGTGGAGCACCGGATCGAGTTTGTCCGTCAGGTGCGGGGCGTGCGGTATTATAACGACTCCATCGCCTCCTCGCCGACGCGGACGATCGCGGGGCTGCGCAGCTTTCCCCAGAAGGTCATCCTGATCGCGGGGGGCTATGATAAGCATATCCCTTATGATGTCCTGGGCCCGGAGATCTGCAGCCATGTGAAAATCCTCATCACCACCGGCGCGACAGGCCCGAAGATTCGGGACGCCATGCTGGCGGTGCAGGACCAGCCCCATCCGCAGCTGGAGGAGGTGCCGGATTTTGCTGACGCCGTCCGGCGGGCTGCGAATCTGGCGCAGCCGGGGGATGTCGTCCTGATGAGCCCGGCCAGCGCCGCGTTTGACCACTTCAAAAACTTTATGGTTCGGGGGAAATTCTTCAAGCAGCTGGTGCAATCGCTCTGAGAAGCGGGGAGGGGACTATGGCGCTTTCCAACTTGACCCGCGCGGCGGCCAAGGCCCTGCGCAAGCAAAGAACGCCTGCCACGGCGATCCTCGTCGCCGCCGGCAGCGCGACCCGGATGGGCGGGATCGACAAAGTCATGGCGGCTCTGGCGGGCCGCCCGCTGCTGGCCCACAGTATGCTGGCCTTCCAGCAGTGCGTGCAGATTAGCGGCATCATCGTTGTGACGCGGCAGGAACTGTGCTCCTCTGTGGAGGAGATGGCGCGGCAGTATGGCGCCTCTAAGCTGCTGGCCGTTGTCCCCGGCGGGGCGACGCGGACGGAATCTGTCCAGGCGGGCCTAGCCCAGATCCCGGCAGATTCTCGGCTTGTCGCCGTACATGACGCGGCCCGGCCGCTGGTCTCGCAGAATGTGATCTATGCCGCCCTGCAGGCTGCTGCGGAGACGGGCGCGGCCGCCCCGGCGCTGCCGGTGAAGGATACGATCAAGGTCGCAAGCGGCGGTGTCGTGGTCGCGACGCCGGAGCGGGCGAAGCTTTTCGCTGTCCAGACCCCGCAGTGCTTTGACCGGGACCTTTTATCCGCCGCCCTGGCCCAGCCCGACGGCGTTTGGACGGACGACTGCGCCGCCCTGGAGCAGCTGGGCGTCCGCGTCCGCTTGACCCCGGGCGAGGAGCGGAATTTCAAAGTGACGACCCCGCTGGACCTGCAGCTTGCCCGGTTGCTGGCGGCAGAGGAAAACGAGCATAACGAAGAATAGAACTAGAATACGACAGGAGGCCGCTTATGAATCTGCGGATCGGACATGGGTATGATGTACACCGGCTCGTCCCGGGCCGGGCTTTGATCTTAGGCGGTGTGCAGATCGACTGGCGCCTGGGCCTGGACGGCCATTCGGACGCCGACGTGCTGACCCACGCCGTGATGGACGCGCTGCTTGGTGCGGCGGGCTTGGGCGATATCGGTGCGCTGTTTCCGGACAACGACCCCCAGTACTTCGGCATCGACAGCACCATCCTGCTGCGCCGCGTGGGGGAGAAAATCGCTCAGGCAGGTTACCAGGTCGCCAATATCGACGTGACGATGATCGCCCAGCAGCCGCGTCTTGCGCCATATCTGCCCGCCATGGAGGAGACCCTCGCCCGGGCACTGGCCCTGGACCGGGGGCAGATCAATATCAAAGCGACGACGGAGGAGCACCTGGGCTTCACCGGCCTGGGCGAGGGCATGGCCTGCCACGCCGTCTGCCTGCTGGCGTCGCGCCCGGCCTGAAGGGCCCCGGGGAAGAAAGAGAGAAGTAAGGAGAAGTAGAGACAAATGTCCCTGATTTCGGAACAGTTTTTGGTATTTGCAGCGGTGCTTGTCCTGGCGTTTTACCTGGTGCCAAAGCGGCTGCAATGGGTGCTGCTGCTGCTTGCCAGCTGCGTTTTTTACGCCGCCGCGGGGCTTTCCAACTGCGGCTACATCGTTATCACAGCCCTCTCCGCCTACGGCGCGGGCCTTGCGCTGGAGAAGCTTGCCGCTCGCGGCAAGGCCAAGCTGCAGGAAAACAAAGCAAGCTGGAGCAAGGAGGAGAAAAAAGCCTGGAAGGCCCGGGTCCGCACCCGGCGGAAGTGGGTCATGGCCGGGTGCCTCGTTTTGAATTTCGGGCTTTTGTGCGTGTTCAAATACGCGGGCTTTGTTTTGCAGCAGGTCAATGAGCTTTCCCTGCTGCTGGGCGGCGGCGAGATCAAGACGGTTTGGAATCTCATTACCCCCCTGGGCATCTCGTTCTACACATTCCAGACCATGGGCTATGTCGTTGATGTTTACTGGGAAAAGTGCCCGGCGCAGCGGAATTTTCCGAAGCTGCTGCTGTTTACGTCGTTCTTCCCCCAGGTCACCCAGGGGCCCATCAGCGATTATCAGCAGCTGTCGCAGCAGCTGTTTGCCCAGCATGATTTCAAAGATGAAAATATCACCTTCGGCTTCCAGCGGATGCTCTGGGGCTATTTCAAAAAGATGGTCATCGCCGACGCTGCCGCGCCGCTGGTACAGACGGTTTTCGCGTCCTACCAGCTGCTGCCCGGCAATAACGTCCTCATCGGCGCATTTTTATACAGCCTGCAGATCTATGCTGATTTTTCCGGCTATATGGATATCATCTGCGGCCTGTGCCAGATGCTGGATCTTCAACTGTCAGAGAACTTCGAGCGGCCGTATTTTTCAAAATCTGTCGCCGAATACTGGCGCCGGTGGCATATCACCCTGGGCGCTTGGTTCAAAACGTACATCTATTATCCCGTCGCCGTCTCCGGTGCGGCCAAACGGCTGACGAAATGGGGCAGCCGCGTCTTTGGCGCGCGCTTCGGCAGGACCCTGGCGGCGTCCTTTGCACTGGTCGTCGTCTGGCTGACGACGGGCCTGTGGCACGGGGCCAGCTGGAGCTATATCGCCTGGGGCGGGATCAACGGTATCTGCATCATCGCGGCCCTGTGGCTTGAGCCGGTGTGCAACCGCCTGAAGGCGCGCTGCCATATTAAAGAGGATTCCTTCGCCTGGCGGGCGTTTATCACCCTGCGCACCTTCTTTTTGGTGACGCTCATCAAGGTCTTCCCGGAGGTCGGGAGCTTTGGAGACGGCGTCGGCTTCTGGGCCCATTGCTTTAAAAATTGGGACCTGGGCGGCGTCGGCGGCCGGATGCTCTATCCGGTGGAGATGCCGCGGCAGCTGCTTTTGATGGGCGGCGGCGCACTGGTGCTTTTTGCCGTGTCGCTGCTGCAGCGGAAGGGGTCCGTGCGACTGCAGCTGTGCCGTCTGCCGCGGCTTGTCCGGCTGGGGCTGTTCGTCTTTTTGTTCTTTGTCGTCGTCTGGTACGGCATTCCGCTGTCGACCGAGACCGGGGGATTTTTGTATGCGCAGTTTTAAAAAAACGCTGGCCAAGCTGCTTGCCTTTATTGCCTGCGTTCTGCTCATCACGGAGCTGGTGACAGAGCCGTATTTCCAAAACGAGGTATTCCAGTACCAGGACAGCGCCGTGCGCGACACCTACGCCGGGCAGCTCGATGCGCTCATCTGCGGCTCATCCCACGCCTACCGCGCCATCATGCCGGCGGTTTTGGACGAGACCTTAGGGACCAGCAGCTATAACCTCTCTAACAGCATGATCACCATGCAGGGCCGCTACGAGTTGCTCCGGCAGGAGATCGCCCGCAACCCTGTGAATTTTGTCATCCTCGACGCGACGTACAACAGCATGACCCGCAGCCGCGCCGCCGAGGGCCCGGAGGGGGATATCTACCAGCTGGGCCGCTACCGGAATTTCTTCACCCGGGCCGGGTACTTTTTCAAGACGATCCGCTTGGACGAGTACGGCCGCGTTTATTACGATATGCTCTCCCGGGGCGTGACGTCCTGGCGCAAGCTGCTAGACGGCAAAGGTGCCCGGGGAACGTCTGTCAAGTATGAGACCCGGGGCTTCGTCCCCATGGAGGAGGCTGTCCCGCGCCCGGTCACGCCGCCGGAGGAATACGGCAGCTACCCTCTGCAGACCGCGCTGGACCCGGACTGCGTCTACTATATGGGCAAGATCCTCGAGCTGTGCCAGCAGCAGGGGATCCAGGTCCTCGTCGTCGTGACGCCCATCAGCCAGGCGGAGCTTTTGAAGTTTGACGGTATAGACACCGTTTACACGAATCTTATGACCTATTTTGCAGACCGCGGCGTCACGATGCTGGATTTTAATCTCTACCAGGGAAAGCAGACGCTGTTTCCAGACGAGACGGCCTACAGTGACGATACGCACATGTCTCCCGCCGGGGCAGCCGATTTTTCTGCCCTCCTGGCAAAGACCATCGCCCAATGGCGCGCCGGGCAGGACGTGACCGGCGATTTCTACCCCTCCTACGCCGCCGCGCAAGCGGCGTAGCCGCTGTCCGGGTGGGGAAGATGCACAGACAGTATTGCCGCCCGTGTGGTTTGAAAATTGATTACTACCCAGGTGGGGAAGATGTGCCGCTTCGCACTTCAGCGCATTTTGCGCCTGCCTCGCTGGGCTGCCCTAGGCGCGTAGGGCTGTGTTTGACGCTGTGCCCGGCGCATGCACCGGCCGCTTTGCACCTAAGTGACGAAAAAAGCCAGGAAAAGGGGAGAACACCCCTTGACAAACGCCAAAATCTGCGCTATAATAACCAAGCTTTCGGGGTGTGGCGAAGTTTGGTATCGCGCTTGGTTCGGGACCAAGAGGCCTCGGGTTCAAGTCCCGACACTCCGACCAAATCCGGTTGAAATCCGTTGATTTCAACCGGATTTTTCTGTATATTCTGGATTTTTTTCGATGGAGAATTTTGTGACTTTTCCGTTTGACCCAAACCTGACCCAAACGGGATTTCGGAGCGGAAAGCGCCGGAAGCTAGAAAGCACCGCCTGCCGGAGCAGTTCCGGCAGGCGGCACAGTCATTTTTCGTTCTATTTTGCGAAAAATCCAATACGCCCAGAACTCTTCCTGCGTGGGAAACGGATAGAAACCGCCGCTGTACATAATAGATAGTACGGCTTGGAAAATTACACGGACGGAGCAGCGCTGTGCGCATCGCTTTCGCATTCTGCCGCTGCTGCAGCATGATCGGCGCCGGTGGTGACGCGGATCTGTTCGATGTGATGGTTCGCGGCCCGCGTGATCTGCACGTGAAGGCCCTGGAAGTCGAACGCCGCGCCGGGGTCGGGGAGACGGCCAAATTGCTCCATGACCCAGCCGCTGACGGATGCCATCTCGGAGTCCGCCTTCAGGCCGAAGTGGTCGGCAAAGTCGTCAAAGCTCATTTCCGCATCGACCAGATAGGAATCGGCAGCTATTTTTGTGATTGGCGTTTCCTCCTCGTCGTGCTCATCCCAAATTTCGCCGACCAGCTCCTCCAGAATGTCCTCCATCGTCACGATTCCGCAGGTGCCGCCGTATTCATCGACGACGACGGCGACGTGTGTCTTAGCCTGCTGGAGCTTTTTCAGCAGGAGACTGATGGATTCCATCTCCAGCGCATAGACTGGCGGCAGGATGATCTCCCGCAAGGGCTTTTCCGTCACGCCGCAGCCGACATAAAAGTCCTTTTGATGGATAGTGCCAAGGATATTGTCAATAGAGCCCTGATAGATCAGCAGACGAGAGTATTTTGTCTCTGTAAACAGGGCAGCGACCTCCTCTTTGGTGGCTGTGACCGGGAGCGCCGCCAGGTCCGTCCGATGGATCAGGATGTCCGCCGCGCGCTGCTCGGAGAAGTCGATGGCGTTTTTCAGCAGCTCACCCTCGTTTTTGTCAATGCCACCGTCCTGCTGGACTTCCTCCACCAGCATCAGCAGCTCCTCGTGGGACATTTTGTTTTCTGCGCTGAGATGGAATACCTTGGCCAGCAGCTTTTTCCAGAGGGAAAAGAGGGCGTTCAGCGGGGTAAAGATCCAAATTAGGATCTGCAGCATCGGGGCGGAGAACATGGCGCACTGTTCCGCACAGTCCTTGGCGATGCTCTTTGGCGAGATCTCGCCGAAAATCAGCACGACGACGGTGACGACGACCGTGGAGATCGAAGCGCCGATATCGCCGTAATGCTTGACAAACAGCACCGTGCCGATGGACGCGGTGGCGATATTTACAATGTTATTGCCGATCAGGATTGTGGAAAGCAGCCGGTCATAGTGCGATAGCAGCTTGCAGACTAGGGCCGCTTTTTTGTTCCCCTTTTCTGCAAGGGTTTTCAGTCTGGTCGTATTTGCGGAGGAAAACGCCGTCTCCGTCGCCGAAAAATAGGCCGAGAGAACCAGGCAGACCGCCATAATGATCAAACAAGTGGTAGTAGACAATGTAAGTAAACTCCTTTTCTGTCATCCGTAATCATGAGAAATGTACGTCGCCGCGCCCGCTAAAGACGCAAAAAAGCATGTCCGCCCTGCATCTCGCAGCGCAGATATGCTTTCAAAACCAGATGGCAGTTCGGCTTTCTACTAGGACAATCGCTGCCGTCAGAATCCATGTGCTTCATTCCTTTCGCGTGAAATTAGCTATATTATAGCAAAAATATTGGGTTCGTCAAGAAATAAGATGGGAAACTCCTGTTAAGAATGTACCCCACCGCCTGTTGCACTGCGGCGGGGGCGCTAGCGCATGGGGGATGCGGGGGAGCAGGGTGACTGGAATTCTCCAATCCGTCTGCCGTGCGACCATCTCTCGGACCTCGGCTGCATTGGCAAATGTCTCCTGGCAGCAGGGGTGCTGCACTGGAACAGGCCGTAGTCGCCCTGGGTATAGAACAGGCGCTTTTGTCAAACCCGGCTTTTTGGAAGCCGTGGTTGACATTTGCTGTGATGACGAAATAGTCTTTTCTGGAGATCAGGCGCAAAAGCATCTCATAGAGCGGTTTGGGGGCGTCCTGGTAGCGGTTGATGAAAATATACCGGCTCCAATGGGCCCAATTGGCTTCCGGCGTGGGAAAGGGGTAAAAAGCCTACGCAGTAGCTGCCGCCGCGGGTGGCGTACTCCCTGACCGACCTCGGCAGGAGCCTCAAGTCCATCCTGGGTGCCATGGGCGTTTGGGGTGCGCGGTATAAGGCGCAATATCGGTAAGAATCGGGGCCGCTTCTGAAAAGCCACCCCGATTTTTTGGTTGCTCTGGCGGTATTTATAGCACAGGCCAATCAACCCGCTGCGCGATGGCTTTCTTGCAATATGATGGCGCTGCTATAAGGGGTCGGCTGGACTTTGTCGCAGCGGATGCCGATCTTGCTGCCGACGCGCAGCTGGGCGCGGGGGATCGGCTGGCCGCGGTGGTCGAGATAGACGGTGTCGCCATCGGTGGAAAATTGCAGCGGCGTCTGGCTGGCGCTGCTGCAGGAGAGCGGCGCGATTTTGATCGTGGCTTCGGAGATCTCCAGAACCGTCCCCAAGTAGACATCGCCCGCTGTCCTCACCGCTTTGTGCTGGCAGCCGGAAAGATACAGGCACAGCGCCAGAAGCAGGAATAAAATGGCGCGCTTCATGCGATCTCACCTCTTTCGTGTTGCGGTCGTTTGCGTCTTTGCTTTCTTAGACGAAACGCAATGGAAAATGGTTCCAAAAAATTTATAAAACCGGTATTTTTCAGAAATTACCCCAAATTACTCTGTCACCGTGACGATGTAGCCGCCGAGATTATCCGCCGAGCAGCCGGCGGCGCCGCCCGCTGGGGGCGATGCGGCGGCGTAGACAGCGTAATGCGTGCCTTGGCAGGAAAAGCGCAGCGGGTTGGCTTCGGACGTCTTTTTCCGCAGCAGCTGGAGGTATTCCTCCAGGCAGAGGTCGTTTTCCTGCATATACCAGGCGTGGGGGACGCCGACATAGCGAAAATGCCAGGCTTCGTAGGCGATGCCCGTCACGTCCCGCTTGTCCGCAGGATAGCGGCGGATAAAGCCGTATTCCCAGGCGTGCTCCACCAGCCAAGCGTAGTCGCCGGTGCCGGTGAAATCCGCCGTTGCGCCGGAGTCCTCCAGATAGAGGGCAAAGTCGATGGCAAGGCCCGTGTGGTGCTCGCTGCAGCCGGGCTGGGCGAGGTAGCTGGCGGCGTAGTCGCTGCCGTGGTTTTGTACGGCTGCGTCATAGAGCTGCTGCTGGTAATCTAGGGACCGGTAGCCTGCTACAATGTTGACATTGCTGCAGCCGGTGGCGGCCTCGAAATCTTCCATCCAGCTGTTCAGCGGCGTCATGACCCGGCGGGAGACGGAAAGGGCGGTGTCCTTGACGTAATAGCTGCTGTTCTTTTCCTCATAGACGCTGACGAGGTCCTCCGCCGTCTCTGGGTCATAGGACGCGTTGGCGTTTACTAGGATGAGGTCGCCCTGGGCATTGCCCACAGGCGTGGCGTTCGGTTGGGCGGCATCGTCCTCGGCCGAAAAGGCGTCGTCCTCCGGTGGGGTGTCTATGGCGCGGATCCAGAGGGCCAGGCTGCTGCAGAGGACCAGCGCCGCCAGCAGGACAATGCCCAGGGGATGGAGCCGCCGGGCGGGCCTTCTTCTTGTACGTTTTTTCATGCGATGCACCTCCTGTAGCTGCCTACAGTATCGGTGCGCAGCGCAGCGAAGCGGCAAAAAGCCGGCATCAAAGCGGCAAAATTTTTCAGGGATTGAAGAACAGCGCGCTGCCGCTGAAATTGATGGGGAGCAAGGCGGATTCCCCGTCGTCCCCGGTATAGCGGAGTGTGGCGATTGGGGCGCCAAAATTCGGGTCAATGTCCTCCGGCAGGACTTGCGTGGACTCGACGGCGAAGCGCCCGCTGCCAGCGGTCTTCTGTAACGCTTCGCAGAGCTGCCCCAAGCCATGGTCGGAACCGTCTGCCATTGCATTCTCCAGCAGGGCGGACGTGCCATCGTCATCGCCGAGGAGGAAAAAGGAAAGCACCGCGCCCGTCGTGTCATCAAGATAGCAATTCGTCGTGAAGGTCCACTGCTGTACCTTTAGCTCGGCATTATAGTGCCAGCCGCAGAGCAGCTGTTCGTCGTAGATGGTAACGACGGGCTCCACGGACGCGTCATACACCTCGGACGCGCCAAAGGCCTGCTGCAGGAAGGTCGTCGCCCGCTCCTGGGCATCCACCTCCGTCAGGGTATGCCCAGCCTGGAGGAAAATTTCCTCCGTGTAGGTGTTGACATCCTGGTAACGCGCGGCCAGGGAAATCTGCACCGCATTGAGGCTGACAGAGGCGGAAGCCAGCTGCTTTTCCTGCTCCTGCCGGTGTACCTCCAGCTGCCAGAGCAGCCGCGGGCCGAACAGACCGGCGGCAATGGCGGCCGCCGCCAGGCAGAGGGCGATGGCGTAATATCGTTTTTTCATGAACGCGCCCCCTTTAGCAAAACCGTGACACAGGTGCCGCCGCCTTCGCGGCTGGCAAAGGCGATGGAGCCGCCGTGCAGCGCGGCAATTTTCTGGCACAGGGCAAGGCCCAGCCCGGCGCCGCCCTGGGCCCGGGCCCGGGATTTATCCACCCGGTAAAACGCCTCCGTCAGGCGCGCCAGCGCCTCCGGCGGCATCCCGCGTCCGTTGTCCAGAATGCGAATACGCAGGAAATCCTCCTGCCAGTCGGCGGCCAGATAAATATTGCCGCCGTGCTCCAGCGCCTTGCGGGCGTTGTCGAGCAGATTCACCAGAAGCGACTGCACCAGATCCGGCTCCAGGCGGCACAGGCCGGGCTTGACACTGTAGCGCAGCTGAATGTTCTCTTTTTCATAGATCGGCCGCAGATGGCGGCACAGGGCGGCGATGAGCTTGGCGGGCTCTGTGGGAACGAAGTCCGGCGTCTGATTTTTCAAAACCAGCAGCTCCAGCAGCTTGAGGGATAGCGATTCCAGCCGCTTGCCCTCGGAGAAGATATAATTTGCCGCGTCCATGGCCTCCTGCGGGGGCAGGGCCTGGGACCGCAGCAGGTCCGCATAGCCGATGATCGACGTCATCGGCGTTTTTAATTCGTGGGCGAAGCTGCCCATAAAGCGCTCCTGCCGCTCCATCGCCTGCTGCAATTCGGTGATATTCGCTTTCAGCTGCGCCGCCATGGCATTAAAATCCAGGCAAAGCTGCCCGACCTCGTCGCCGGTCCTGGGGCGGACCCGGCAGCTGAGCTGCCCGGCAGCCAGACGGCGGGCAGCGGCGGAGAGCTTCCCCAGCGGTTTGGACAGAACATAGCTGACACCCCAGCTCAGCGCGCCGCCCAGGATGATCACGGCCAGAAAAACATAGGTATAAATGCGCAGCATCCAGCGCTGCGTGTCGTAGATATCCGTGATGAGATAGGCCACATCCAATTGCAGCGTCTCGTCACTGGTGGAGAACCGGCCGCTGATTTGCAGATAGACCTCCGCTTGCCCCTGCCATGTTTCATGCTGAATCTGCGTGGCGCAGTGCTCCGGCTCCGGGGTCAACGAGGCCAGCACATCGGTGCGGCCGTCCTGCAGGATGATTGTATCTCCCGCGTGCAGGCGTACGCAGGCCCAATTTTGCTCCTCTTCCAGACTGCGCAGCGCGGTGCAAAGCGTGTCGTAGTTTTTTTGGATGCTGGTGGCGGTGACCAGCTGCAGCGCCCGGAGATTGGCGCTGTAGTTTTCCAGGCTTGCCGCTTCGCTCTGCTGCAGTGCGGCGCGCAGGCTCAGGGTGATGAGCGCGCCGCCGCCCACGCCGAAGACCAGCGCCAGCAGCCAGAGCATGCAGAGGGTCATTTTCAGGCGAAATTTCATGGCTTCCTCCCGTGCGGCCCGTTACACTTCCAGCCGGTAACCGACCTTATTGACGGCCCGGAGCTTTGTCTCCCAACCGACTTTTTTCCGCAGCCGCTGGACATGCAGATCGACCGTCTTGCTGCCGTAGGGGAAGTCCTCCTTCCAGACCCGCTCATAAATCGTCTCCCGGTAGAGGGCGACGCCGGGGTTCCGGGCAAAGAGGAGGAGCAGGTCATATTCCTTCTTCGTCAGCGCGATGGGCGCACCGTCCCGGGTGACCTGCATGGCCTGCTGGTCGATGTGCAGGCCGCCGATATCCAGAGTGTCGCTGGTCTTATGGTAGCGCCGCAGGACGACGTCCACCCGTGCCAGCAGCTCCAGAACCTCGAAGGGCTTGACGATATAATCCTCTGCCCCCATACGCAGGCCCCGGACCCGGTCGTTGACAGCGTTTTTGGCTGTGAGAAAGATGACCGGCGTCCCGGTGGGGCGGATATATTCCAGGAGCGAAAAGCCGTCGACGCCGGGCAGCATGATATCCAGCAGTACGAGGTCAAACCGCTCCCGTTCCAAAACATCCGCTGCCGCCAGCCCGTCGTAGACGCACTGGCAGTGATAGCCCGCCCGGCGCAGGCTCAGGCGGATCAGCTCGGCAATGGGCTTTTCATCCTCCACAATTAAAATGCGAATCATCTGGGCGCACCTCCTGGTCGCAGCATACCAACAAACAGCATCAAAACGGCATCATAGAACGAAGCTTTTTCGAATGCCGGAGCGCAGATCGTTTCTCAGCGCCAGTTTACCATATTTGCCCGCCGGTGGCAATCCCGGGCATAGCGGGCGGGGCGGGCGCATAGGCTTGTCACGGGTGAAAGCAATGCAATATTACGCAGAACGGGAACTGTATCATATCTGCCCGCCGCCGCTGGCCGAGCGCCTGCAGGCGCTGCCTGCGGCGGAGCGGGGACAGCTTGAGGAGGTGCGGCTGCGCCTTGGCTACCCGGCGGCCATGCTGTCCCGGGGCCGGGAGACGCCGCTGACCGGCGCGGGCGGGCCACTGCTGGTGACGAGCCAGCTGCTGCGGCAGCTGCTGGACCGGGTGACGGATTACTCGGCCTATGCGGCGGCGGATTACCTGCGGGCGGGGTTTATCACCGCCGCTGGGGGCCACCGGGTCGGCTTCTGCGGCCAGGCTGTCCTGGAGGCGGGGCGGCTGCGGACGCTGCAGGCGTTTTCCTCGGCGTCCATCCGCGTGGCCCGGCGGGTGCCAGATTACGCGGCGCAGCTTGCGCCCTGGCTGCATAGCGCGCCGGACTCGACGCTGATCGCCGGACCGCCCGGGGCGGGGAAGACAAGCCTGCTTCGGGAGCTGACGCGGCTGGTCTCAGATGAACTGGGGCAGCGGGTCAGCCTGGTGGACGTGCGATTTGAGATCGCCGCCTGCCAGGCGGGGCGGGCGCTGTTTCCCGTCGGGCGGCAGACGGATATCCTCTCTGGCTGCCCTAAGGCGCAGGCGATGGGATTGCTGCTGCGGACGATGTCGCCGCAGTGGATGATCGTCGACGAGATCACGGACCCGGCGGATATCGCCGTGATGCGGCAGGCGGGGTACTGCGGCGTTCGGCTGGTGGCGACGGTCCATGCCGCCGAGCGGCGGGATCTGGAGGAGCGGCCGCTGTACCGGTCGCTCCTCCAGGCGGGCATTTTTCGGACACTGCTGACCATCGGGCCGGACCGGCGCATCAGCATTGCACCGCTGTGACGGTCCGGCTTTTGGGCGCGGCTTGCGTGCTGGTGGGCGCGGCAGGGGCAGGCTTTTTGCGCGCGGCCCATTGGGCGGGGGAGGCGGCGCTGCTGGTATCCTTCTGCCAGGCGCTGGCGCGGATGGCCGGGGAGATCCGCTGCAATCAGACGCGCCTGCCGCCCCTGTGCCGCCAGCTGGTGCGGGAGCTGACCGGCCCGGCCCGGACGATTTTTTTAGAAGTCGCCCAGGGGCTGGAAGCGGGGGCGCGTCCGGCGGAGGAGCTGTGGGACGCGGCGCTTGGGCGCCACGGCTGCCCGGCGGCGGCGCGGCAGATCTGGCATGATCTTGCCCTGACCTTCGGCCGCTACGATCCGGCCCGCCAGGCGGACGCCATCGACGCGGCGCTGGCCCAGATGCAGCCTCTTGCCCAGCAGGCGGCCTCCGTCCGGGCCGAGCGGGGCAGACAGTGCCGGGTCTTTGGCATCTGCGGCGGTGCGGCGCTGGCAATTTTACTGCTGTAGGCGGAAGCGATGCGGAAACCATGCAAAGGAGAAGGCGCGGGGGATGGAAATTGACCTTGTTTTTAAAATTGCTGCCGTGGGGATCATCGTCTCGATCCTCAATCAGGTGCTGGTGCGCACCGGGCGGGAGGAGCAGGCGACGCTTACGACCCTGGCGGGGCTTGTCGTCGTGCTGGTCATCCTTGTGGAGCGGATCGCGGCGCTGTTTGACCTGGTCCAGCGCCTGTTCGGCTTCTGATGACCGGCTATTTTGTCAAGGCCGCTGCCCTGGCGCTGGCCGTCGCGGTCCTGGCAGGACTTCTCAAGGGGCGGCAGGCGAGCCTGGCGGCGGCGTTGACGCTGGGCGGCTGCGCGGCGCTCTTCTATTTTGCGGCGCTGCTACTGCAGCCGGTGCGGAGCTTTTGCAGCGAGCTTGCGCAAACGGCGGGGGTCGCGGAAGCGTATCTGCGTCCGGTGCTCAAGTGCACCGGCATCGCGCTTTTGACCGAGCTGTGCGCCGCCCTCTGCCGGGACGCCGGGCAGTCGGCCCTGGCCAATGCCGTCGAGCTCTGCGGCAGCGCGCTGGTCATTGTACTGTCTCTGCCGCTTTTGACGGCGCTGCTGGCGCTGCTGCGGACCTGGATGGGGGGCTGAGGATGCGCAGATGGCTTTTTGCACTGCTCTGCTGCCTGGCCCTGACGGGCAGCGCCCTGGCGGCTGAGCCGGATTGGTTCACAGAATCGGACCTGACCGGCAGCTTGGACGCCCAGGCCCAGGCGCTGCTGGATGGTGTCGCGCTGGATGCGGCGGATTTTTCCGGCGGCCTGCGCCAGCTTGTCGGCAACAGCCTCCCCCAGGGGCGGACATTCCTGCGGGACGCGCTGCGCACCGGCGGGCAGATCCTCGCCATTGTCCTGCTCTGCGCGCTGCTGTGCGACCTGGAGGAGGGCCGGGCGGGGCGTGCCATCGGCCTGGCCGGGGCATTGGCGATGGGCGTGCTGGGGGCGCAGCTGCTTCAGTCGATGGGCACGGCCAGCTCCGGTGCCCTGGCCCAGCTGCAGAGCTATACGGACGTTCTCCTCCCGGCCCTTTCCATGGCGACGGCCTCCTGCGGCGGCTTTACCGCCGCGGCGACGCTGCAGGCGGGGACGGTGGCGTTTCTGGCGCTGCTCTGCCGCCTGATCCTGCATCTTTTGCAGCCGCTGGCCCTGGTCTATCTGGCCCTGGCCTGCGCGGAGGCGGCGATGGGGGACGAGACCCTGGCAAAGCTGCGGGGCCTGGTCGGCTGGGTCATTGGTGCCAGCTTGAAGACGGTGCTCTTTGCCTTCACGGCGTACCTGGCCATCTCCGGGGCAATTTCAGGCAGCGCCGACGCGACGACGGTCAAGGCGGCGAAGCTGACGCTCTCGGGCGTCGTCCCCGTCGTCGGCAGTATGCTCTCGGACGCGTCGGAGACGCTGGTCGTCAGCGCCGGTGTGCTGCGCAATTCCATCGGCGTGTTCGGGATGCTGGCGGTCCTGGCACTGTGCGCCGCGCCGTTTTTGCAGACGGGGCTGACGTATCTTGTCCTGAAGCTGACGGCGGCGGTGGCGGGCGTCTTTGACGCCGGGCACCTGACCAAGCTGGCAGACGCCATTGCCGGTGCGGCGGGATACCTCACCGCGATGACGGGCAGCTGCGCGCTGATGCTGCTGATCAGCCTCGTCAGCTATATCAAGGTGGTGGTGTGATGCAGGCGCTGGGGAATTATTTGCTGCGCATCGTCGCCGCGGCGCTGCTGCTGGGCGCGGCGGGGCAGCTGGTCCGGGGCAAGCGGGGCAAGCAGATGCTGCGCTTGTGCGGTGGGCTGTGCATGGCACTGGTTGTCCTGGCGCCGCTGCCCGGCCTTGCATCGCTGGCGGGGTCAAATTCGCTTTCGGACGCACTGCTGGCGTCCGAGCCTGCGGCGGAAAATCTCGCCCAGGTGCGTGAGGAGCTGGGCAAGCTCATATCCCAGCAGACGGAAGCATATATATTGGACAAAGCCCGCAGCCTGGGCGCGTCCGTCACAGTGGAGGTCTCATTGGAAGCACTGGGGGACTATTACCTGCGCCCCAGTGCCGTGACGATCCGCGGTGCGGTGACACCGGCACAGCAGCAGGCGCTGGCCCAGTGGCTGCAGGAGGATCTGGCGCTGACAGGGGGGCAGGTCACATGGGAGGAATAAAGGAGAAAAGCGCAGGCGCGCTTGCAAAGCTTGGAAAGTACAAATACGCGCTGCTGGTCCTGCTGCTGGGCGTCGTGCTGCTGCTCCTGCCCAGCGGCGGCAAGGCGGCAAAGGCGGAGACACCCGCCACACAAGCACCTGCCCAGCAGGAGATGGCCGAGGATGCCGCCGTGCTGCAGGCCCAGCTGGGCAAGCTGCTCTCCCGGATCCAGGGGGCAGGAGAGGTGGAGGTCATTCTGACACTGCGGACCGGCACCCAGTATGTCTACCAGACGGACGTGACCCAGGAGGAGCGTGGCGGGGAGGACGACCCGCAGAGCAGCGTCACCCGCGAGACCGTCCTGGCGGCCAGCGGCAGCGGGCAGCAGCAGGCCGTCGTGACCCAGACGATCTATCCGACGTACCGGGGCGCGGTCGTCATCAGTCAGGGGGCGGATCAGCCCCAGGTCAAGCTGGATCTTGTCTGCGCCGTCTCCAGTCTGACGGGGCTGAGCGCGGATAAGATCACCGTCGTCAAAATGAAGGAGCAATAGGAGGAGATTTTATGAAAGCTTGGAAGAAGAACGCAGTCATCGCAACGGTGCTGGTCCTGGTCTGCGCGGGGATCTACCTGAACTGGGCCTACGCCGGTCACGACGAGACCCAGGACCTGACCCAGACGCTGAACGCCGACCAGGTCCTGGATGACGCCACCATGGTCATCGCCCCCTCGGACGACGCCCTGCAGACGGCGGCGACCGAGGGCCTGGACGAGACGACCGGCGCGGCGGATTACTTTGCCGCCATGCGCCTGAGCCGCCAGGAGGCCAGAGACAGCGCCGTGACGACTCTGCAGGAGACCATCGCCTACGCCGGGGACGACACCGCGGCGACCTCCGCCAGCTCGGACGCGCTGGATGACCTGATGACCGTCAGCCTCCAGGAGGCGCAGATTGAGAGCTTAATTATTGCCAAGGGCTACACCGATTGCGTTGCTTACATGACCGACGACGGCATCAATGTCGCCGTCGCCGCGCCCGCCGAGGGGCTGCAGGATGCGGATGTCGCCCTGCTTGCCGATGTCGTCACCGGGCAGTCGGACTATCAGCTGGCGGATATCCATATCATCGAGGTAAAGTAACGAAGCCTGGGGTAAAATGCCCGCGCCGCGGCAGCTTGGGGGGAGGCCCCGGCTGCCGCGGTATCTTTTGTGGTTGGATGCGAGAAAAAGGTTGACAAGGTCCTGTAAATGTGATATATAGTAAATAAGAATGTTATACATTGTATCACCCTCCGTGTGCTGCTGCGTTGCGTGGCGCGCGGATAAAAGGATCCCGGTGGGAATCCGGGGCTTACCCCGTAGCTGTATTTGCAGTTGCGCGGCTTTGCGCCGAAA